>DATLAW010000149.1:0-5404 GCA_035527255.1 Thermohalobaculum sp. | reverse complement strand
CGCTGCCGACGCCTCGCCAAAGACTGGGAGGCATCAATCGAAAGCTCTACCGCCTGGGCTTTCATATCAAGCATCCGGTTGATGACCCGGCGTCTCGCAAGGTATTGCTACGTCAACTGAACTTTTGAGTCGGGCTCTCAGACCCGGAAACCCGAACCTATCAGGTCGAGGCAATCCTGACCAACGAGGATGGCCGCATCCGTGACGGCATGACTGCCGAACTCAGCATCGACCTGCCCGCCGTAATCGCCCACAAAATCCCGCAAACCGCCCTGACACTCGACGACGATGGCCGCCTTGGCGTCCGCCTCGCCGTCGAGGGCACCGCCCAATTTGTCCAAATCCAGATGGTTAGTGATGCGATCGACGGCGTCTGGGTCACCGGCCTTCCCGCAAACGCCAGTGTCATCGTCGTCGGCCAGGAGTTTGTCCGCGATGGCCGCGCCATCCTGCCGACGCGGCTCGATCAGGCGCCAACCCAATGACCGGCCACATCGATTGGGCCGCCGCCCGCAGCCGCATGGTGCTGGCATTCATTCTGATCTCCATCGGCGCTGGCCTGATCTCCTACGTCTCGCTGCCGAAGGAGGGCGCGCCCAATATCGACATCCCGGTGCTCTACATCTCGGTGCCGTTGCCCGGCGTCTCGGCTCGCGATTCCGAGCGCCTGCTGATTAAACCGCTGGAGACCGAACTGCGCGGGCTGGACGGCCTCAAGCAGATGACCGGCATCGCCTCGGACAATCACGCCGGTATGCTGCTCGAGTTCAACTTCGGCTGGGACAAGCAGGCAACCCTGGCCGACGTCCGCGACAAGGTCGATCAGGCCAAGGCCGACTTCCCCGACGACGCCGACGCGCCGACGATCAGCGAAATCAATCTGTCGCAGTTCCCGATCCTGATCGTCTCTCTCTCCGGCGAGGTGCCCGAGCGCACCCTGCTCAAACTGTCCAAAGACCTGCAACGCGAGATCGAGGCGCTTTCCCCGGTGCTCGAGGCCGAACTTACCGGCCACCGCGACGAAATGGTCGAGGTGCTGATCGACCCGCTAAAGGCCGAATCCTACAACGTCACCACCGAAGATCTGTTGGCGGTCTTCACCCGCAACAACCAACTCATCGCCGCCGGGTCGGTAGAAAGTGCGACCGCTGCTTTCTCGGTCACCGTCCCCGGCTCGTTCGAATCGCTGGAAGATGTCCGCAACCTACCGGTCAAGGTCAACGGCGACCGGGTCGTGCGCCTCGGCGATGTCACCGAAATCCGCCGCACCTTCGAGGATGCCCTGGGCCGCGCCCGCTTCAACGGCGAAAAATCGATCTCGCTCCAGGTCAAGAAGCGCATCGGCGAGAACATCATCGCTACAGTCGACGCCGTCCGCGCGACGGTCGACAAAGTCGTACAAGGCTGGCCCGAACCGTTGAAACAGGCAGTCAATGTCAACCTCTCGATGGACGAGTCCGCGCGGGTCACCGACATGGTCAGCCAGCTCGAATCCAGCGTGCTGACGGCGGTGGTGCTGGTGATGCTCGTGGTGCTGCTGGCACTTGGTTTCCGCTCGGCAATCCTAGTCGGCATCGCCATCCCCTGCTCGTTCCTGCTGACCTTCGGGCTGATGTCGGCGCTCGGCCTCAGCGTCAACAACATGACCATGTTCGGGCTGATCCTGGCGGTCGGCATGCTGGTCGACGGCGCCATCGTGGTGGTCGAATACGCCGACCGGCGGGTCTCGGAAGGCATCGGCCCGATGACCGCCTACACGGAAGCGGCGCGTCGGATGTTCTGGCCCATCATTTCCTCCACCGCCACCACGCTCTGCGCCTTCCTGCCGATGCTGTTCTGGCCCGGAATGCCCGGGCAATTCATGCGCCAACTTCCAATCACCCTGATCTTCGTGCTGTCAGCCTCGCTGATCGTGGCGCTGATCTTCCTGCCGATACTCGGCGGCGTCGCCGGTCGGTTCAGCCGGTTTGCCGAACAGGCCCGGTCGCGAGTGCTGAACAAAACCATCGCCCCGCCGCGCCCGCCCGAGATGTACCGCCGCCGCCTTTTCGGCCGGATCATTGGATCGATCGTGCTGAACCCGGTCGGGCCGTTTGTGGCACTCGGCGTCGCCGTGGCGGTGATGGTCGGTGTCTTCACCTATTTCGGCGCCCACAGCACCGGAGTCGAGTTCTTCGTCAAGACCGACCCCGAGCGCGCCATCGTCTATGTCCGCGCCCGCGGCAATCTCAGCCTGGCCGAGCGTGACCGCATGGTCCGGGCCACCGAACAGGCGGTGATCGCGGTGCCCGGCGTCGCAGCGGTCTTCGCCTTCTCGGGCGGCGGCGGTCTCACCAACCCGAGCGGCCAGGAAGGCCCGCCGGACTCGGTCGGCCAGGTCCAGCTCGAACTGGCCCCTTGGTTCGAGCGCGGCTCCGGCGAGGATATCCTGGCCGAGATCGAGCGCCGGATCACCTCGATCCCCGGCGTTCTGGCCGAGATTAAGCTCCAGGAGGACGGCCCTCAGCAAGGCAAACCGATCCAGTTGGAGGTAAAATCCGATAGCTGGCCCGACCTGATCAGCACCGCCGAGATCGCCCGCGCACGCTTCGCCCAAACCCCCGGCCTGATCAACATCGATGACACAAGGCCCCTGCCCGGCATCGACTGGCGCATCGACGTCGACCGCGCCGCTGCGGGCCGTTTCGGCGCCGATGTTGCCACCATCGGCCCGCTGGTCCAGGCCGTCACCCGCGGCGCCGTCTTCGACACCTACCGCCCCGCCGATGCCGACGAGGAGATGGACATCCGGGTCCGCTTCCCCAGGGAGGACCGGCTGCTCTCGACCCTCGATGACCTCAGGATCGCCACCAACAAGGGCATGGTGCCGCTGTCGAATTTCATCACCCGCAGCCCGGCGCCAAAACTCGGCGAGATCAGCCGCCGCGATGGCCAGCGCTATTTCATGATCCGTGCCGGTGTCGATGAAGTCACACCCGACATCGCCACCATCGAGGAATTCGAGCGTTGGATCGCCGACGAGAACCCCTTCCCCGCATCGGTCGCCGCCCGTTTCACCGGTGACCGCCAGGAGCAACAGGACAGCCAGGCCTTCCTGATGAAAGCCTTCGCCGGGGCGCTGGGCCTGATGTTCGTGATCCTGCTGGCGCAATTCAACTCGATCTATAATTCGATCCTGGTCCTCAGCGCCGTGGTGATGTCGGTCGCCGGAGTGATGATCGGCATGCTAGTGATGGGTCAAAAATTCTCGATCATCATGACCGGCACCGGCATCGTCGCACTCGCCGGGATCGTGGTGAACAACAACATCGTGCTGATCGACACCTATCAGGAGTTCTCGCGCCGCATGGACCGGCTGGAAGCCATCGTGCGCACCGCCGAGGCCCGCATCCGCCCGGTCCTGCTGACCACCATCACTACCATGGCCGGACTGGCGCCGATGATGTTTGCGATCAGCCTCGACCTCAAGAACGGCGGCCTCAGCTACGGCGCACCAACAGCACTATGGTGGGTTCAGCTCGCCACGGCAGTGGTCTTCGGGCTCGGCATCGCAACCGTGCTGACACTGGTGGTTACCCCAGCAGCGCTGGCGGCCCGGGTCTGGCTCGAGCGTATTCTCGGCACCGGCTCGCTGACCCTGTGGTTCGGCCTGATCGGCCTCCTGCGCGGCGGCTGGTCCAGTTCCCCCTTCATGCGTGACCGCCAGCTCCGCCGCAGCCTCAACCGCCAACCGATACCCGAGATCATCTGGGTCGGCCCCGACCGCCCCTCCCAAATCGGCGTCGCCCACGCGGTGGAATAATCCGGGCGACATGCGCCACCGCTTGAACCTGCCAGCATTCCGTTTATGACGGTTCAGTGAACCCCTGACCCGTCATCCCCGGAAATCATCTTGGACATTACCGTCTTCCTTGCCGTGCTCTTTGCCGCACTGATGCACGCGGCCTGGAACGCCATCGTCAAGGTCGGGCTTGACCGGTTCTCGTCGATCCTGTTGCTTTCGATCTCGCAGGGCGCCATGGCGCTGGTTCTGCTGCCCTTCTTCGCAACACCACTAGCCGTGGCCTGGCCCTGGATAATCGGCTCGGCCGTGCTCCATATCGGCTACAAACTGTTCCTGATCCAGGCCTACCAGCATGGCGACCTCAGCCAGGTCTACCCGCTGGCGCGTGGCACAGCGCCCCTGATCGTGGCGCTGGTCGGCGCGCTGTTCCTCGGCGAGATCATGACCACCGGCAAGACCGCTGCGGTGATCGCCATCGCGCTGGGCGTCATCGTCATGTCCCGCAATGGCACCGGCCTCGACCAGCTGCCCCGCAAGGCGTTGCTCTATGCGCTGGGCACCGCCTGCTTCACCGCATCCTACACTCTGGCCGACGGTGTCGGCGCCCGCATCGCCCAGACCGCCTCGGGCTATACCCTGTGGATGTTCGCCATCGACGCCACCGGCATGACCGGCTTCGCCCTGGCAACCCACGGCCGCGAGGCCCTGCGACGGCTCCGCCCAGCCTGGCGCAGCGGCGTCATGGCCGGCGGCCTGTCGCTCGGCTCCTACTGGATCGCCATCTGGGCGTTCACCCTGGCCCCCCTGGCAATGGTCGCGGCCTTGCGCGAGACCAGCGTCCTGTTCGCCATGCTGATCGGCGTACTGATCCTCGGCGAGCGCGCCGGGATATGGCGCTGGATCGCCGGTCTCCTGATCGTCAGCGGCGTCGTGCTGATGCGGCTGTAGCTCGTGGATCTACCGCCCAGGCCACGGTGGCGCTCAGTTCTTGTGGGCCCTTAGCCCTGAAAGCAATTGCTTGTTCAGGCAATAATCAGGGGTGCTTTCCATTACGCCGCCATCACGGTCAAGCAGGGTCTCGCACTCGGTAACGTGCTTGCACTCGGTGCATTTATAAATCGCGTTGCGCATAGCGGATCGGCTCAAACTTCCATCCAAATACTCTAATCCCAGATCAACGCCTGTCTTGTTTGCCATCGCATTCATCAAGCCCCAATGCCGGGCAGCTTTTTCGTTCATATCGTCGCCTTTCGCTATACCGGATATAGATTCGCAAATTAATACTGCTCAGATTCGAGATTCAGATGTATTGATCCTCATCAATGTTTTCATTTTTCGGAAACACAACGCGTCAAACATCACCTCCTGACGTTTTTCAGAATCGGTCTCGTTCACCGAATTGCACCCGATTGTCGCGCGTCACCAAACGCCAGAAACAACGATCTGACCTCGAGTTACTGATCAACGACCCTGGTGCAGGAAGCCGGAACATCGAACCAGTGATGTTTGAACTTGTTCCACACGGCATATGTGGGGGCCGCGAAATCTGGGTCTGCTAAATTCCCAATAGCAATATTGATCATGTCAGGCGCAAATTCCCCATACCAGAAAACAGCACTC
>DATLAW010000148.1:0-5414 GCA_035527255.1 Thermohalobaculum sp. | reverse complement strand
GTAATCACTCTGATGTTCAAGCACCGTCCGAACGCCACGCGCGCGCACTTCCGGTGAATATTTCGCTGAGGTCTGCTTTGTCATAGCTCCATCCTCTCAAGAGTTGGAGCCTCCGGCAAACCCGGGGCGGTTCAGGTATGGCGAGCCGAGGCTGAACTCACACACAGGCGGCAAAGGACACGCATGGCCCACTCAAGACAAACGTTGCCGTCGTTTAATGTCTGCGCAACTCGATTCTGAGATCCGATTAACTCTTCGCCCTCAATCCGGTTGCTCCTACACCTATTTCGTTAATCCTGATAATAACCAGACACATATCGCCGGTTGCTCGGCGTCAAATCAAATACGGCATCATCGCGCTCGCGAGGCTGAGCACGAGGAAGAAGCCGGCCATG
The DNA here is from genome assembly GCA_035527255.1 of Thermohalobaculum sp. Classification (GTDB taxonomy): domain Bacteria; phylum Pseudomonadota; class Alphaproteobacteria; order Rhodobacterales; family Rhodobacteraceae; genus Thermohalobaculum. The sequence continues at coordinate 5,019 of DATLAW010000148.1, read as the reverse complement.
TCGGTGATCGTCGTCAACAGTGGCCCACTCGCCACTGCGGGATCTTGGCCGAAACGTTTCAGCAGCAGCGGCACCACCCCACCAATGGACACGGCGATTAGGGTGTTCAGCGCCAGCGCGACGCCGATCACCAGGCCAAGAAAGATGTTACCCTTCCAGAGCCACGCGACCAGCCCGATCAGCACTCCCAGTGCTAAGCCGTTGATCAGGCCGACTCCGATCTCCTTCACCCAGACCCGCATCGCATCCAACGGGCGCACCAGGCCAAGCGATAACTCGCGCATGGTTACCGCGACCGCCTGGTTGCCGGAACACCCGCTCATGTCCGACACCATCGGCAGGAACACGGCAATTGCGATGACCGCCGTCAGCGTTTCCTCATAGGCCGATATCACGCTGGCGGCGATGATGTTGAGTACGATATTGGCGGAGAGCCAGGCAAGCCGGCGCCGGGCCCGCAACGTCAGCGGCATCGAGCGCAGCTCATCGCCGAACACGCCTTGCAGTCGCAGGCTTTCGGACTCGGCGCGCTGCAAGGCCGCGGCATCGACCGCGGCACGCGAAACGACACCGACAAGACGCCCATCCGCCTCAACGACCGGCAGGCCCAGGAACGGATTCTCGTCGAACAGATCTTGTAGCGCGTCGAGGTGCATTGTGACCGCGACCGTGATCGGCACTGACATAATCTCGGTCAGCTTGGCACTGCGGCGAGAGGTCAGCAGGCCACGGAGCGACACCACGCCGATCGGCTGATCGGCGGAGTTGACAATGTAAGGGTGCTGGCCGCGATAGCGTTCAAAATCTTCATCTTCCGAAGCGAGGCCGCGCAGCACCGCGCCAACCGTTTCAGTCTCGCGGAAAGTGAAGGCCTCGGCGACCATCAGACCGCCGGCCGTGTCATCGTCATATTCGGCCAGGCGGCGAACATCAGCGGCATCTTCGGCGTCCATCTCGGACAGGATCGCCTCGGCATCCGCATGGTCCATTTCGCCGATGACGTCAGCCTGCACGTCCGAATCAAGTTCGTCGATGACCTCCGCTGCCCGCGCCGGCGTCATCCGCTCGACCAAGTCGACCGCGAGTTCGCTCGGCGCTTCCTCGATCAGTTCCGCGGCGAGTTCCGGGGGAATCAGCGACAAAACCGCATTGCGCTCGTCCGGCGAAAGGTTGAGGACCTCGCGCAGCGCCTCGCTCAACGGCATCGGGTCCAGCAGTGTCGCCAACCCGTCGCCATTGCCCTCGGCGAGCAGGCGGCGAAGCTGCGGAGTGATTTCTTCGGCTTCGGCAAGCGTATCGTTCACGGCACCTCTCCTTTGGTAGAATGGCGCATTCGGTCTTTGGCCCGACAGGTCGCGGTCATCCACCGAGTCCCGGCGGCGAAATCTTTCCAAAGTGTCAGCGATCAGCGCTTCGATTTGCTCCTATCGTCTATCGTCTATTCAGGATGACGGCTATCTGAATGAATGCCGGATTCTCCCGATTCTTCGGCAAACGTCATTGCATCGCAACTCACTGCCGGAGATCGATCGGGGACGTTTGATCTGCCATAAAAATTTGCTCGTGCAACGAGCCGCCAGCGCCTCGAACTTGCCCGCATGCATGCGCATTTCGCGGGATGACATTCCAACGGGCACATGGTGGCCGGTGGACTATCGGCCGGCAATGTTCTATCAACCGCCGCACCGAACCGCGAATTGTGGTCACGGATCTTCCGGCACCCTGGCGCTGAACTGGACAATATCACGTTGACACGTTTTTTCGACGAGATGAGAGGCAACGGGGATGCGATCCGCGCGCCCTATGAGAGAGTTTCGGAGTGGATCGACCGATCCGGACTGGACCTGCTGCGCCAGCGAAGCGCCGAGGCGGAAGCGATTTTCCGACGCATCGGTATTACATTCGCAGTTTACGGCGAGGGCGGCGACCCGGAACGGCTGATCCCTTTCGATCTGATCCCCCGTATCTTCTCGGCCGAGGAATGGCGCCGCCTTTCGCGTGGTATCGAACAGCGGGCGCGGGCGCTCAACGCCTTCCTCTACGACATCTACCACCGGGGCGAAATTCTGCGGGCCGGCATCATCCCGGCCGATCTGGTCTACCGCAACGCTGCCTTCCAGCCCGGCATGATCGGCGTCGAGCCGCCGGGAAAGGTCTACAGCCACATAGTCGGAATCGACATCGTGCGCACGGACGAGGGCACCTTTCAGGTTCTCGAGGACAACTGCCGCACCCCGTCTGGCGTCTCCTACATGCTGGAGAACCGCGAGATCATGATGCGTATGTTCCCGGAGCTGTTTTCCGGTGGCGGGATCTTGCCGGTCGATCACTATTCCAACCACCTCGCGAAGACGCTGGAGGAGCTCGCGCCCGCCGCATGCAAGGGCGAGCCGAATGTCGTGCTGCTGACTCCCGGCGCCCACAACAGCGCCTATTACGAGCATTCCTACCTGGCCGATTTGATGGGAATCGAACTGGTCGAGCCGCTGGACCTGTTCGTTAACGACGATCTGGCGTGGATGCGCACCACACGCGGCCCGCAGCGGGTCGATGTGATCTACAAGCGGATCGACGACGACTTCATTGATCCGCTTGCGTTCCGGCCCGACAGCATGCTGGGGGTGCCGGGCCTGTTCAATGTCTACCGGGCCGGCGGTGTGACGCTATGTTCGGCGCCTGGCGCGGGTGTGGCCGACGACAAAGCGGTCTATGTCTATGTGCCCGATATGATTCGGTTCTATCTCGGCGAGTCGGCAATCCTCCAGAATGTCCCGACCTGGCGGTGCTCGGACTCGGACGAATGCGCCCATGTGCTCGATCATTTGGGCGAAGTGGTGGTCAAGGAAGTCCACGGATCGGGCGGTTACGGCATGCTGATCGGACCGACCGCGACCAAGGACGAGCGCAAGACATATGCCAAACGCATCCGCGAGAATTCGGCGGACTTCATCGCCCAGCCGACTCTCGATCTTTCGACCGTCCCGACCCTCGGTCCGCGCGGCATCGGCGGAAGGCATGTGGATTTCCGGCCGTATTGCCTGGTCGGCAAGCAGGTCCGCCTGGTACCGGGCGGGTTGACCCGGGTGGCGCTGCGCGAAGGCTCGCTGGTGGTCAACTCCAGCCAGGGCGGCGGCGTCAAGGACACTTGGGTATTGGGGGACTGACGCGATGTTAAGTCGAACCGCCGAGAACCTCTATTGGATGGCACGCTTCATGGAGCGAGCGGGCGCAACCGCGCGGCTGATCGAAATGGGCCAGCGCATGGCGGTGCTGCCGCGCTCCTACAGTCAGGAGGAATGGCGCTCGGTAGCGGTCGCCGCGGGCTGCATCCATCTGTTCGAGGACGAACCGGTGGTCGATGAGGCTGCGATCATCCGCACACTGATGCTCGACAAGGATACCCCCTCCTCGATCAGCTCGTGCCTGGAGCGCGCGCGGTCCAACGGCCGATCGGTTCGCACCGCGCTGACCCGTGATGTCTGGGAGGTGCTGAACGAGGGCTGGCGCATGCTTGAGGGCACCGACGCCGCGACGGCGCAGCGTGATCTCCCGGCCCTGCTTGATTTGGTGAAGCAGCGCGCGGCACTGTTCCGGGGCGCCGCCGCCAGTTCGATGTTGCGGACCGACCGCTACGACTTCGTGATGATCGGCACGCATGTCGAGCGCGCGGATACCACGCTGCGCCTGCTCGATGTCAAATACCATGTGCTGCTGCCGGAAACCGAGGTTGTGGGCGGTGGCCGCGACCACCACCAATGGACCAGCGTGCTGCACGCGACATCCGCCATGCGCGCATTTCATCATGTTTATCGCGGCGACTACAGCCCTTCAAAAATCACCGACTTCCTGATTCTCAACGACGCGTTCCCGCGCTCGCTGGCGTTCTGTTACGACGAGATCGGCTTGCATCTTCAAAAACTTGCGCGCAGCTACGGTCAAGAGCATGAGTGCCATGCGACGGTGGCGAGCATGATCTCCCGGCTCGATGATCTGGAAATGGGAGAACTGTTCCAGCACGGGCTGCACGAATTCATCCTGGAGGCGATGGCGGTCACGCGCAAGCTGTCGTCCGAGATCTACCGCGCATACTATTTCTGAGGACGACATGCGCCTGACCATCCGACATCTCACCGAATACAGCTACGACCCGGCGGCACTGCGCGTCGCGCTGCGGCTCAAGCTGTTTCCGGGCAAGACCAAGTCGCAGATTCCCGCCGACTGGACCGTTTCGGTTGATGGCGAGGCGATCAAACCGATGCTGACCAACGGGTTTGGCGACGCCGAGGGATTATGGTTTTCTGGCCACGCGGCCGAGAAGGTCTCGGTCCTAGCCGAGGGCACCGTCAGCACTTCCGACACCGCCGGGCTGATCGACCGCTTTGGCGGCGCCGTGCCGGAGGTCTTCCTGCGCCATACGCCGCTGACCCGCATAGACAGCGAGATCATCAAGATCGGCGAAGCTGCCATCGGCGACGACCCGCTCGCCCGGATGCATTCGCTGTCCGCGGCGGTTCATGAGGCGGTGGTCTACCGGCCTGGCGTCACCGACAGCGATACCACCGCCGCGCAGGCGTTGGCGCTGGGCGCCGGGGTTTGCCAGGACAAGACCCACCTGTTCATTGCCGCTGCCCGCGCCGCCGAGGTTCCGGCCCGCTATGTTGTCGGCTATCTGCTCGACCTGGAAGCGCCGCTGGGCGAGACCCACGCCTGGGCCGAGGTCCACTTCCAAGGCCTCGGCTGGGTCGGTTTCGACCCGACCAACCAGATCTGCCCAACCGATGCCTATGTCCGCCTTTGCGCCGGACTCGACGCCAACGATGCCGCCCCGATCCGTGGCTCGATTCAGGGCGGGGCGCAGGACAGCCTGATTGTCTCGGTCGAGATCGCCCAAGGCCAGGCGCAGCAGTAAAATAGAGAGACTCAAATGACATACTGCGTGGCACTGAAACTGTCTGCCGGGCTGGTCATGCTGTCCGACACTCGCACCAGCGCTGGCGTGGATAACGTCTCGCGCTTTCG
>DATLAW010000147.1:0-11537 GCA_035527255.1 Thermohalobaculum sp. | reverse complement strand
ACCCCATCGGAACGGAGTTTAAGCCGTATTCAGGGGTCTATGTTGCCTGCAAGAGCGCTAACGGCGTCAACTGGGACGCTCTCTATGTTGGCGAGACGAAGTCCTTCCATGATCGCCTCAATACCGGGCTTGAAGACCATGACGGGTTGAAATGCGCACGACGGAACGGCGTAACGCATATCGGCGTCCTGATCGTCAACGGTGACGCCGAGCGGCTTCGGATTGAAACTGAACTCCGGCATTCGCTGAATCCTCCGTGTAACAGGCAGAGCGCAAACAGCGCCGCGTCGATTCTCTCTCAACGGTAGCACAAAATCAAGCTGGCCCTTCATTGGGCCAGCTGCCACACCCGCCCGTCTCTACCCCGTCCAGCCTGCGCCACTACGCCTCTATGCTTCATCTGGTTGAGCGTAGTGGACACCGCCTGTTGCTGGCGACGGAAAAGCGTCGGATCGTCCGGGTTGAGACCCTTGCGGGTTAGAAACTCTTTCGCGATATCGCCGGATTTCAGCGGCCCACGCTTGCCAAGCAGTTCCATGATGAACAACCGGCGCTCGCCGCGCGAGAACTGCCCGGCATAGGCCAGCGGCGTTGGTGGCCGCTCATAGTGGCCCATAGCGGTTAGAACATGCTCTATGGCTTCCAGATCGTGGGATAGTTCCGCCAGCCTGGCGCGGGCATATCCGACCTGTTGCGCCGTCTCAGTGCGCAGTTTGAGCAGCCCGTTGATAATTGTGTTGTCTTCCATCCCGGCAGTTTAATCGCTGGACCGGGTGAATTTGAGCCACTATTTTGGTGCTGTTGCTACCTAATGCCGGATTTTTTCGCTGTTTGACCTCGACGAAGACCAAAATGCCGTCCTCAAGGAAGATAAGGTCGATTTCTCCCCCCGCATTTCGGTGCCGCCGGGCAAGCAGTTCGGCGCCGCGTTTGAGGTATGCGCGGGCCGCCTGATCCTCCGCCGACAGGCCGCTGAGGTAGGCGCTGCGGCCGCGGCGTTGTCTCATGGTCTCGCCAGTTCCAGCGCCCGGGCGTAGACGTCGCGCCGGGGCAAGTCGAGGCTGGTGGCGACCGCGCGGGCGGCGTCTTTGATTGACAGGGTCAGCAATGCCTCGGCCAGGGCGTCGTCGAGCGAGGCGGCGCTTTTGGCATGGGCCACGCCTGCGTCCGGCGGGCCGACCAGAACCACCACCTCGCCCTTCGGCGCATCCTCGGCGGCATATTGCGCGGCAAGTTCGCCCAGCGGCCCACGGCGCACCTGCTCGAACTTCTTGGTCAGCTCACGGGCAACCGCCGCCGGGCGCAGGTCGCCCAGCATCGCCGCCATATCGGCCAGGGCGCTGGCGAGACGGCGGGGGCTTTCATAGAAAATCAGCGTTGCCGGTACCGCCGCCAGTTCATCCAGCGCTTTTTTTCGCGCGCCGCGCTTCGGCGGCAGGAACCCGGCGAACAGGAAGCGGTCGGTTGGCAGCCCGGCCAGCGACAGCGCCGTCAGCACCGCCGAGGCGCCGGGGATTGCGGTCAAACCCATCCCCTCGGCGACCGCCATCTCGGCCAACCGGTAGCCGGGGTCGGCGACCAGCGGCGTGCCGGCGTCCGAGCAATAGGCGACGCTCATCCCGTCGCGGAGCCAGGCCAGGATACGGGGGCGCCGCTCGACGCCGTTGCGGTCGTTGTACGAGATCATCGGGCGACCGGCCAGCGCGATGCCATGCATCTCCATCAGCTTGCGGGTTTGCCGGGTGTCCTCGGCCGCCAGAGCATCGGCGCGTGCCAGGACTTCAAGGGCGCGGAGCGTGATATCGGCAGCGTTGCCGATCGGCGTCGCTACCAGATAAAGACCGGATTCCAGGGGCACGGGCGTTGGCCGCCCGGCGCCCGGTCTGCTCGTGCCGCTTGGACTGCGTTTACTTTCCTGCTTGCCGCTCATAACGTCCGATAAAATGTTGGCCCGGTTTGGGCGGGAGAGCACCTCCTGTATAGTATCCGTGCGGCCAAAAGAGAAAGAGAGGTTGCCATGCTCCGTTTGCCCTCCATCGCTCCGAGCCTATTTCTTGCCGCCGGATTGGCGCTCTCGATTGCCTCCTGTGGTCCGACCACCGTGTCCCGCACGGCAACGCCACCCGTCGGCCAGACCGCTCCGGCATTGCCTGCCGGCAGTGTCGATCCCAATCAGCGGGTGATTGTGGCGTTGTTGGTGCCCCTCACGGCGGCCGATGCGGGCGCAGCCGATGCCGGCAATGCGGTGGCGAATGCAGCGCGGATGGCGGCGGTCGACCTGTCCGATCCGCGGATGGAGCTGCGTATCTTTGATACTCGCGGCAACCCGGATAGCGCCCGCGCATTGGCGCAACGGGCAATTGGCGAGGGCGCCAAGCTGATATTGGGGCCGTTGTTCGGCGCCAACACCGGCGGGGTCGGGCAAGTCGCCGGGGCGGCGGGCATCAATGTGATCTCGTTTTCGACCGACAGCACGGTGGCTGGCGGGCCGATTTTTGTAAGCGGTTTCCTGCCCGAGGCTGAGACCAAGCGCATCGTTGGCTTTGCCGCGTCGCAAGGGCTGGACCGGATCGCGGTGTTCTACCCGCAATCCGATTACGGCAACGCGGCCCTTCGCGGTGTCGAGGAAGCGGTGGTGTCAAACAGCGCGCGGGTCGTGGTTGCCTCAGGCTATCCGCGCACCTTCCAGGGCATCCAGGAGACTGCAGACCCATTTGTTGGCGCAGCGCGTGAAGCGGGTGCCAATGCGGTTCTGTTGCCGGACGGCGGTCAGGGGCTGCGTTCGGCCGGCGCGTTCGTGGACTACAACGGTCTCGATCCGGCGCGGGTAAAATACCTCGGCCTTGGCCAGTGGAACGCGAACTCCACGTTGCAGGAGCCAGCGCTGCAGGGCGGCTGGTTTCCGGCGCCGGATCCGAACAGGCTCGACAGCTTCTCGCGTCTCTATGCAGCACGATACGGCGCGCAAGCACCGTTCATCGCGGTGCTTGGCTACGACGCAGTGCAGGTTGCCGGACAGCTTTTGGCCGACGCGCGGCGGAACCGATCGCTCACGCCATTTGGCCGCGCCGAGCTGACCCGGGTTGAAGGCTTCCAGGGGGCGCTCGGACCATTGCGCTTCGAGCACAACGGGTTGAACAAACGAGCATTGGCGATCCTGCAGGTTCGCGAGCGTGGTTTCGAAATTCTCGACCCGGCGCCCGCTCGGCTCGATCTCGGTTCGTGAGGGTGGATTGATCGCTAAGATCCAGGTGAAGCGTAGGAGCTCGGCCGAGCGGACTTTCGCTGGGCTGGCGAATCTGGTCGCGCCGGCGGCGGATCTGGCTGATCTGGGCCGTCTGACCGAGGCGATCGACGCGGTGATCAGCGAGGCTGCCAAGGCAGGCTCCGACAGCCAGCATCGCGATGTCGCCGAGCTGATCGGCAAGGTGCTCGCCGAGGGCCGCGACAAGGTCCGCGTCGCCCTGCTGGAGCATCCTCACGCCGGTCTGCGGGTGGCGCGCAGCTACACCCACGTAATTGACGTGGTGATCGCCGGGGTCTTCCATTATTGCGCCACCCATCTGCATCCAGCGCCGATCCGGACCAACGCGCAACAGCTGGCTGTGGTGGCCGTCGGCGGCACCGGGCGTGGCGAGATGGCGCCGTTCTCCGATGTCGATTTGCTGTTTCTGACCCCCTACAAACAGACCGCCTGGGGCGAGAGCGTGATCGAGAGCATGCTCTACATCCTGTGGGACCTGAAGCTGAAGGTCGGCCAGGCGGTGCGCAGCATCAACGAATGCTTCCGGCTGGCCGGGGCCGATCTGACGATCCGCACGGCCCTGCTGGAGAAGCGCTTTATCTGCGGCGATCGGCCACCGTTCGACGAGCTTGAAACGCTGCTGTGGAATCGTTTGTTCCTGAAGACCGGGCACGAGTTCGTCGAGGCGAAACTGGGTGAGCGGGATCAGCGTCATGCCCATCATGGCGGTTCGCGCTACATGCTGGAGCCCAATATCAAAGAGGGCAAGGGCGGGCTGCGCGATCTGCAATCGCTGCATTGGATCTCAAAATACCTGTACCGCACTGACAGCGCCTGGGATCTGGTCGAGATGGGGGTGTTCGAGCGCGATGAAGTGCAGCATTTTGCCGAGGCCTCGAAGTTTATCTGGGCCGTGCGCTGCCATCTGCACGACCTCGCCGGGCGGGCACAGGAGCAGCTGACCTTCGACCGCCAGGTCGAGATCGCCGGGCGCATGGGTTTCACGAACCATGACGGGCGGATGGCGGTCGAACACTTCATGCAGGTCTATTTCCGCCACGCCAAGAATGTCGGCGACCTGACTCGGATCTTCTCGGCGGCGCTGGAGGCCAAACACGCCAAGGCGCCGCCGCGCTTGTCGACCCTGCTGCGCGCGCTCAGCTTTCGAAGTGTCGCCAACGACCCGAAGCAACCGTTTATCGTGCGCGACGGCAGGCTTAGCGTACGCGACGATCTGGTGTTTGCCACCGACCCGGTCAACCTGCTGCGGCTTTTCCGTGACGCGGCCCGGCTGGACGCGCATATCCACCCGGCGGCGCTGCGGCTGGTGACTCGGAATCTCGACCTGATCGACGATGATCTGCGCGCCAACCCGGACGCAATCGCGCTGTTCCTCGAAATGCTGACCGACGCCACCAACGGCGAGTGGCTGTTGCGACTGATGAACGAGACCGCCGTTCTTGGCCGCTTCGTCCCGGAGTTTGGCCGCGTCGTGGCGATGATGCAGTTCAATATGTATCACCACTACACGGTCGACGAGCACACCATCCAAACCATCGCGACGCTGAACCGGATCGAGAGGCTGGAAGCCGCCGAGGAGCATCCCGTCGCCACCGAAATCGTTGAGGGCGGCTTCAATCGCCGGGTGCTGTATATGGCGCTGTTCGTCCATGATCTGGGCAAGGGCGACCCCCGCGACCATTCCGAATACGGCGCCGAGATTGCAGCCTCAGTCTGTCCGCGCCTCGGCTTCGACCGGGCCGAGACCGAAATGGTGGCCTGGTTGGTGCGCCACCATCTGCTGATGTCGGACGTGGCGCAGAAGCGCGACACCTCGGACCCGCGTACCGTCAAGGACTTCGCCGAGATCGTGCAGAGCCCGACCCGGTTGCGGTTGCTGCTGGTCATGACGGTCTGCGACATTCGCGGCGTTGGCCCCGGCGTGTGGAACAACTGGAAGGCCCAGCTACTGCGGCGGCTTTACTGGGACACCCGCGACTTCCTGACCGGTGGCAGCGACGAGATCAGCCGCGCCACCCGGGTCGCGGAGGCGCAAGCGGCGCTGACCGAGCGGCTGGCGGACTGGCCCGAGGCTGACCGCGCCTCGGAACTCGGCCGCCACTACCCGCCCTACTGGCTTGGCCTCGACACCGATACCCACGCGACCCTCGCCGAACTGGCGCTTAAGGCACGAAGCACCGACCGGTTCTCCAGCCACTTCCAGCCCGACGAGAGCCATGACGCCACCAAGGCTTGCCTCTACATGGAGGATCACCCCGGGATCTTCTCGCGCATGGCCGGGGCTTTCGCGCTGGCCGGGGCCAGTGTCGTCGATGCCCGCACCTATACCACCAGCGACGGCATGGCCTGCTCGACCTTCTGGATCCAGGACCGCGACGGACATCCGTTCGAGGAGAACCGCCTGCCTCGGCTGAAGCGCACCATCGAGCGCATTCTCAAGGGCGAGGTGAGTGCCCGCGATGCGCTGAGAGAGCGCCGCCGCGAAAAGGCGCGTGAGATGCCGTTCACCGTGCCGACCCGGATCGTCTTCGAAAACGAGGGCTCGGATTTGTATACGGTGATCGAGGTCAATGCCCGCGACCGGCTGGGCCTGCTGCACCTGCTGACCAGGACGCTGACCGATCTCAACATCAACATCTTCTCGGCGGTTATCGCCACCTATGGCGAGCACGCGGTCGACGTCTTCTATGTGAAGGACCTGTTCGGCCACAAGATCCGCAGCGCCCAGAAGCAGGCGAACATCGAGCGCCGGTTGATCGAGGCGGTCGAGGGCATCGCGCCAGAGACAACCAAGTCCGACAAGGCCGCGTTGAAATGAATGCCGCACCGATCCAGCTATTGCGCAGTTTCGCGACGGTGGGCGGCTGGACAATGGCCAGCCGGGTGCTGGGCTTTATCCGCGATATCATGATCGCCGCCTTCCTTGGCGCCGGTCCTGTGGCGGAGGCGTTCTTTGTCGCTTTCCGGCTGCCCAACATGTTCCGGCGCTTTTTCGCCGAGGGTGCCTTCAACATGGCCTTCGTGCCGCTGTTCGCCAAAAAGCTGGAGGGCGACGGCGCGGCGGTGGCGCGGCAGTTCGCCGAGGAGGCGATGTCCGCATTGCTGACCGCGCTGATCGTGCTGACGGTGATCGCCCAACTGGCGATGCCGTGGTTCGTGCTGGCGCTGGCCAGCGGGTTTGACGATGACGGCAAGCTGGACCTGGCGGTGACGTTCTCGCGGGTGGTGTTCCCCTATATCGTCTTCATCTCGTTGGCGGCACTGTATTCGGGCATCCTCAACTCGTTCGGAAAGTTCGCCGCCGCCGCCGCTGCGCCAGTGCTGTTGAACGTCATCCTGATCGCCGTCATGGCCCTGGCGTCGGGGCTGGGCTGGGCGGTTGGCCCGGCCCTGAGCTGGGGGGTGTTCGGGGCCGGAATCGCCCAACTTGGCTTGCTGGTCTGGGCCACGCGGCGGGCCGGGATGACCCTGACGCTGCGGATGCCGCGCCTGACCCCGGAGGTGCGTCGCCTGGTGGCGCTGGGTGTTCCGGCGGCGCTGGCGGGCGGGGTGATGCAGATCAATCTGGTGGTCGGCACCCAGGTCGCCAGCTATTTCGACGGTGCGGTCAGCTGGCTCTGGTACGCCGACCGGGTGTACCAATTGCCGCTGGGCGTGGTCGGGGTCGCAATCGGCGTCGTGCTGCTGCCCGAGCTGTCGCGCCGGGTGCGATCCGGCGACGCTGCCAGCGCGAGGGACGCGATGAACCGGGCGGCGGAGTTCTGCCTGGCGCTGACCCTGCCTGCGACCGTGGCGCTGATCGTGGTGCCGGGGCAGATCACTTCGGTGCTGTTCGAACACGGCGCCTTCACCGCGTCGGACACCGCTGCCACGGCGGCGGCGCTTGCGATCTATGCGGTCGGTCTGCCCGCCTTTGTGCTGCAAAAGGTGTTGCAGCCCGCCTATTTTGCCCGCGAGGATACCCGCACACCCCTGCGCTATGCGGTGGTCTCGATGGCGGTCAATCTGGTTATCGCCGTTGGTGGCGCGCCGTTCGCGGGATATTTAGCTGCCGCTATCGGCACTACTGTTGCGGGATGGGTGAACCTGACCCTGTTATGGCGCGGCGTCCGGCAGTTCGGCGATGCGGTCACCATCGACGCAAGGCTGGCAGCGAGTTGGCCCCGCATTCTTGGCGCTTCACTGGCCATGGGCATTCTGGTGCTGGGGCTGTCCGAGCTGCAGGCTGCGATGCTTCCGGGCTGGCGCGCTGTTGGTTTGGCGGTGATCGTGGTGGTCGGCGCGGTTGCCTATGCGGCTGCGGCTGTGGTTTTCGGGGCATTCCGGATGTCGGATATCAGGGCCGCGATGTCACGCGGGAAACTTAACCGATCGACTTCGGATCAGTAGGTACGTAGGGTCCCATGCGCGGGCCGAATCACCATGGCCATCAGCCACCCCGCGATCCAGCCGCCGAGATGCGCCTCCCAGGCCAGCAGTCCGCCCAGCCCAAACGCGAGGGCGGCATTAAATGCCACTAATCCGCCAATCCGCTTCCAGATTGACGCTCGGCTTAGCCCGGTCAGCCGCAGCATGCGCTCCTGCCAGGCTGTCAGCACAGCGAACATCCCGAAAATCGCCCCCGAAGCACCGACCATCGGGCCATTGGTGTTGGCAATCAGTCCGAAGGTCAGGGCGCCCGCGCATGCCGTAACGGCGAAGATCGCCAGGAACCGTTCGATCCCGATTGCCTGCACCAGCGCATGCCCAAGCCCGAGAAACGCCGCGCCGTTCAGCGCCAGGTGCAGCCAGCCGCCATGCAGGAAGGCATGGGTCAGAAGTGACCAGACCACCTGGGGCTCAACTCCATTACCGGACCGGGCGTATTCAAACACCAAATCAAAGAAAGCGAGCTGCAAGTATACTGGCCAGCGACCCAGGCTCTCGGGCGCCAGCCCGGCCTCGACGGCCGCGAACATCACCTCGAACCCTATCATCACCGCGACCATGATCCACAGCACCGGGTGCGCCGGGGTGCGGGGGGGGGCGGTGTCATTTTCGTCTTCGGCAATGCTCATGGGCGGCTTTCTAACGCCTTGCCGCGCTATGCGCTATGGGTTGCGTTGATCTGGACCGTGCTTGACGCAGGCCGGGCCGCGGACCATAGAAGGCCGCTGAATTTCCGCGTGACGAGAGAGACCAGCCATGACCGCCGCCCACACCCACACCCCGCGCGTCTTCTCCGGTGTCCAGCCCTCCGGCGCACTGACGCTCGGCAACTACCTGGGCGCGATCCGGCGCTTTGTCGAGCTGCAGGACAGCGGCATGGAGACGATCTATTGCGTCGTCGACCTGCACGCGATCACCCAATGGCAGGACCCGGCGGGCCTGAAAGATACCACCCGGCAGGTGGCCGCGGCCTTCCTCGCTTGCGGCCTCGACCCGAAGCGCTCGATCCTGTTCAACCAGTCCCAGGTCTCGGCCCATGCCGAACTGGCGTGGGTGTTCAACTGCGTCGTCCGGCTTGGTTGGCTGAACCGGATGACTCAGTTCAAGGACAAGGCCGGCAAGAACAGCGAGAATGTCTCGGCGGGCCTGTATGTATACCCGGCCCTGATGGCCGCCGACATTCTGGTTTACCGCGCCACCCATGTGCCGGTGGGCGAGGACCAGAAGCAGCATCTGGAGCTGGCCCGCGACATCGCCGCCAAGTTCAACAATGATTTCGGCGATCCGGATTTCTTCCCCCTGACCGAGCCGCTGATCGGCGGCCCGGCGCCCCGCGTGATGAGTCTCCGCGATGGCACCAAGAAGATGTCGAAGTCCGATCCCTCGGACATGAGCCGGATCAACCTGACCGACGATGCCGACACCATCGCCGCAAAAATCCGCAAGGCCCGCACCGACGCCGAGCCATTGCCCGAGACGCTGGCGGAACTGGCCGAGCGGCCCGAGGCGCGCAACCTGGTCAGCATCTATGCGGCCCTCGCCAGCGTCAGTGCCGAGGCTGTGGTGACGGAATTCGCCGGGCAGGGCTTCGGCGCCTTCAAACCGGCGCTGGCCGATCTGGCGGTCAGCCACCTCGGCCCGATCACCGCCGAGATGACCCGTCTGATGGCCGACCCGGCCGAGATCGACCGCGTGCTGGGTGATGGCGCCAACCGTGCCGCCGCCATCGCCGACCCGATCCTGGTCGAAACCTACGAAAAGGTGGGGTTTCTGAGGTCGCGCTGAGCGCGGGGAAGTCTTGGTGCGTTGAGAATGACCGCTTACGAAAACCCATGCCCTCGCATGGCAGTGCGTCCCAACTCAGATTCCTGATCATTATTGTAGCGGGCAGGGTCACGCACACTTGGTACGAAAAGGCGAAGAGAATGAACTTCTCGATGCGCGAGGACGAACTCTCGGTCCAACACTCCTTGGAATCTGATCGGTGTTTCTGGATGCATATGGTCAGGCGGCGATATCATCAAGTTTTACGGACGCCTATTTCCCGCTGTAGTATGAGCAGATGAACCGGATTTTCGTATTCGCACTACTGCTAAGCGGCTTGGTATTCGTTGCCAGCCAGACAACCCAGGCGCAGGAGCCGATCGCGATTGAATTGGTCTTGGCGGTCGACGTATCTGGCAGTGTGAGCAATTCTGAATTTGACCTGCAGATGAATGGAATCGCCAATGCGTTCCGTTCTCCGGACGTCATCGCGCTGATCGCCTCACATGACGGAGTAGCGGTTAAACTCATTCAGTGGGGTGGTTGGGTCGATGACAAACA
This sequence comes from Thermohalobaculum sp., assembly GCA_035527255.1. GTDB lineage: Bacteria > Pseudomonadota > Alphaproteobacteria > Rhodobacterales > Rhodobacteraceae > Thermohalobaculum. Next base: position 1,519 of record DATLAW010000147.1, on the reverse strand, counting down.
AACACTGCCGTGGCGCTTGCTGGACAGTCGGGCGTCGGTGTTGTCCTTCGCCTCGGAAGTTGAAGCGATCGACCGCCAGACCGTCGGATTCCTGACGGCCATCGGGACCGCAGTCGATGAAGCTCTGAAGCTAATTGTCGCAAACAACTACGCCGGACGGCAGTTGACGATCGATATTTCCGGGGATGGCGAAAACAATACCGGGCTGGATTTGACAGAGCCCAGAATACAGGCGCAATTGCTGAGCGTTACCATAAACGGTCTTTTGGTGCTTACGGACGTGCCAAACCTCGACGAATACTACGAAAAGCATGTCATCAGTGGTCCGGGCGCATTCGTCATCAAGGTCTCCGATTACAATAGTTTTGCAGATGTCATGAGGCTCAAGTTGCTGCGTGAACTGGCCCCGAGGGTTAGTCGCCAGGAAGACCTGCCGGGGATAAAATATGCGAAGATTCTAGAATGATGACCTGGCATGCACCGCCGGGTCAACAAGCGGAGCGGCAGAAAACGCGGTGCCAGGACGCGAAAGGGCGTCCTCTGCGAGATGCGCCCTGGTCGCTGAAGTATAATTGGTTTCGGCTCCGTCCCGCCGCCGGCCTGCCGTCAGGCGGAACCGGCGCTGCCTCCTCTTGCTTGCACGGCTCCATAACTGCTGTCATCCTCCGATCGCTGAGCGGTCAGAACAGGAGCCTCCCTTTGCGCAAGTTTCTCATCGTGGTCGACGAGACCCCTGAATGTATGAACGCCATGCGCTTTGCCGCCCGCCGGGCTCAGACCACCGGCGGTGGCGTGACCATGCTCTATGTCATTGAACCGGAGGAGTTTCAGCACTGGATGGGCGTCGCGGAGGTGATGCGGGCCGAGGCCCGCGAGACTGCCGAGGCGCGCCTGCTGCAACTCGCCGACGAGATGCGCGAGCTGTGCGGTGTGACCCCGGAATTTGCGATTCGCGAGGGCAAGAAGGCTGAGGAAGTGCTGGCCATCATTCAGGAGGACTCTGATATCGGCGTCCTGGTTCTGGGTGCGGGCGAGGGCGAGGGTCCTGGCCCGCTGGTCAGTTTTCTGGTAACCAAGATGGGCCACCGACTGCCAATTCCGGTGACTATCGTGCCCGGTGGATTGACCATGGATCGCATCGACGCGATCAGTTGAGGCTCAACTATCCTGCAGAAACGGCGCAATCACCGCGCGGGTCTCGCGGCTGGGCACCACCGGGACAATCTCGAAGCTGGTGCCGGTGCCGCGCCACCCCAGCACCCACTCCTGCAACAGCCGCGCATCGGTGCATTCCATCAGCTGAAAGCACCGGCCGAAATTGGCCTCGATCCAGCTGTCGACATAGGTCAGGCCATCGGGCAGCTGGCGGCCACGCTCCTCCAGCCGTTGGTAGACCGGGACCATGTCGTTGCCCTCGAAGCGTTCGATCACCATAAACAACATGCAATTTTCCCCTGGTCTGATTCGCCCGACGTGATCGCAACAGTTTAGAATGATTCTTGATTTCTCGCGCCATCCG
>DATLAW010000146.1:0-2338 GCA_035527255.1 Thermohalobaculum sp. | reverse complement strand
GCCCAGCACCCAGGTGGTGACGGGGTAGAAGGCGATGGCCGCCAGCACGCCGGAAACGATCAGGCCGCGGTACAGCGCGTTCATGATCTTGCCGCCCTCGCGTGCCTTGACGAAGAAGGTGCCGATGATGGAGGCGATAATGGACACGCCGCCCAGCACCAGCGGATACAGCGCGGCCTGCGCTGTGCCGACCAGCAGGCCGCCCAGCAGCATGGTGGCGACCACGGTCACGGCGTAGGTCTCGAACAGGTCGGCGGCCATGCCGGCGCAGTCGCCGACGTTGTCGCCGACGTTGTCCGCGATCACCGCCGGGTTGCGCGGGTCATCTTCCGGGATGCCGGCCTCGACCTTGCCGACGATGTCCGCGCCGACGTCAGCGCCCTTGGTGAAAATGCCGCCGCCGAGTCGGGCGAAGATGGAGATGAGCGAGCCGCCGAAGGCCAGGCCGATCAGCGGGTGCAGCGGGTCCTCGACGCCGCTCATGAGCAGGATGGCGTAGAAGCCGGCAACACCGATCAGGCCCAGGCCGACCACCAGCATGCCGGTGATGGCTCCGCCGCGGAAGGCGATCTGCAGGGCGGCATCCAGGCCGTCGTTGGCGGCCTGGGCGGTGCGCACGTTGGCGCGCACCGAGATGTTCATGCCGATGTAGCCGGTCAGTCCCGATAACACCGCGCCGATGGCGAAGCCGATGGCGGTGGTCCAGCCGATCTTGGAGAAGCCGATGATGAGCAGCAGCACGATGCCGGCCATGCCGATGGTCATGTATTGCCGGTTCAGGTAGGCCTTGGCGCCTTCCTGTATCGCCCCGGAAATTTCACGCATGCGGTCAGTGCCGGTCGGCTTGGACAGGATCCATTGGATGGACAATCCGCCATAAACCAGCGCACCCAGGCCGCAGGCCAGTGCAAAAATGAGTTCAGTCGACATCAGGGTTCTCCTTGGTTGGATTGTTTAATTCGGTTTCTTGAATTCAGTGCCGGGTTTGAGTCCGAACAGACTTTCCATGTCGAATTCCCGGATCAGGGTATCGACGGCCGTCTGGCCATGGTCCGCCTGCACCTCGGCCAGGATCAGCCGGGCAGCGTTGCGGTTATAGCCGCCCCCCATGTTCGCCTGGACTGCGAGCAGTTCACGTGCCTTGGTGAGTGTCACGGGTTTCTCCCTGCACATCAACAGCCACAGGGACACGGTGCGCCCGGGCAGCCCCGGTCTGTCACCGTATCTCCGCGGTAGTCAGATTACTTGATTTCGAAATCGCCCAGCTTGCGCTTGACGGCGACGTTCTTCAGTTGCACGTACTTCGGCATGCCGTCCTTGCCGTAAGGCGGATAGTCCTCGCCCTTCATCAGCGGCTCGAGATACTCGCGGCATTTGTTCGTGATACCGAAGCCATCCGGGGTGATATAGTTCTTCGGCATCATCTTCTCGACGTTGGCGACCTTGGACAGATCGGCCTCACCCACCTTCCAGCGATACGGACTGCTCGAGCTGCGCACCACGGTCGGCATGACCGAGTTTTTGCCGGCCAGGGCCAGTTTCACGGCCGCCTTGCCCATGGCATAGGCCTGTTCGACGTCGGTTTTCGAGGCGATGTGGCGCGCGGCGCGTTGCAGGTAGTCAGCCACTGCCCAGTGGTACTTGTAACCCAGGCTCTCGCGCACCATGTTGGCGATCACCGGTGCAACGCCGCCGAGCTGGGCGTGTCCGAAGGCGTCCTTCAGACCCTGGTCAGCGAGGAACTTGCCGCTGGCATCGTGCACACCTTCCGATACCACGATGGATACGTAACCGTACTTCTCGACCTTCTCCTTGACCTTGGCCAGGAACGCGGGCTGGTCGAAAACAATCTCGGGGAACAGGATGACGATCGGCAGGTCGCAGTCGTCGGTAGTGGCCATGCCGCCGGCCGCGGCGATCCAGCCGGCGTGACGGCCCATCACCTCCAGCACGAATACCTTGGTGGAGGTCTTGGCCATGGAAGCGACGTCGAAGCTGGCCTCGCGTGTGCTGACCGCGATGTACTTGGCCACCGAGCCGAAGCCGGGGCAGTTGTCGGTAATCGGCAGATCATTGTCGACGGTCTTCGGCACATGGATGGCCTGGATCGGGTAGCCGGTGGCCTGTGACAGCTGCGAGACTTTCAGGCAGGTATCCGCCGAGTCGCCGCCGCCGTTATAGAAGAAGTAACCGATGTCGTGCGCCTCGAACACCTCGATCAGCCGATCGTACTCGCGCTTGTTGGCCTCGAGGCTCTTCATCTTGTAGCGGCAGGAACCGAACGCGCCGCTCGGGGTGTGGCGCAGTGCCGCGATGTCCCTGGCGGATTCCTTGCTGG
>DATLAW010000145.1:0-8310 GCA_035527255.1 Thermohalobaculum sp. | reverse complement strand
CCACCGGGCCCCCTAAAGGAGCCCTCCACGCCCACCGCGTTTTGCTCGGACACCTGCCTGGCGTCCAGGTGACCCACGAGTTCTTCCCCCAACCCGGCGACCGCATGTGGACCCCGGCAGATTGGGCCTGGATGGGCGGGTTATGCAACATCGCCATGCCAGCCTTGTACTACGGCGTGCCCCTGGTCGCGCACCGGATGGAGAAGTTCGATCCCGAGTATGCCTTTGATTTGATGGCGAAAATGGAAGTGCGCAACACCTTCTTGCCGCCCACCGCGTTGAAGATGATGCGCAACGTCAAGCGCCCGGAGCGCTTCGGCCTCAAGCTCCGCAGCGTCGGCTCGGGCGGCGAAAGCCTGGGCGCTGGCGTGTTGGATTGGGCCAGGGGAGCGCTCAGCCTGACCGTCAACGAATTCTACGGCCAGACCGAATGCAACCTGGTGCTCGGCAACTGCGCCTCGATCATGGCGGTGAAGCCGGGATCGATGGGCAAGCCATTCCCAGGCTCGGAGGTCGCCATCCTCGACAGTGAGGGGAATGTTCTAACATACGGAGAAACTGGCGAAATCTCCATTCGTCGAGGTGATGCGGCGATGTTTTTGGAGTATTGGAACAGCCCCGAAAAGACCGCCGAAAAATTCACCGCCGACTGGATGCGCACCGGCGACGAGGGGGTGATGGACGCCGATGGATACTTCTGGTTCGCCTCGCGAACCGACGACGTAATCACCTCGTCGGGCTATCGCATCGGCCCGAGCGAGATCGAGAACTGCCTGACCGGGCATCCGGCGGTCAGCATTGCCGCCTGTATTGGCCTGCCCGACCTGCTGCGCACCGAGATCGTCAAGGCCTTCGTGACCCTCGCGCCGGGGGTTGCCGGAACGCCAGCGCTGATCGACGAGTTGATCGCCCATGTGCGCACCCGGCTCAGCCCCCATGTGGCGCCGCGGTTGATCGAGTTCATCGAGACGATGCCGACGACAGCGACCGGAAAGATCATGCGGCGGGAATTGCGGTCGCGCGACCTGGCAAAGGGCGCCGAGACGTGAAGTCGACTGGCGGATGCCATTAACATTGATAATTTAGTTCAACTAACGGTTGCTAATCATTGGTAAAAATGGGTTTCACCGATGAAATCCTCATGATTTTTCGGACTTGAAATCGAGAATTGTGCTACACTTCCCTCGCCTGTCATGGACTGAAAGCCCTTGGCAGCGCCTAATGCAATCGTTTGGAGGGAAGACGATGCGGTGGATTTTTAAGGCGATCTCGGTATTGGCGCTGGCGGCTTTGACGTTATCCGGCACCGCCGTTCCGGCTCACGCCAAGCAAGAACGGCCGGAATATACTGTGGTCAGCACCGAGGGCGACGTCGAGATTCGCGACTATGAAACAATGGTACTGGCGCAATTCACCATGCGGGGATCGTATAGGCAATCGGTCAGCCAGGGCTATATGAAGCTGGAGCAGTACTTTCTGGGCAAGAACTCGGTGCCGGAACCGATTGCGATGACCGTTCCGACCATGGTGCGCGATGATCTGGCCGGCGGCTGGGCTACAATGTTTTATATGGGAAAGCGTTATCGGGCCGACACCGCGCCAAGACCGCATGATAGTCGCATCAGGGTGATCGAGTTCCCTCCCCGTCGCATTGCGGCGATCGTTTTTCCCGGCAAGTTAAATGATGATGTGATGCGGGAACAGGTCGAGAAGCTGGAGGAATGGCTGGCGGCACACGGCATCGCTCACGCCGCAGACTTCACCCTGGCCGGCTATGATGCACCCTGGGTCCCGGCGTCGAGGAGACACAACGAAGTGTTGGTCACGCTGAAGTAGAGCAGTCTGCCATCAGCTTCCCGATTTTGCCGCCAGCGCGGTTTGCGAAAGCCGAAGCGGTTTTGGCATCGGCATTTCGGAATGACTAACGGCGTTCGGTGTCGGGATCTCGGATAGCCGAACTAGGGTTGGCGCCCCGTCACGGCGCGCCAATTCTACGCTGAGGTTGCCATATTGCCCACTATTGGTGCCGATCAGCTTGCCATTCTCGATCCGGTAACTCAGCCGCGAGGTGCCATGGGCAAAGCGCAGGACGCCGGTCTCGTCGATCCGCCCGACGCGCCGGAAGGCGGTCGCGGGTTGAGCCCATGGGGAGTAGGGAGCATGCATATCAACCAGTTCAACGCGCCCATCTCTATAAACCTTGTTCACCAGAAGGCCGTGGCACCAGACGTCATTCCAGGCACCGCCTGCCCATTCTCCCAGAAACGCCTGGTTTGCCGCCGGAACGTCTGCACTGGGTTGCTCGATCTCAACCGTAGTAAACAGGTCAACCGTGTAGCATTCGCTGGCCACCTCCTCCACTACCGGAGCCGCCTTTGGCGCCTCGGATTTCTGGAAGAGAGAGCACCCAGACCCGAGAACGCACGCGGTGAAAAGCAACAATATACGCATTCGTTGTATCCTTCTTGCTCCGCTCTACTCCCAAGTGTTTCAACGCACTCTACTCGACGGTAACTGATTTGGCGAGATTTCTTGGTTGATCGACATCGGTTCCCTTTGCCAGCGCCGCATAATAGGCCAAAAGCTGGGCGGGAACGGCGTAGATAATGGGTGCGATCAGCGCATCGCAGGCCGGCATGCGCAGTATCTGCCAAGCTCCATCGGCCGCAATTGCCTCGCCGGCGGGGTCGGTGACCAGCACCACCCGGCCGCCGCGTGCCATCACCTCCTGTATGTTCGAGACGGTTTTGTCGAACAGGTCATCCTTGGGCGCCATGACGACCACCGGCACATCCTCGTCGATCAGGGCGATCGGGCCATGCTTTAGCTCGCCGCTTGCATAGCCGGATGCGTGGATATAACTGATTTCCTTGAGCTTCAGGGCGCCCTCCAGCGCCAGTGGGAACATCTGGCCGCGGCCCAGGTAGAGGATATCGCGGGCGCCCGCCATTTCCTGTGCGATTGCGGCCATGCGAGATTCGTCTGTCAGGGCCTCCGAGATCAGCCGGGGTGTCTCCAGCAACGCAGCGACCAAGGTGCGCTCGCGTTCCGCATCGATGCGGCCACGCTTGCGCGCGGCCAGAATTGCTGTGCAGGCGAGCGTCAGCAGCTGGCAGGTGAAGGCCTTGGTCGACGCGACGCCAATCTCGCGCCCGGCGAGAATGGGCAGCACCAGGTCGACCTCGCGGGCGATCGTGCTCTCGGTGACGTTGACAATGCCAATGGTTTTTTGCACGCGCCCGGCGACATGGCGCAGGGCCGCGAGGGTGTCGGCGGTTTCGCCCGACTGGCTGATGAAGATTGCCGCTTCGCTCGGCAAGAGCGGCGGGTCACGGTAACGGAATTCGGAGGCGATGTCGAGCTCGACCGGCAGCCCAGCGAGTTGCTCGAACCAGTATTTAGCCACCATACCTGCATAGGCGGCGGTGCCGCAGCCGACGATGATCAGCCGGGTCATCCCGGCCCAGTCGACCGCCTCGGCGGGAGAGCTGATCCGCGACCGGTTGGCAGCGATATAGCGTGACAACACGTGATTAAGAACCGTGGGCTGCTCGTGGATCTCCTTGAGCATGAAATGGCGATGGGTGCCTTTGTCAGCCATTCCCAATTCGACCGCAACGGTCTTGACTGTGCGGTCAACCGAGTTGCCCTCGCGGTCGAAAATCTGGGCGCCGGAGCGGGTTGCTACCGCCCAGTCGCCCTCTTCCAGGTAGGTGATGCGCGAGGTCATCGGCGACAGCGCAATCGCGTCGGAGCCGACGAACATTTCATCATCGCCCCAGCCGATGGCCAGGGGCGAGCCGCGGCGCGCGGCAATCATCAGATCAGGCTCGTTCTTGAACAGGAACGCCAGCGCGAAGGCTCCTTCAAGCCGCGGTAAGATGGCCGCAACCGCTTCGGTCGGGCTCATGCCGCCAGCCATCGCTTGGGCTACCAGTTGGGCGACGACCTCGGTATCTGTCTCGGTCTGGCAGTCAATGCCCGCGGCCTTAAGCTCGGCCCGGAGTTCCCGGAAATTCTCGATGATGCCGTTATGGACCACATGCACTGGCCCGGCGGCATGGGGATGAGCGTTCTGCACATTTGGCGCGCCGTGGGTCGCCCACCGGGTGTGGCCAATCCCGGCGGTGCCGGGAGCCGGATCGCTGGAGACCAGTTTGACCAATTCACCCAATTTGCCGACGGCACGGCGCCGAATAGGCAGGCCATTCTGCAGGGTCGTCAGCCCGGCGCTATCATAGCCACGGTACTCCAGCCGTTTCAGCGCATCAAGGATGCGCGGCGCCGCTTCGAGCTGGCCGAGGACGCCAACGATTCCGCACATGGTCTAACTCCTATGCTCGATTTCTGGCCGTCAGGAATTTTTATTTTTCGAACGCGATCGCAGTGTTTCCCGCAGGCGCGGAGCGACACCTTCGCGATTGGTCTGCGGCGTGCGCGACAGCGCCAGCGCATCGTCGGGCACGTCGCGGGTGATGACGGTACCGGTGCCGACATAGGCATTGTCGCCGATCGCTACGGGCGCGATCAGCGCTGTGTTGACCCCGATAAACGCGCCTTCGCCGATCTCGGTCCGATGTTTGGCGAAACCGTCATAGTTGCAGGTGACGGTACCTGCACCCAGATTGGCCCGCGCGCCGATCGTTGCGTCGCCGACATAGCTTAGGTGGTTGACCTTGGCGCCATGGCCGATATCCGCGTTCTTGATCTCGACGAAATTGCCAATACGAGCGCTCTCGCCGATATCGGAACCAGGACGCAACCGGGCGAAGGGACCGATGATCGCGCTGGGGCCGATCCGGCAAGCGTCAAGATGGCAGAAAGCGTGGATCTCGGCGCCATCGGCGATCTCGACGCCCGGGCCAAAGACGACATTGGGGGCAATCTTGACATCGCGGCCCAGCTTTGTGTCCCAAGCCAGGAACACGGTCTCGGGTGCGGTCATGGTGACGCCGCCCAACATCGCGGCGCGGCGTGCACGGGCTTGGAACGCGGCCTCGGCTTCGGCCAGTTGCACCCGGTCGTTGATGCCCAGCGTTTCGGCCTCGTCGCAGCGCACGACGCTGGCGCTCAACCCTTCGGCACGGGCCAACTCAACCACGTCGGTCAGGTAATATTCGCCTTTGGCATTGTCGTTTCCGACCTTGGCCAGAAGACGAAATATAGTGGTGCTGTCCGCGGCCATCACGCCGGAATTGCAGGTCCGGATGGCGATCTCCTCGGCGCTGGCATCCTTGGCCTCGACAATTCGCTCCAACATGCCACCATACCCGGTGACCATACGGCCATAGCCGCCAGGCTCTGCCGCATCGAAGCCCAGAGCAACCAGATCGGCCCCGGCAAATCGGGCGGCCGCCATGGCGCCGAGTGTTTCGGCCGAGATGAACGGGGTGTCGCCGTACAGGATGAAGACGTCGCCTTCGAAGTCCGCCAGTGCTGATTCGGCCATACGCATCGCATGAGCGGTGCCAAGCTGCTCGGCCTGCTCGCAGATTGCCGCGTCCGGCACCAGTTTCCGCGCTGTCGCGGCAACCGCCTCGGCACCCTGGCCGACGACAACGGCGAAACGGGTAGGGGACAATGTCAGCGCCGCCCGCATTGCATGGTGCAGCATTGGTGCGCCAGCGACGGGGTGCAACACCTTCGGCAGATCGGAACACATCCGCACGCCCTTACCGGCGGCAAGGATCACAACGGCGTTGTCCCGGGTAGTGGTGTTCTCAGAGGTCATCCACACCCTATATCGATACCCGGAGCCAAGAAAAAGAGTCCTGTACGCCTGAATCTATTTCAGAGGATGGTTTGTAAGCTGATAACGAAGCGCCACAGCGGGAATGTGATGAAAACTTAAGGGTGATGTATGCGCGGCGCAATCTTTGATCTGGACGGCACGTTGGCGGACACGGCGGCGGATTTGCTGAGCGCCGCCAACGCTGTGCTGACGCCACTTGGCCTGCCAAAGTTGGAACTCGCCCGAGACAAATCATTCGCCGGGCGCGGTGGGCGCTCGATGATTCGGCGCTCGCTGTCGATGTGCAAAATTCCGCCCGAAGACGCCGAGGCTGATATGATCGCTGCAGACCTGTATCCTGGGCTGCTTCGCGCCTATGAGGGGCGGCTCGCCGAGGAGACTCGGCTGTACAACGGCGTTGTCGACTGCCTCGACGTGCTGGAAGCGACTGGCTGGCGGTTGGGCGTCTGCACCAACAAGCCAGAGCGGCTGGCGGTGATGCTGCTCGACCGCCTCGGCGTGCTGAATCGCTTTGGCGCCGTGCTCGGGGCTGACTCGCTGCCGATTAGGAAGCCCGACCCGGAACACCTGTTCGAGACCGCACGCCGAAGCGGCGCCCGGCCCGATCTATGCGTAATGTTGGGCGACACACAGACCGATCTTTTAACCGCCCGCGCCGCTGGCGTGCCCTGCGTGCTGACCAGCTTCGGCTTCGCGGACGGGCCGGTCAATGACCTGACGCCCGATGCGGTGGTCGACCATTTCGACGAGATCGCCGCGGTGCTGGAGCGACTGTGCCCACTGCCCGCCAAAACCGCTTGACGTCACCTCGCCGCCACGCCTATAGCAAGTGCCTCGGCGGGCGGTTAGCTCAGTTGGTAGAGCACAGTGTTCACATCGCTGGGGTCACTGGTTCGAATCCAGTACCGCCCACCACGCAGTCCCCGGAATCTGAGGTCTCTTCCGTGACCACGAATGTCGTCGACATTCCGGGGACTTAGGTCATGTGAAACTGCTGAATCGCCCTTTTCTGGGGCCAAGAGACGGCAAACGGGACCCGGTCTAGCCCATTTGCTCAGTCAGGCATTTTCGGTGGCCCCACCCTTGGAATGGCGAGATTCAGCCATCGATCCGCGTGGCGGCTTCGCAAAATCAGGTTCGCGAAAGCGCTATCGGAAATCACAGTTGTGGTTGGTGATTGTCACGCGTTCTGCGGGAGCCCGAGCACGGCGTGCTGGTCGCTCCATCGTATCGGAAGGATGTCCATCCGTTCGAGCTTTCTGGCCGTCAGATCAACTGGCTGGCGACCATCGAGGATCGCCCTGATGATGTCGGGCGCAAGGAAGGCGAGCGGCAGGGCGCGCGTCACGTGGCGGTGATCCAGATCAAGATCCCGGGCCAGCGCCCGGATCGAGGCGATCTCCCCATCACGCAATCGTTGCACCCAAACACGCGCATCGGCGATCAGCTTGATGAGGGCCTGGTCGGGTTCGGCGGTGCTCACATCGCCCAACACCAGTTTGGTCTCGACCCCACGTTTGCGGAGCATCAGAGGGCGGTTGCATATCAGAGGCCGATCCGGTTCCGCTAATTCAGCATCGAGATCGAGGTTCTGCGCAAGCGCGGCGCACGAGATCGACAGCGTGATACTGTCCGGCCCGATCTCGATCCGCGCCGCGAGATTGGTCAGAAGCGCCCGGAGCGCCAAACCATCCATGCGGTCGATTTCCCGTGCCAGCACATCGACGCGCTCAAGGAGTTGCCGATGTTCGGTGGCGGAGCAATTATCGGGAAGCAGACTGCTGATTTGACTCCCATTGCGCAGCAGGTCGACCAGCGTGCTGCGCACCGCCCGCTCGACCGGCTGGGCCGGGAGCCGCCAGGCATCGGGGTGATCTTGAGCGAGGTCTGTCACCAGCCGGTTGGAGATGTAATAGCGATAGCGGATGCGCGCCGGCCCCTTCGAGGCATGGCTCGGCGTGAGGGGCTCGCCGGCGCGATCGAACAGCATGCCCGCAAGCGGGCTGGTGGCGATTGCGTTGGAGGCATTGCGCCGTGTCACCCTTTGCAGATCAAGCTGCTCCTGAACCCTGTCCCAGAGGTCGCGGTCGATGATCGCCTCGTGCAGGCCGGGAAAGCGCTCGCCCTTGTGCTGGACCTCGCCGATATAGAGCGGGTTGCGCAGGATCAGCGCCAGGGCGCCGCGGGAGAGAGATTGACCACCGATCTGGCCGCCTGCCTTGTTGGTGCGCTGCCTCGAGACGATGCCGTCGCGGTCAAGGTCCGCCTTCAGGTCCCGGATCGTCCCGAGGGCGAGGTATCGACCGTAGATATGTCGGACCGTCCGGGCCCCGGCCTCGTCGATTACCAGCTTGCGGTCGATGGCATCATAACCGAGCGGCACCGGTCCACCCATCCACATGCCCTTCCTCTTCGAGGCGGCGATCTTGTCACGGATACGCTCGGCGGTGACCTCGCGTTCAAACTGGGCGAAGGACAGGAGCACGTTCAGCGTCAGCCACCCCATCGAGGTGGTCGTACTGAAGGCCTGGGTGACCGAGACGAAGGAGGCGCCCTTG
>DATLAW010000144.1:0-17867 GCA_035527255.1 Thermohalobaculum sp. | reverse complement strand
CAACAAGCTGAAAAACGCGCGAAGGCGGGCTACCCGCTACGACAAAACCGCCACCAGCTATCTTGGGTTCATCGAGATCGTATCCGCCCGGCTATGGTTCAGGCATTTGTCAACATGACCTAGTTAATCTTGCAGGCTTGTCTCCTCTGGCCCGTCTCGATACATGGTGAACGAAATGTTCAGTATTTTCAAATCGAAGAAGACGCATGCTATAGAACAATCCACTGGAATAATAAGGTCATTGATCGATGGACTGAAAGCGTTATGGTTTGGAACCACGAACATAAAGTTATCAGATCTGTCGAATGTTTTGGATGACCCTTATGCTCAAGGATTTCTTTTTGCGATTGCCGACCAATCCATCAATCTCACAACAAATAAATCCTTGAGCAACCAGAAAAAAGGAGAAATAATTCTTAAATCATTTGGCGATGCTTTTGGTGTTGAATTTGTCGTTCTCAAACCGTGGTTTTCTGAGATAATAGAGAAATTGCACGGCAAGGCCGAGCCTGAGTTTGTTCGGGGCGTAAAAAACGGGACATTGTTAGCTAGGTTCGTTGCACATCCAAACCTAACTCATTCGGATGCAGACGTTCAAGATATTCTTCTGAAAGCACGCTTAATGCCCGATCCGCAGGGCTGGCTGATTGCTGAACTGTGGTTCCAAGAGATGCAGCGCCTTCGTCCTGACTGGTAGCAAGCTGTAGGGTGTGCATTCATGCGCACCACTCTGGACGCCCACGGTGCGCATGATTGCGCACCCTACATCGCGCTGCGGAACCGCACCCAAGGCCATCGCGCATACAAGGTCACTGCCCCATTCTGGCACATGTTACAAATAACATTATAAATCAACACCTTGGCGACCGCCCACATGTGGACACCCGCCAAACCGCCGCCGCAACCTCCGCATTTCCTATTGACGCCCAGGCCTCCGATGGGCTCCGCTGCCCGGGCGTTGTCGGTAACCGAGGGGAGCCAAGCTAAATGAAAACCCATACCCGCGTTGTGGTCATTGGCGGCGGCGTCGTCGGCTGCTCCGTCCTCTATCACCTGACCAAGCTTGGCTGGTCCGACATCATGCTGGTGGAACGCTCGGAGTTGACCTCCGGGTCGACCTGGCATGCGGCGGGTGGGTTCCATACGCTGAATGCCGATACCAATATGGCGGCACTTCAGGGCTATACCATCCGGCTTTACCGCGAGTTGGAGGAACTGACCGGCATGTCCTGTGGGCTGCACCATGTTGGCGGGGTCACGCTGGCGACCACCCAGGACCGGCTTGATTTCCTGAAGGCCGAGCGGGCCAAGCATCGCTATATGGGCCTCGACACCGAGATCATTGGCCCCGACGAGATCAGGAAGCTGTCGCCGATCACCAATACCGACGGCGTGCTTGGGGGGCTATATGACCCGCTGGACGGCCATCTCGATCCGTCCGGCACCACCCATGCCTATGCCAAGGCGGCGCGCAATGCCGGGGCCGAGATCGTGCTGCGCTGTCCGGTGCTGGAGACTAATCCGCGGCCCGATGGCGGGTGGGATGTGGTGACCAAGGACGGCACTATCATCGCCGAGCACATCGTCAATGCCGGTGGCCTGTGGGCGCGTGAGGTTGGCGCGATGGCGGGGGTCTATCTGCCGCTACACCCGGTCGAGCACCAGTATCTGGTCACCGAGGAAACCCCGGAGGTCTATGAGCACGCCACGGAACTGCCCCATGTGATGGACCCCGAGGGCGAAAGCTATTTGCGCCAGGAGGGGCGTGGGCTGGTGATCGGCTTCTACGAGCAGAACATGGATCTGTGGGGGGTTGATGGCACCCGCGCCGATTTTGGCCATGAATTGCTGGAGGATAACCTCGACCGCATCTCGGATTCGGTCGAGTTCGCCTACCGCCGGTTCCCGGTGCTGCAACGCGCAGGGATCAAGTCCATTATCAATGGCCCCTTCACCTTCGCCCCCGACGGCAATCCGCTGATCGGTCCGGTGCCGGGGTTGTGCAACTATTGGGCCGCCTGCGGTGTGATGGCGGGCTTCAGCCAGGGCGGCGGTGTCGGCCTCAGCCTAGCGCAGTGGATGATCGAGGGCGAGCCCGAGCGCGACGTCTTCGCCGCCGATGTCGCCCGGTTCGGGCCGTGGATCACGCCGGGTTACACCCGGGCCAAGGTGCGCGAGAACTACCAGCGCCGGTTTTCGGTATCGTACCCGAACGAGGAGCTGCCGGCGGCACGGCCGTTCCAGACCACCCCGGCCTATTCGATCTGGAAGGGGCAACGCGCGGTCTTCGGGGCTGGTTATGGCATGGAGGCGGTCAACTACTTCGCCCCCGAGGGCGAGCCGCTGCACGAGACCCCAAGCTTTCGCCGCTCGAATGCCTTTGACGCAACGGGCGCCGAATGCCGGGCGGTGCGCACCGGCGTTGGCATCAACGAGATCCACAATTTTGGCAAGTATCACGTCACCGGCCCCGGCGCCCATGCCTGGCTCGACTGGATCATGGCCGGGCGGATGCCGAAGACCGGGCGCCTGAGCCTGACCCCTATGCTGAGCCCGAGCGGGCGGCTGATGGGGGATTTCACCGTCACCGGGCTGGCGGCGAACCGGTTCCAGTTGACCGCATCGTTCGGCGCCCAGGCCTTTCACATGCGCTGGTTTGAAAGCCATTTGCCGGGAACCGGCGTCCACATCGAGAACGTTTCGACCCGGCGGATCGGCTTTCAGATTGCCGGGCCGAAGGCGCGCGATTTGCTGGCCCGGGTCGCCAAGGGGGATGTCTCGAACGACGCCCTGCGCTTCATGGACGCGCGGGCGTTCGATATCGGCATCTGCCGGGCGCTGGTGCAGCGGGTCTCGTATACCGGCGATCTGGGGTACGAGATCTATGTCGATGCCGACGATCAGGCGGCACTTTATGGCATCCTGGCCGAAGCCGGCGCCGATCTAGGGCTGAAGCCATTCGGGATGCGGGCGATGATGAGCCTGCGGCTGGAGAAGTTCTTCGGCTCGTGGATGCGCGAGTTCAAACCGGAATACCGGCCCGCCGAGACTGGCATGGACCGCTTCACTGCCTACAACAAACCGGTCGATTACATCGGCAAGGCGGCGGCGGCCAAGGAGAAGGCCGAAGGGCCGACGCGCAAGCTGTGCGCCTTCGTCGTCGATGCCAGGGACGCCGACGTGGTCGCCTACGAGCCGATCTGGCACGGTGGCGAGGTGGTCGGCTTCTGCACCTCCGGCGGCTATGCGCATTATTCGCAGAAATCGGTGGCGCTGGGCTTCCTGCCGGTCGGGCTGATCGAGGAGGGCCGGGCTGTCGAGATCGAGATCCTCGGCGAGATGCGCCCGGCCCGGCTGGTTACCGTGCCGCTGTTCGATGCGGATAACAGCCGGATGCGGGGGTAGACGCACCGCCGTAGGGTGGAACTTGTTCCACCGATCGTCGGGCCGGAATGGTGGCACAAGTTCCACCCTACGGCGCTGGGCGCGAGAGGCGCCAGCTGCGCGGGAGTGGGTGCGAAAGAGAGGCCTATCAAGCTTGATAAGATGGCTAAGCTTTTGGTTTTAAATGATTTGTCGAAATTACGGCTGAATATTCAGCGGGGGGGTTTTCAAGCTTTGGCGGAAGATTGTATGTCAGAAGGGCACCCATGAGATGACGCTCACGGTTCCCGCACTGAATGCGTATCCGTGACCCCTTTCGGACATGCGGCGCACTCCCGCTCGGTACACCGCGTGTCGCTATGTTGTCGAGATCACAAGTTCCGCCCCGCAGGACAGGATTATGGACATGCTCAACCGCGTTGATGAGGTGGATTTCGTGTAGTATGTTTTTGCTATGGAGGTCCCGATAGAACGGGAGGCCACATTTCTCGCCCGCTGCCGCCGAGTAACGAACTTTAAAAGGGAGGTCACGATGGCGACCGATCAAGAAATCCGTACCGCACTCGCACGCGCCCGCAAGGCAATAGAGCTCCGCCCAAGCCTGGGACAAGGTTCGATGAAAACGAGACTCCGCCTGGAAGACGGTGTCAAATGTGTCAGCCACAATGAGGGGTGGCGGTTTGAGCTCGACGAGCCCACAGCTGTGGGCGGTGAGGGGACGGCGCCGTCGCCTGGGGTCTATGGTTTGTCGGCGCTTGCCGGTTGCGTCGCGATGTCCGTCAAAATGATAGCAGTCCAGGCCGGCCTCGGTGTCGATGGTGTCAATGTCGAGGTTGAAGCGGATTACGACGACCGCGGCATGTTCGGCATCGACGGCTTTGCGCCCGGATTTAAGGAATTCCGCGTCAAGATTGACGTGGATACATCGGCGCCCGCGGCGAAGGTACGCGAGATTACGAACCAAGCGCTCGGCATCAGTGGCTGGTTCCATGTCTTTTCACACGCCCAGCGAATAACCACGAATGTCTCGGTGCATTCACAAGCGGCAGATGGGGCGGAGTCCTAGATGGACGACAAACTGCAGCGTCGCGTGCAGCGGTATGGCTGGGACGCCGCCGCACCGGTTTACGACTGCGCTTGGTCCAAGAATCTGCGGCCCGCCCATAGCGCGCTCCTGGACATGGTCGCTCTTCAACCGGGTATGAGGGTTCTGGAGACCGCATGCGGCACTGGATTGCTTACATTACGGGTGGCGGACCTGATCGCTCCCGGTGGCTCGCTGCTGGCCACCGATATCTCCGGCGAGATGATCGCTGAAACGGCCACTCGTGCCGCTTCTGTGGGCCTCGGCAACGTGAAAACGGCGAGAATGGGGGGCGAAGAGCTGGATGTAGATGACGGAGTTTTCGATGCAGCACTTTGCGCGCTCGGCCTGATGTATGTTCCCAATCCCATAAAGGCGCTGGCGGAAATTCGCCGCACCGTCAAACCGGGTGGACGCGTCGCAGTCGCCCTATGGGGCGAACGCCGCAACTGCGGCTGGGCGGAAATTTTTCCGATTGTCGACGCCCAGGTGAAGTCAGAGGTTTGCCCTCTGTTCTTCTCGCTCGGCGTTCCGGGCGCGCTTGGTGCCGCTATGGCATCAGCGGGCTTGAGGAAGGTCGACGAGCGACGGCACACGGCGGTCCTGGAGTTTCCGAGCGAGGGTTCCCTTCTGAGCGCACAGATCGATGCAGGCGCCGTTGCGCTCGCGGCTAAACGATTCTCGCCAGATACGCGCCGTGAAGTGGAAACGGCCTTCCTTGCGTCAGTCTCCGAGTACCGCAGGAACGATGGAAGTTATGGCATCCCAGGCGAGTTCGTTACCGCTGTCGCAACGCATTGATCGTGTAGCATGATTGAACCGAACCATCCCGATTTGCCCATCGGAACGGAATGCAAGTTGCTGTCGATCTCACGGTCAGATTCGCTCTCGTTCGCCAAAACACGAACACGTGCCCTGGCATTATGACTTCTCGAGTCTTGCCTGACAATCCGCATCCTGCCGGTGAAGATGACTGATCGCTACGAACCTTGAGCCGGCCTCGTCTGGGCACGGGCGCTATGTCGCTTTCTGGCACAACCCGGAAATCCGCGCCACGCGATGTCGGGCGAAACCTGGAAACAGTCCCTCACGCGCCCGGCCGTGCCCGCCGGTTCACCAGCACGATCCCGATCGCCACCAGCACCAGCGCCATGATCGTCGTCCACGAGATCGCCTCGCCCAGGATCAGCCAGCTGAACAGCACCCCGAACAGCGGCGCCAGGAAGCTGAACGAGGTCATGTTCGACGCCGGATAGATCTTCAGCGCCCAGAACCAAAGCAGGAAGCCGAAGCACACTACCGCCAGCACCTGGAAGGCGAAGATAGCCGCCAGCGCCGGGGTCATCTCGCGGATCAACGGGCCGAAAAGCGGCGCGGCGGCCAGCAGGATGACCGACGACACTGCAAGCTGATACAGCAACAGCATCTCGGGCGAGGCCTTCGACAATTTGGTCATCCGGGCCAGATACACGATCGCCGCCCAGAACATTGCCCCCAACAGGCTCAGAATATCGCCGAACAACGCGTGTTCGGTGGCCGGGTGATCATCTCGCAGCAGCGCCAACGCAATCCCGCCGATGGCGAGCACCAGCCCGAACACCCGCGCCGGCGTCAGCCGCTCGGATGGGATCAGGAAATGGGCCCACAGGGCTACCCAGAACGGCATCGTGTAGAAAAACACCGAGGCCCGCGCGACGCTTGTGTATTCAACCGACTGGAACAACAGCACAAACTCGGTGGCGAAGAAGACCCCGGCCAGAATCCCCGGCCACAGGCTGCCGTCGGTCAGGCTGAGGCGGCGCCGCGCCAGAATGGCGAAAATCAGCACCGGCAGGAAGGCGCAGGCCGAACGCATGCCAGCCTGAAATACCGGCTGCATGCCGGCATTGACCAGTTTGATCATCACCTGATTGAGACCGACCAGCAACGAGAAGGTCAGCAGAACGGCGCCGCCAAGGGCATCGATCCGGTCCTTGCGTTCCATTCCCGCCCCCCTTGGTCTTGGTGAACTAGGCGGGCAAATGTCCGGGGGCGTCAACCGGAAAGACGCTCGTGGATCGAACCCGCCCCCTAGACCGCTGGATGCGCCTTCATCCAATGCCGGGCGATATCCTCGCGCCGTGTGATCCACACTCCCTCGTGCCCCGCCGTATAGTCGAGGATGCGGTGGAGCGCGCCAATCCTTCCCGGTCGCCCGAGCAGGCGGGCATGCAGGCCGATGGTCATCATCTTCGGGCTGTCCGCCCCCTCGGCATACAGGACATCGAAGCTGTCGCGGATATAGGTCGCGAACTCCTCGCCGACTTGATAGCCCTCGGATCTGCCAAATCGGCTGTCGTTGGTCTCCAGTGAATAGGGGATCACCAGATGGGGCCGGCCAAAATCGTGGCTCCACCACGGCAGGTCGTCATTGTAGCAATCGCTGTCGAAGACATAGCCCTCCTCGACGGCAAGCCTGCGGGTGTTGAGCGAGGGCATGCCGGCGTAGTAGCCCAATGGCGGATGTCCGGTCAGATGGCGCACCTGCTCGCGGGACTGCCGGATCAGAGCGCGCTCCTGCGCCTCGGGCATGTCGTGATAGTCGATCCAGCGCCAGCCATGGGGTTGGAGGTCGAAACCGGCCTCGATCATGGCGACGAGCGGATCTGGTACCAATTCACCCGCCAGCCCGACCAGATTGACCGTAGCCGGCAGGCCGCGGGTCGTGAAGGCTTTCAGGATCCGCCAATAGCCGACCCTGCTGCCGTATTCGTAGTTCGATTCCATGTTGAGATCGCGCGCGCCGGGCCGCGACTTGACCACCAGATCAGAGACCCGCGCCTCGGATCGATCATCGCCGTTGAGGATGCACAACTCGGCGCCCTCCTCGTAGTTGATGCAGAAATTCACCGCGACGCGGGCGCCGCCGGGCCATTTCGCATGGGGCGGATTGGCGCCGTAGCCAACGAGGTCGCGGCTCGGAAGGGTGAGGTCAGTGGCCATGGATGCACTCGTTTAGCTGATTCCGGGGAGCATCAGACTAGGCGGCTTCTCGGGCCGCGGCGAGAAGATTGATCCGGGCGGTCAGAGACCCCCACGCTCGCGGATCACTAGCCGCGAGGCGGGCTGCCAGCGGGCGAGGATCCACTGCAGGTCCGGCCGCTGGAAGGCAATGCAGCCGGCCGTCGGCCAGCGCGGGCGGCGCCAGAGGTGGACAAAGATGGCGCTGCCAGCGCCGGGGACCACCGGGGCGGCGTTATGGTCCGTGATAGCGCAGATATCATACAGAGGGTCGCCACGGGTCATGCGGTCGGCCGGAAAGGGGTGGGGATGGCGGATCGAACAGTTGTAAGCCGGGTCTGCCGGTGCCTCGGCCCAGCCCTGTTGCGGGCCCAGCGGGACAGCGGCCAGCCCGGTCAGCGGACGGCGACTGCGATCGGCGCGCCAGTATAGGCCAGTCAATCGCCACACCCCTGCCGGGCTGGCGCCGTCACCTTCGCGCTTCACATCGGCGGCAAGGATGCCGCCGCGTCCAATGGAACAGGCAAAACGCCGCCCAAGGAACCGCGCGCCCCAGAGGCCAACGACCAGGTCGCCTGGTCTGACAGCCGCCCCACGCCGTCTCAAAGTAGATGCCCGCTTTTCGCGGCCTTGGTCGCCAGATAGGCCGCGTTCTCGGTCGTGTGCCCCACTTTCAGGGGCACCCGCTCGGTCACCTCGACACCGCATTCAAGCATCATCGCGATCTTGGCGGGGTTGTTGGTCATCAGGCGGACGGCGGCAAAGCCCATTGCCTTCAGCATCTCGGCGCCGAGGCGAAAATCGCGCTCGTCGTCCTCGAATCCAAGGCGGTGGTTGGCTTCGACGGTATCGAAGCCCTGATCCTGTAGCGCATAGGCGCGCATCTTGTTGGCGAGCCCGATGCCGCGCCCCTCCTGGTTCATATACAGCAGGATGCCGGAACCTTCGGCGGCGATCTGGGTCATCGCGGCGGCGAGCTGCGGGCCGCAATCGCATTTCAGCGAGCCGAGCACGTCGCCGGTGAAACAGGCCGAGTGCAGGCGGGCCATAACCGGCGCATTGCGCGACGGGCGGCCGATCTCGATGGCGTAATGCTCCTCGCCGCCGTCGGCCGGGCGGAACACATGACAGCGCCCGGCCTCGGCAAAGCGGGTCGGCACCCGGGCACCCGATACAAGCTGCATTCGCGGCGCGGTTTCGACGGCGCGGCGGAGGATGATTTCCGTCAGGGTCGTCAGCCCGGATTCGGCCGCCAGCTTCTCGACATGGCTGACATCGCTCCACACCGCGACAACAGCCGCGGGCAGCAGGCGGGCTTGTTTGGCCAGTGCCAACGCCAGGGCGTGGAGGTCGGACGGCCCGTCGCGGCGGGTCGCGTAGGGGCCTTTCAACGGCGTGGCAAGATCGCGCGACGGGTCGGCGGTGGCCAGCACCCAGGCGGCATCGGCGTCCGGCGGCACGGCAATACGGGCCAGGTCGCCATCATAGGCGCGGGCCCGCAACGTCTCGGCCCGGCGGTGGCTGATTGCGAGATCGAGCACTTCAGGCACCGCCGCCCTCAGCGCGGTGAGGCGCGCCTGCGACAAGGTCTCGGCGGCGATCACCAGTGCGCCACCAGAAGCCGAGGTCAACGCCACCGGCGCCCCGATCCTCAGATCGGCGCGGGCGCGGGCGACATGTTCCTCCGCGGTCAGGGACAGTGGCGTCGGCAACGGCATTCTGGGCGACCTCTCCGGGTGACCTCTCCGGGCGACCTCATCAAGTGGGCCATTCTGGCGGGCTCTGATAACAATATATGGGAGCCGGTTCCAGAATACCCGCGACATTCGCGACAAAGACACCATAACTGTGTCGCACCGACCGTTTGGCCGAAACAAAACCGGCCTGGCGCACACGGAATTGTGAGGACTTGTCAGAAATGTTGTCGAACGCGGCGCGGTCGCCCACATCAGAACGCAGATACCAATAACCGAACCACCGCATGGGGACACATCAATGACCGTGGCCAAAAAAGTCCTGCTAATCGACGACGACGCCGACCTGCGCGAGGCGCTGGCCGATCAGTTGATGATGATGGAGGAGTTTGACGTATACGAGGCCGAGGACGGCACTCGCGGCGTCGAGCGCGCCAAGGCCGAGATGCACGACCTGATCATCCTCGATGTCGGCCTGCCGGACATGGACGGGCGCGAGGTCTGCCGGTTGATGCGCAAGCAGGGGGTGAAATGCCCGGTGATCATGCTGACCGGTCATCATACGGATGCCGATACCATCCTCGGGCTGGATGCCGGGGCCAACGATTATGTCGCCAAGCCGTTCAAGTTTCCGGTGCTGCTGGCCCGGATCCGCGCTCAGCTGCGCCAGCACGAGCAATCGGAGGACGCGGTCTTTTCCATCGGCCCTTACAGCTTCCGTCCCGGTGCCAAAATCTTGATCGACGAGAACGAACGCAAGGTGCGGCTGACCGAGAAGGAAACCAACATCTTGAAATTCCTCTATCGCTCGAACGGGCGCACGGTAGAACGCGACGTGCTGTTGCGTGAGGTTTGGGGCTATAACGCCGGTGTCACCACGCACACGCTTGAGACCCACATTTACCGGTTGCGCCAGAAGATCGAGCCGAATCCTTCGAATGCTTCGATCCTGCTCACCGATGCTGGAGGGTACCGCCTGGGATTGTGATCTGCCCCACCCTTGAAGCCGGGGCAAAGTGCACCTAGATTTAATTTCAGGCAGCGGCAATTCCCCCCCGAACCCGCCGCTGCCCTACGGATGGGGTCCCCCTCACCTCGTCCGTGGCCCGCCCGTTACGGGCAAGCGCCCGGTGCTCCCCGCACCGGGCGCTCTTTTGTTCGGAGCGCGCCCCAACACAGAAACAGGGGTTGAGCCGAGCGGCGCGGCGGTTCATCCTCGCGCCCCATTGGAATTTCCGTGGCAATGAAAGAAGGCTCGACATGGCGTTGACGATCGCGACCTGGAACATCAATTCAGTGCGGCTGCGAGCCGAAATGGTGGCGGGGTTCCTGAAGACGGAGGCGCCGGACATCCTTTGCCTGCAGGAAACCAAATCGCCGGTCGACAAAATCCCCTTCGAGGTGTTTGCGGCGGCAGGCTATGGCAATGCGGTGGCACGCGGGCAGAAGGGCTATAATGGCGTCGCAATCTTCAGCCGGGTACCCATCGAGGACGCCGGACATGTCGACTGGTGCGCCAAGGGAGACGCGCGCCATGTAGCGGCCCGGCTGCCCGGCGGCGCGGTGCTGCACAACTTCTACGTGCCCGCAGGCGGTGACGAGGCCGACCCGAAGACCAATCCGAAATTCGCCCATAAACTGCAGTTCCTCGACGAGATGGAAGCTTGGGGCGCGGTGCAGGACAACCCGGCGATCTTGGTCGGCGACCTGAACATCGCGCCGCTGGAGGACGATGTCTGGTCGCACAAACAGTTGTTGAAGGTAGTCAGCCACACGCCAGTCGAGGTCGAGGCCCTGGGCCGCGTGCAGTCGGCGGGCGACTGGACCGATGTGACGCGGGCGCATCTCCCGGCCCCCGAAAAACTATACTCGTGGTGGTCGTACCGCGCCGCCGACTGGGCCGAGGCCGACCGGGGCCGGCGGCTGGATCATATCTGGAGCCGGGGCGGGGTGACGGCGGTGCCGGGCTCAAGCCGGATCTTGCGCGATTGGCGCGGGGTCGAGAAGCCATCGGACCATGTGCCGGTGGTG
Organism: Thermohalobaculum sp.; assembly: GCA_035527255.1. Lineage (GTDB taxonomy): Bacteria > Pseudomonadota > Alphaproteobacteria > Rhodobacterales > Rhodobacteraceae > Thermohalobaculum. The sequence continues at coordinate 6,674 of DATLAW010000144.1, read as the reverse complement.
GCGAGTTTTGAGATGTAGGGAGCGCATTTTGCGCACCGTTCAAGAGGGATTTCGCGCAGAATGCGCTTCCTACTGCGGATCCTCGATAAAGAATAAATTCGGGTCCAGCTTCACGTTCGAGCGCATTTCGCTCAGCGCCACGGTGGTGGTCAGGCCCTGGGCGTCAACGACAATCCATTGGCGCAGTTCCAGCGGGGCCTCGGCAAAGACCATGGTGATCGAGCCCTGGTCGGGGGCGTCGGGGTCGATGGCGGTGACCCGCATCAAGCCAGGGGCGCGTTCGATCGAGCGGATTGCGCCATCACTGCGCAGGTCGACCCGCTTGCTCAGCAGCAGATCGAGCGGTGTCGAGCCCAGCGGAATGCGGTCGAGCGTATTCAGCCTGGTGTCATAAACCCCGACCCAGGTGCCATCAGCGACAACCAGCGCCGGATTCGGCGGCTTGTATTCAAAGCGGATTCGGCCGGGGCGACGCATGTAGAACAGCCCCTCGGACAGTTCGCCGTCATGGCCGATCTGGACGAAGGTACCCTCCAGCGTGGTCACGCCGTTCAGGTAGTTCGAGATCCGGGTGAGGTCGCGCGCATCAGCGCCCGACATCTGGGCGGTAGCCGGCGCGGACAGTCCGAACGTCAATCCGGCGGCGAACAATGCGGCGAGTGCGCCGGCGAGGAGGGTGCGTCTGGTCATGGGTCCTACTTGGCGATGAATTTCAGCAATACAACGGTACGCGGTGTCGAGTTCCGGCGATATAAGCTTCTGCCGATCTGATGCGTTCAGGTCGGAAGCGCTATTTTCTCGTTTTCACCCAGTATCAGCGTCGCACGCGAAACCGAGCTACCGCTCCTCGATCATTATATTGCGCTTGCCGACGGCATTGGCCGAACTGACAACGCCATTACCCTCCATCATCTCAACCAGGCGGGCCGCCTTGTTGTAGCCGATGGCGAGTTTGCGTTGGATATAGCTGGTCGAGCACTTCCGGTCACGCGCCACGATCGCCACTGCCTTATCATACAGCGTGGCGTCGTCGTCGCCGGCGGCCGCCAAGCCCAACCGCTCATCGACCAGCGCCTGGGCTTCCTCGTCGCCGCCTTCGGTAACCGAGCCCTCGTATTCCGGCGTGCCCAGGGTTTTCAGGTGCCGGACAACCTCCTCGACCTCCTCGTCCGAAACGAACGGGCCGTGGACGCGGGTAATGCGCCCGCCGCCGGCCATATACAACATGTCGCCCATGCCAAGCAGTTGCTCGGCCCCCTGCTCGCCCAGGATCGTGCGGCTGTCGATCTTCGAGGTGACCTGGAACGAGATCCGGGTCGGGAAATTTGCCTTGATGGTGCCCGTGATGACATCGACCGAGGGCCGCTGGGTGGCCATTATCAGGTGGATGCCCGAGGCCCGCGCCATCTGCGCCAAACGCTGAATGCAGGCTTCTATTTCCTTGCCCGCGACCATCATCAGATCGGCCATCTCGTCGACGATGACGACGATCAGTGGCATCTCCTCCGGAACCAGGCTCTCGCTTTCGTAGATCGGCTCGCCGGTGGTCTGATCGAAGCCGGTCTGGACAACGCGGTTGAAGTCCTCGCCCTTCTTCAGCGCCTCGCGGACCCGGGCATTGTAGCCGTCGATGTTGCGCACGCCCAACTTCGACATTTTGCGGTAGCGCTCTTCCATCTCGGCGACGACCCATTTCAACGCAACCACGGCCTTTTTCGGGTCGGTGACGACCGGGGCGAGCAGATGCGGGATGTTGTCGTAGACCGAAAGTTCGAGCATCTTCGGGTCGATCATAATCATCCGGCACTGCTTCGGGCTGAGCCGGTAGAGCAGCGACAGAATCATGGTGTTGATCGCAACCGATTTGCCCGATCCGGTGGTGCCGGCGATCAGCAAATGCGGCATCTTGGCCAGGTTCGCCACCACCGGCTGGCCGGAAATATCCTTGCCCAATGCCAGCGCCAGCTTGATCTGGCTGTCACCATAGGATGGATTTTCCAGCAACTCGCGCAGCAAAACCCTCTCGCGCTGGGCGTTCGGCAACTCAATGCCTATGACCGAGCGACCCGGCACGGTCGAAACGCGGGCCGACAGCGCCGACATCGAACGGGCGATATCGTCGGAGAGGCCGATGATCCGGCTGGCCTTCAGGCCCGGCGCCGGTTCCAGCTCGTACAGGGTGACCACCGGTCCAGGCTTGACCGCGGTGATCTCGCCACGCACGCCATAATCCTCCAGCACGGTCTCCAGCATTCGGGCGTTCTCGTGCAAGGCGTTGGTGGACGTCTGCGGCCGGATCACCTGGATGGCCTTCTCCAGCAGCCCCAGCGGCGGCGCATCATAGGCTTCCTGATCGTTCACACTTTCGAACAGCATCGGCTGTTGTTCGCGACTCGCGACGCGGCTGATCTTGCCGGGGCGGGTTTGATGCTGGCTGACTGGGCCAGACAATGGATCGACGGTGGGTATTGCAGGCGCAACCGTTGGGCGCCGCATCGGGACCGGATCCTCGGGTTCGTTGGTGATCTTGGTCAGGGCGCTGATGGCACTGTTCAGGGCTCTGTTTTGCACCTCCGGATTGTCATATTCGTTGTCGCCGCCATTGCTGGACTGGCCCACGCCAGCGCGGGACATCGGCGGCTCGCCGCGTTTGCGCTTCGACGCCAACATGCGTTCTTTCCAGGACTTAGCCTTCCAGCTCCCGGTCGGTTCAGCCGGGGCCAATCGCTCGGATCGCGGCCGGGTCCGCCAGGCCCGGTATTTCGCCATCGCCATGACCAGTAACCCGGACAGTCCTTTCAGGATCAGACGAGCGACCTGCGACAGCGAGTAGAACATCCAGCGGGCAAAGAACCACGCCTCCGCGGAGACGACGCCCAACGCCGCGCCGGCGGCGGCGATCAGACCTACGCCGAAAACCAGGGACAGGAGTTGCACCGCCGCCGTCGGTCCCATCGGCAAAATACCGATCAGCGAGACCACGATCGTGTCACCGACAAACCCGCCGAGGCCGGGGCCGGCGGACAGCTGCCAACTCTCCCAAGGCGCATGGGTCGATGCGAAAGCCGTGCCGACCAGGAACGCCAGCGGCGCAAACAACGCACGCCGGGCCAGGCGGTGTTCGCCGAAATGGAAAATGAATCGTAAGGTCCAGGCGCCGAGAAAGATCACCAACCCCCAGCTTGCGGCGCCGAATGCGCGCATCATCGGGTCGGCAAGAATCGCCCCGATCCGTCCGAGCCAATTCGCCGGCGGCTGGGCGGTCGAGCTGAAATGGCTCGAATCGTTAATGTCATAGCTAGCGAGGCAGAGGCCAAGCAGGATTGCCAGTGTAGCCCAACCCAGGCCGATCAACTCGCTGAGCCGACGGCGCATTGCCTCGGACATCTCGCTATCGACCAGCGGAGTTCCGCGGCCTTCGCTTGAGAAAAATGCCATTCGTCTACCTTCGCTCCTGCCCCCGGTTTTGTCCCGGAGCCCCCTAAGTCAGCACCGCCCTCACGGCTTCGAGCCCCCGGCGCACCTCGGGGGCGGACGCTACCAGCGCCAGACGCACATACTCGGAACCCGGATCGCCACCGCCTGACCAATCGGGCGCGGGACGCGACAAATACTTGCCGGGCAGACAACGCACACCGGCCTCGCGCCACAAGCGCAAGGCGGTTGCCTCGCCATCGCCGACCCGAAGCCACAGGAAAAACCCGGCCTGGGGCGACATGTAACCTGGCATGTTGCCAAGTATATCATCTGCGAGGACAAATTTCTCCCGATATAACGCCCGATTTGCGACAACGTGGCTTTCTTCCGCCCATGTTGCCGCTGCGGCATACTGCGCCGGGATCGGCATCGGCGCGCCTGCGTATGAGCGAAGCTGCATCATCCGCGCTATATTGCCCGCCCCGGTGGCGGCGAAACCGGAGCGAAGCCCGGCCAGGTTCGAGCGCTTCGACAGCGAGTGGAATATCACCAGCCGGTCGGGGTTGGCATCGATTTCGGCCAGGACCGCAAGCGCGCCGACAGGCGGCGTGTCGCGGTAGATCTCGCAATAGCATTCGTCGGCGAAGACGCGGAAATCGTGCGCCTCCGCCAGTTCGAGCAAGGTTTTCCAGTAGGTCCGGTCCGCCACCGCTCCCTGAGGATTGGCTGGTGAGCAGATATAGGCAACCGTGGTGCGGTCGAGAATATTCGCTGGAACACCTGCAAAATCAGGTAGATGGCCGGTTTCCGCAGTGCAGGGCAGGTAGATCGGTTCGGCCCCGGCCATCGTCGCCGCGACCGCGTAGCATTGGTAGAACGGGTTGGGCAGCAGAATCGCGGGGCGCTGGCCGTTCTTGGTCTCCGGCGACAGCGCCAGGCAGGTGTTGAACAGCCCCTCGCGGGTACCGTTCAGCGGCAGGATGTTGCGCTCGGGATCACGGTAACCCTCGGCGAGGCCGTAGCGAAGCGCGAGCCAGTCCGAGATTGCCTGCCGCAATTGGGGGATGCCCTCGTTGGGCGGGTATTTCGACAACGTTGCGGAATGCTCAAGCATAATGCCGGGAACGAAATCGGGGATGGCGTGTTGCGGCTCGCCAATTGACATGGGAATTTCCGGGCCACCGGGTTCGGTGTCCTTGAGAAGCGCCCGCAGGCGTGGGAACGCATACTCGGGTAAGCTCTCGAACCGCGTCGGGAACTGCATCATCTGCCTCACAAAATGGGTGCTTTACGCACTCTCGATCACGAGAATACCGTTTTGGCGCGCCGAGGTCCAGCGTAGCGGCATGGAAGCCTCACATCCGCCGTGAACTGATCAAACGTCGGCGGCGACCGTGAGCTTGGCTTCAACGCCGTGGCGCTCGAGCAGGCGGGCGATCAACCCGCTCGCCTTTGCCTCGGCAACAAATGTCTGCAAAAACCCGGCGGCGGCGGTGTTCTCCGGTTTGGTGCCAATTGCCTGTTGGACCGTGGTATATCTGCCACCCAGAACCCGGGCACCGGGCAAGGTCTCGGCATTCTCCTTCAATGCCGGCCGCAGCCCGGCCAAGGCGTCCAAACCCTCATCGACAAACAATGCCAGCGCACCGGCCAGACCCTTCGCCCGGTGCAACTCGGCATGCTTGAGGCTGCGGGTCAGGTAGAGGTCATAGGCGCTGCGATCCGACACCGCGATCCGCACACCGGGCTGATCGACATCCTCGATTGACCGGAACGCCGAGTCGGCAGGCACCAGATAGGTCGCCTCGATCTCGACATAGGCCGCCGAGAACGCGATGCTCTCGGCCCGCGCCGGTTCGGCGGCGATCAGGGCGATATCCCAGGCATCTGCGCTGATCGCATCGGCAACCTCTCCCGGCGAGGCGAACGTCACATAGGAAACAGCGACCCCCAGCCGGTCGGCAATCGCGCGGGCCATGTCAGGGGCGACACCGGTAGGCTCGCCCGCCGCCGTAGACCCGGTGACGAGGAGGATGTTCGCCAGATTGATGCCGGCGCGCAGGGTTCCTGTGGGGGCCAGTTCGGAGATGACGTCTTGGGACATGATTGTTTGGCCTGTCATTGCGGGAAAGGGGCGTCCGGTTAACACTCTTGGCTCACGACCATCCGGAGATTTCTGCGAGCACAACCGGTGCAACGCTCTGCGCCAGCCCGATTCTGTGAACTCTCCACTCTCATGTTCGCCATTTCAAGGTACAGGTACGAGAATTCGTTCACTTGCTCTGGCAAGCGTTGCGTCCGGATGGCTGCTCCTGGGCAAAGCAGGAGGCACGGTCAATGAGACGACGGTTGATCATGCTCTGATACGCGGGTTGGGTACCGCCGGACCTGATGCGTCGCGGAGCTGCCTCGGTCTAGGATCCAGCGTCGGATGAGAGGTCCGGCTGATAGTGGATACGAGGGTTCTCCTGCCGTGACCGTGCCTCCAGCCTTACTCAGGCTCAGAGGGCTCAAGAACTGCTTTCTCCTTCGTCTGATGATGTCCGGATAGTCATGTCGCGGTCGTCAGTTCGTCGGCCGTGGCAGCTGGCAGGCGATGGCCCAGACGAACCCGGCCAGCTCGCGAGCGATCGCGGTTGTCACGGTGGTGGCCGGCTTTCCGGCCCTGGTGAGCTTTCGGTACCGGCCGCACAGCCGCACCTGGGCTTTCCATGCGGTGTCGCGGATCGGCTTGGGCAGTGCTTCCTGCCGGAGCAATTGTTCGCGGCTGATCCTCGCGGGGAACCGGTAGCTCCAGGCCGCCTCGATCAACATGCGCCGGGCGGTCGAGTTGCCCGCCTTCGTCACTCCGCCCTGACGCCGGGTTCCGCCGCTCGAATGCTCCGAGGGGACCAGGCCGAGATACGCCATGAGCTGGCGCGGGTTGGCAAACCGGGTGATGTCGCCGAGTTCTGCGATCACCGTCGCAGCACTCACCAGGGCCACGCCGCGAAGCGACTGCAGCGCATGAACGACCGGCGCCAGCGCCCAGTCCGCAAGCATGGCCTCGATCTGCGCGGTCAACCGATCGCGACGGGCGGTTGCGGCTTCGATCGTTGCAATACAGTCTTCCAGGACGATGTGGTGGGCCGGCTGCTCGAACCGCAACCCGGCCAGCCAGCGGCGATGCATCAGCGTCCAGGCAGGGCGGCTATAATGGCGGCCATGGCGCAGCAGAAATCCGGAGAGTTGCTGACGGGCCTGGCGCAGGCTGCGCA
>DATLAW010000143.1:0-14577 GCA_035527255.1 Thermohalobaculum sp. | reverse complement strand
AGTTGCGCCTCGCGCCCGGTTCTCGGAGCGCGGCGAAGCCGTGTTCGACGCAGCAAAGACACAAAGGTTTGACGACATGACCGATCTGCCCCTGATGCCCAAAGCGACCGCTGTCTGGCTGGTCGACAACACCACGCTGACGTTTCGCCAGATCGGCGATTTTTGCGGCATGCACGAGCTCGAGATCGCCGGTGTCGCCGACGGCGAGGTGGCGGTTGGCATCAAGGGTTTCGATCCGGTCGCCAACAACCAGGTGACCGCCGACGACATCAAGCGCTGTGAAGCCGATCCGGTGGCCCGGTTGAAGCTGCTGAAGCGGGTGGAGGTGGCAGCGGCGTCGCAGCGACGGCGCAGCCCGCGCTATACGCCGGTCTCGAAGCGGCAGGACCGGCCCTCGGCGATCGCCTGGCTGGTTCGCTATCACCCTGAGATGGAAGACAGCCAGATCGGCAAGCTGGTCGGCACCACCAAGCCTACGATTCAGTCGATCCGCAACCGCAGCCACTGGAACATCTCCAGCATCCAGCCGGTCGATCCGGTGGCGTTGGGGTTGTGCCGGCAGCTCGACCTGGATGCGGCGGTCAGGAAGGCGGCCGAGAAGCGGGCCAAAACCCAACAGCCGGTACCTTCCTCCGAAGAGCGGATCAGCCTGATGTCGACTGCCGCGTCGCTGATGACGCCCGACGAGCCAGCCTCGCCGCGCCGTTTGTCAGAGTTCGAGAATTTCAGCATGGATGATCCGCGCGACGACCGAAAGGCCGCTGCCGCGAGGGTCGACCCGGACTCGCTGTTCAATCTGCCGAAGGCAGGCGAGGACGACGAAGACGAGGATTGAGGCGGGAGATTACGCCGAGAGTATCAGCCCGACGACGGCAATCGCCAGTCCAAGGAAGGCTAGCCCGACGGCGGCCATGTTCAGCAGAACCAGCCAGCGGAGCTCGGCCTGAACGGCGGTGTCGTCGGCATCGGTCTGGCGCAGCCGCCGGGCGCGTTGGATGAACCACAGGATACCAGCGAGGCCGACCAGCGTAATGGCGACGCCAGCGTAGAATACCAACGTCATAATGTGTCCTCCGGCAGGTATCCCCCACCCCCCGGAGTTTCCAGCAGCCAGGTATCGCCCGGCCCGACCTCGCGTTTATCGGCGGAGCGAAGCTCCTCGACCGTGCCGTCGGCGCGCAGGATGCGGGTGCGGCCACGGGCGCCGGGCGCGCCGCCCGCCATGCCGGGCGGCGGCACCACCCGGTGGCCCGACAGGATGGCGACGGTCATCGCCTCAAGGAATCGGATGCGGCGCACCGCGCCGTCGCCGCCGTGGAACTTTCCCCGGCCGCCAGTGCCGGGGCGGATGGCGAACTGTTCCAGCAGCACCGGGAAGCGCCATTCCAGCACCTCCGGGTCGGTCAGGCGGGAGTTGGTCATGTGGCTGTGGACGGCCGGCGTACCGTGGTGCCCGGTGCCGTCGTTCAGCACACCAGCACCGGTGCCACCGCAGATGGTTTCGTAATACTGGTATTTCGCGTTGCCCCAGGTGGTGTTGTTCATCGTTGACTGGGCGGCGGCCATGACCCCAAGCGCCAGGAACAGGGCCGAGGTGACCGCCTGCGAGGTCTCGACATTTCCGGCGATTACAGCCGCCGGGTATTCCGGGCTGAGCATGGTGCCCTTGGGCAGGATGATGTTGAGGGGCTTCATCACGCCCTCGTTCATCGGGATCGCATCGTCCACCAAACAGCGGAAGACGTAGAGCACGGCGGCGCGGGTAACCGGCTCGGGCGCGTTATAATTGGTGGCGAGCTGCGCCGTGGTGCCGGTGAAATCGACAGTGGCCGAGCGGGTAGCGTGGTCGGCGGTGATCTTGACGTGGATTGCGCGCGGCTTGCCGTCGAAATCCGGGTCCATCTCGTAGACGTATGCGGCGTCTTTCAGCGCCAAGATGCGGCGGCGCACCAATTCCTCGGCGTTGTCCTGGACATGGGCCATGTAGGCCTGAACTACGTCGAGGCCGAAATGGGCGACCATCTTGCGCAGCTCCGCCGCACCCTTCTCGCAGGCGGCGACCTGGGCCTTCAGATCGGCGATATTCTCCATCGGGTTGCGGGCCGGGTACTTGGCCGAGGTCAGCATCTCGTAGACCTCAGCCTCGCGGAAGTGGCCGCTTTCCACCAGCTTGAAATTGTCGATCAGCACGCCCTCGTCCTCGACCACCCGGCTGTCGGGGGGCATCGAGCCGGGGGTCAGGCCGCCGACATCGGTCTGGTGGCCGCGGGCCGAGGTGTAGAACAGCACCGCAGTGCCCGCGTCGTTCCAGACCGGCGTGACGACCGTGATATCGGGTAGATGGGTGCCGCCGTTATAGGGGGCGTTCAGGACATAGACATCACCGGGCGACATGTCCGGGTTCAGCTGCATGATTGTCCGGACGGACGCCGCCATCGATCCCAGATGCACTGGCATGTGGGGGGCGTTGGCGATCAGGTCGCCCGCCGCGTCGAAGACGGCGCACGAGAAATCCAGCCGCTCCTTGATGGTGACGGAGACAGCGGTGTTCTCCAGCACCGCGCCCATCTGCTCGGCGATCGACATATAGAGGTTGTTGAAGACCTCGAGCATCACCGGGTCGGCCTCGGTGCCGACTGCCCGGCCCTCGCGGGCGGTGATTCTGGTCAGCACCACATGGTCATGGGCGGTGATCCGGGCCTGCCAGCCGCGCTCAATGACGATGGAAGTGTGGGGCTCGACCAGAATGGCCGGGCCGGTCAAGGTATCGCCGGGGCGCATCGCCTGGCGCCGCACGTAGCGGGCGGTGTGCCAGTTGCCGTCGGAGTAGAAATCGGCGGTCAGGGTGGTCTCGATCGCGGTCTCGTCGCGGGTGTTGGTGGCAAGCGTGTCCTCAGAAACGTCGCCAGCCTCGCCGATCGCCTCGACCGTTACCGCCTCGATGATCAGCGGCTTGTCGCCAGCGGAAAACCCGAAGCGGGCGCGGTGGGCGTCGGCGAATCCCGCCTGCAACGCGGCCACGGTGCCAAAGGGAACGCCGAGCGCGGTGTCGGTGCCCTTCACCTTCAGCATGATGGTGCGGACGGTGTGGATGGCGTGTGAAGCGATGCCCTGGTGTTCAACCTCCGCCACCGCGTCGGAGCCGAGCCGGTCGAGATCGGCGGCAGCCTGGAGACGGCTATCCTCGGCGAGCAGCGCCTCGACCGCTTGTTCGCGGCTGGCGCGAATGTCGGCCAGCCCCATGCCATAGGCACTGAGGAGCGAGGCCATCGGGTGGATCAGGCAGGTTTCCATACCCAGCGTGTCGGCGATCTGGCAGGCGTGCTGGGCGCCAGCGCCGCCGAAGACGCTGAGGCAGTATTCGGTGACATCGTGGCCCTGCTGGACGCTGATCTTCTTGATCGCGTTGGCCATGTTCTCGACGGCGATCTTGAGGAAGCCGTCGGCGAGTTCCTCCGGGGCTTTGCCAACATCGGCCGCGAGGGCGGCGAATTTGATGCGGGTCGCTTCGGCATCGAGCGGGCGGTTGGCGTCAGGTCCGAAGATGGCGGGGAAGAATTCCGGACGCAGTTTGCCGGTCATGACATTGGCATCGGTCACCGCCAGCGGGCCACCCCTGCCATAGGCCGCGGGGCCCGGATTGGCGCTGGCACTTTCCGGGCCGACCCGCATGCGGGTGCCGTCGAACTGCAGGATCGAGCCGCCGCCCGCCGCGACAGTGTGGATGTTCATCATCGGTGCACGCATCCGCACACCGGCGACCTGGGTCAGGAACACGCGCTCGTATTCCCCGGCGAAATGGCAAACGTCCGTACTGGTGCCCCCCATGTCGAAGCCGATGATCTTGTCGAACCCGGCGATCTCGGAGGTGCGGACACAGCCGACGACCCCGCCAGCGGGGCCTGAGAGGATAGCGTCCTTGCCCTGGAACATGCGGGCGTCGGTGAGGCCGCCAGATGATTGCATGAACATCAGTTTGCCAGCCGCATCGCCCTCGAACGCCGCCGCCACCCGGTCGACATAGCGGCGCAGAATGGGCGAGAGGTAGGCGTCGACGACCGTGGTATCGCCGCGGCTGACCATCTTCATCAGCGGGCTGACGATGTGGCTGACCGAAACCTGGGTGAAGCCGACGTCGCGCGCAATCTCGCCCGCCCGAGCCTCGTGGGAGGTGTAGCGGTAACCATGAACGAAGACGATCGCGGCGGCGCGGATGCCGCTGTCATAGGCGGCTTGCAGGTCGTCGCGGAGGCGCGCCTCGTCGAGCGGGGCCTCGATAGTGCCGTCGGCGCGTACCCGTTCATCGGCTTCGATCACCCGCGAATACAGCATTTCCGGCATGACAATCTGGCGGACGAACAGCTCGGGGCGGTTCTGGTACGCGATGCGCAGCTGGTCGCCCAGCCCACGGGTGATGACCAAAACGGTGAGGTCGCCCTTGCGCTCGAGCAGCGCGTTGGTTGCCACGGTGGTGCCCATCTTGACCCGGTTGACGCGACCGGCGGGGATCGGTTCGGCCTTGCCAAGGCCTAGAAAGTCGCGGATCGCCTGGAGGGCGGCGTCGGCGTACTGTTCCGGATTGTCGGACAGCAGTTTGCGGGTGGCAAGGGTGCCCTCCGGGCGGCGCGCCACCACATCGGTGAAAGTGCCGCCACGGTCGATCCAGAAATCCCAGGCGCCGTCGCTCATGCCCATCTCCACCCCGCAATAATGTGACTCGACGATTCGGGCATAGAGGAATAACATAGTGGAGGAAAGACGCGGAGGAACCGATGAGCCTGGTCCTGTTCGGAATGATTGTGGTCGCCCTGGTTCTGGTCGCCTCACGGCCCGGCGAGGGCCCGAAGCGTGCGCTTGTGCCGGTCCGTGTGGACCGCCGACCCAACCGCCGACACTAAACCGAAGCTGTAAGGGCGATGATCTTGCGGGACGCCGAGTTTGGCGACCTGACGGCGATTGCCGAAATCCTGAACACTGAAATCCGCTCGGGCACCGCAAGCTGGACCGAGACCCCAAAGACCCCCGACGACATGACACGCTGGTTCAACGAGCGCATGGCGTGTGGCCATCCCGTGCTGGTCGCCGAGGACGGCGGCGAGGTGCTGGGCTATGCCAGCTATGGCCCGTTTCGCACCGGCGAGGGCTACCGTGAGACCGTGGAGCATTCGGTCTACGTAGCGCGTGCGGCCCGTGGCCGTGGCATTGCACGGCTGCTGATGGAACGGCTGGTCATTCATGCGCGGGTAAGCGGTCTGGCGCGTATGGTCGGCGGTGTCAGCGCCGATCAACCGGCCAGCATGGGGCTGCATCGCAAACTGGGCTTCGCGGAACAGGGACGGCTGAAGGGTGTCGGGATCAAGCGTGGCAAGCGGCTGGATCTGGTGCTGATGGTGTTGGCGCTGGACGCAGGAGAGGACTAACTGCGTTCGCGCTTGGTGGTTTGCCCTGACCGCCAATCCCTGGACTTCGCCCGCCGGTCGGGGGATTTTCCCGGGCGGAAATCCCGCATCGGAGATCGCCAACAGCGGGACGATTCCGCTTGACATCCAATGGAAGCCAACTGTTACCATTGCATGCCGGAATGGCACCATGACGGGGTTCAGGAGTGCCGTGCCGGCATTGGGTTGGCCCTGGGATCATAGGGTACTTTGCGAAGAGTATTAGCCATGAAACTGATCACAAGCCTCATCGTGACGTTCGCCCTGACGTCCGGGTTGTCCCATTCGATGGCGGCCGGGTCCGAGCTTGAACGCGGTGCGTATATTGTGCGCTCGGTCGCCGCCTGTGGAAATTGCCACTCACCGTTGGGACCGGACGGTCCGGTGCCGGGCCAGGAGCTTTCAGGCCGTTTTGTCATCAAGATGCCCATCTTCGAGGCTTGGGCGTCGAACATCACCCCCGCCGCAATCGGCAACTGGACCGACGCCGAGGTCGGCCGTGCGATCCGCGAGGGCATCCGCCCCGATGGCTCGCTGATCGGCCCGCCGATGCCGATCGAGCTATACCGCGACCTGTCGGACAGCGACGTCGGGGCGATTGTTGCCTATCTCCGCTCGGTTCCAGCGGTCGAGAATACTGTCCCAAGATCTACCTACAATATCCCTCTCCCCGAGAGTTACGGCCCACCGGTGGCCAATGTCGCCCCGGTGCCCGAGGGCGAAACCGCGGAATACGGAGCCTATCTCGCCGGCCCGGTCGCGCATTGCATCGAGTGTCACACCCCGATGGTCGAGGGCCACTTCGATTTCGAGCACCAGCTTGGGGCCGGCGGCCGCGCCTTCGAAGGCTCGTGGGGCATCTCGGTTTCCGCCAACCTAACCCCCCATCCGGATGGCCTCGCACGATGGACCGACGACGAGGTGATCTCGATGATCCGCACCGGCAAACGCCCGGACGGCAGCCCGATGTCGCCGCCAATGGGGTTCGCCTTCTATGCCGGAATGACCGACCGGGACGCCCGCGCGATTGTCGCCTATCTCAGGACACTGCCGGCGCGCCAGACGCCCTGATCCACCCGGCGCCTGGCCGTTCAGTTGGTGATTTGCGCGATCCGGCGAACCGCCCAGTCGACGGTCTGGCCCATCGTTTTGCCAAGTGCTGTATCGAATGCGGCGACAACCGAGAGCATTTCGCTTGAAGCCGCCGTCTCCCGGTGCGCGAAAGATTGCGATGCGACGATCAGGCCGAGCGGCTCCTGAACGATTTTCATGTTGAGCTGAACGATGACGGTGATCGGACCGGTCTCGCCGCCATCCAGAGCCGCCTGGAATTCCCGCAGCTCCGTCAACAGTGTGTAATCCGAGCTGAGGCCGATTGCCTGCCGGCCAACCGCCCCTACCTTGCCCGTATTCTCGAACGACTCGAGCAACATGGTCTGGACCAAAAGCGGCGCCCGATCGACCCAACGCGCTTGCGGAAAGTATTGCACCTGATACGGGTTGGGCTTGATCGCGATGCGGTCGGTATTGACCGAACTCGCGGCGGTTGGTTCCTCGATGACAATCTGCGCGGAAATCCTCGGCAGGTCTGCCGCGTATGTGCTTTTGGGCGTCAGGTCATACAGATCGGTCGGTTCGGTCACGCTTCTCAGCGTATCCAAACCGGCGCAGCCAGTCAGGGACGCAAGACCCGCCACCAGGAACGCAACGCGGCGAACTCGTGCAAATACAGCGGCCATGATCATTTCTTGTACTCCGGTGACTGGGTGCCCAGCAGGAAGCGCGCCGGGTCGCGCTCGATCTTCGCTGACAGGCGCTGGAGACTGGCGACAAGCCTGCTGCCCTCCTCGACGAAACGAATGAACTGCGGCAACCCCGCCTGCATGAACGCTTCGATCTGATCGGAATTGTCGAGCACGATACCGTCCAAGTGGGTTACGAAACTCGACGCTCGCTCAAGGGTGCGGCGCACTTCCGCCGTTATCTCGGGCAGGTCGGTCGAGACCTTGCCCATCGCCGTATTCAGGCTGGCAATGCCGCCGCGAAGATCGGTGATGATGCCTTCGATGTCCTCGTCAAGGACGCGATTCACGCCGGTGAAGGTTGCGTTCGCCGTGTTCAATGTGCCCTCTGCGGTGGTCATCGTCGCGGTGATCGCCGCCAATGTTTGATTGGCGTTACGGAATGTCTCGGTGGCGCTCAGGATCGCCGCGTCCGCGTTGGCCACAATGCCGTCGAGCTTGCCAGTGGCCCCGGTCAGATCCTCGCCGACCTGGGTGACGACGGTATTGACGTTCCCTGCCGCAGCACGGATATCGGCGACAATCGTCGGCAAGTCATCGACGATGACCCGGTTCGCCGCCGAGATCGCCTCGTTGGCCGAACCGACAGCGCGGCGCGCATCGGCAACCAGTGCAGCGCCGTCACCCTTTACAAGCGCATCGACACTGCGCGCGGTCTCGTCGATTGACTTCATCGTGGCGGTCGCGCCGTCGAGCGCGCCGTTTAACTTGGCAATCGTCGCCTCGGCCTCGGTCAGCCGGGCAATCGCCACATCGCTGAGCTGGTCGATCTTGCCGACCACGCTGCCCGCCTTGCCGCCGACATCGTTGACGACGGTTTCAATCGCGGTGGCGGTCGTCTCCAGTTGCTTTATCAGCCCAGGCAAATCGCCGCTGATCATCCCATTTGCACTGTCGAATGTTTGCCGTGCACTGGCGAGCGCGCTGGTCGCCTCGTCGATCATCGGTTGGGCTTTCTCGATGGCAACCCGCGCCGTCTTCAGCGTCTCGTCGGCACTTCCCAGCGCGGTCGTGGCGCTGTTTGCCACGCCATCAAGACGATCAGTGAAGGCGGCCAGCTTGGTCGCGGCTTTTGAAAGATCAACCGAAAGGGTCGAGAAATCCTCCAGCGCGGTGTTCAGATTACCAGAGGCGCGCTCAAGATTGCCTAGCACGTTGCCGACGGCGGCCCGGTTTTCCGTGCTGACGATCGCGTCGATATCCTCAAGCAGCACAATGGCCTTCGATAGCAATTCGGGCGCGCCCTGGAGCACGCTTTGGAACGCCGAGCGTTCGGCCTTGATCATCGGCACATCCTCGCCGGGCGCTGCCTGCAAGCGTTGGGCTTCCGGGGTGCCGCCGGAAAGGGACACGTAGGAGACGCCGGTCACACCCTGCAGCTCAAGCGTCGCGGTCGTATCGGTCTTGACCGGAATCGCGGCGTTAACCTCGATCCGCACCCGCACTTTGCTCGGGTCCACCGGGTCGAGCGACAGCCGCACCACCTGGCCGACCGGCAGGCCGTTGTAGCGCACGTCGCCAGCCTCGCCCAAGCCGGAGACATCGGTGAACAGGACATCGTAATAGGCATACTGCCGATCGACCTCGACCTTTGCCAACCACAGAAAAAAGCCCAGTGACCCGAGGATGCCAAACAAGGTGAACGCTCCGATCAGCACGAAATTTGCGCGTGTTTCCATGATCTTCGCTTTCCCCTCGCTCAGGCCGCCGACAGCGCGGCGCGCGCTCTCGGCCCGTGGAAATATTCGTGAACCCACGGATGGTCGACCTTCAGCATATCCGCCATCGTGCCGGTGACCAAAACCTTCTTGTCCGCCAGCACTGCGATCCGGTCGCAGATCGCGTTCAGGCTGTCGAGGTCATGGGTCACCATGAAAACCGTCAACCCCAACGATTGCTGCAATTGACGGATCAAATCGTCGTACGCCGCAGCGCCAATTGGGTCGAGCCCAGCAGTCGGTTCATCCAGAAACACAATCTCCGGATCCAGCGAAAGGGCGCGGGCCAGCCCGGCACGCTTGCGCATGCCGCCGGACAGCTCGGAGGGAAACTTGCCACAGGCGAGCGGCGGCAGCCCGACCATCGATACCTTCAACTCGCCCAGCGCCCGCTGCATCGCCGGGCTGATGTCCAGATGCTCGCGCATCGGCGCCACGACATTCTGCAGCACCGTCAGCGACGAGAACAATGCGCCGTCCTGAAACAACACGCCCCAACGCCGCTCGAGCGCCCGGCGCTCAGTCTCCGGGGCGGCGAGGACATCGACGCCCAGAACCCTGATGCTACCGGCCTTCGGGCGGATCAGCCCGACGATGGCACGCAGCAACACGGATTTGCCGGTTCCCGACCCGCCGACGATGCCCAGAACTTCACCCCGGTAGACGTCGATATCCAGGCCAGAATGGACGACCTGTTCGCCGAACTGGTTGACCAGACCGCGCACCTGAATGACCGCTTCGCGGCTATCGTCCACCACTGCGCTCAAACCCCCAACTCCGCGAAAAAGATCGAAAAGATTGCGTCGATCACGATAACCGAGAAGATCGACAACACAACCGATGTCGTCGTCAGGCGCCCAACCGACTCCGCGCTGCCTTCGACCCGCATCCCCTCGTAGCAGCCGATAACCCCGATGACGACCGCGAAGAACGGCGCCTTGATGAAACCAACCGCCAGGTGCCAGATATCGGTGGTCTCATAGAGCCGGGTGACGAACATTCCCGGCGACACGCCGAGCTCGATCCACGACATCAGAGCGCCGCCGAACAGCCCCGACGCATTGGCGATCAGGCCGAGGATCGGCAGCATCAAAAACAGCGCGAGGACCCGTGGCAACACCAGCACCTCGATCGGATCGAGCCCGAGGGTCCGCATCGCGTCGATCTCCTCGCGCAGCTTCATTGATCCGATTGCGGCGGTGAAGGCCGAGCCGGACCGCCCGGCGACAATGATCGCGGTCAACAGGATGCCGAGCTCGCGCAGCACCGAGATCGCGATCAGATCGACAACGAAGACCTCGGCGCCGAACTGGCGCAGCTGAACCGACCCCTGGAAGGCCAGCACCACGCCGATCAGGAACGCCATCAGCGCGACGATCGGCACCGCATTGAAGCCGACCTCCTGCATGTGATGCACCAGCGAGGTCAGACGGAACCGGCCCGGATGCAGGATCGAATTCGCCAGCCGGGCGATGACCAAGCCAAGAAATCCAAGCAGCTCGGCAATGCCGTGAAAAGTCTCCGACGTCGACCGGCCAAACTTTTCGAGCCATGCCCGCAGCCCACGCTCCGGCTCGGCCATGCCATCCGGCTCCGGCAGGCTTTTGGCGACAGTGTCGATCAGCGCCTGTTGCGCGTCGGTGGCACCGTGCAGGGCGACCGATACGCCCTCGCCCTCCAGCCGCGCGATCAGCGTCGTCAGCAACCATGCGCCGCCGGTATCGAGCGCATCGACGGCGGAGAGGTCGATGACAACGCCCTGCCCCTGCGGCACCCGCACAAATGCCCTATCCACCGCACCGAGGGCGGACATGACGAACGACCCCGCCAGGCGCACCACGACGCCCTCGGGCAACTGGTCAATCGAGACCGCTGGTTCCGTCATTCCGCCCCACTTCCATCATCGCCCAGGTCTTGCTGTCGCCGCGTGGCGCAGATTTTTCCCGTGGAGCCCATATCAAACCCGGACGCAATGCGACTTACAAGTGTGCATAAATCAGTGGAAGGCGGGGCCAACTGGCGTGATTACTGGTCGCTGCGCACCTTCTTGGCACCCAACCGTTCATAGAACCGTGTCGCTTGGCTGTCGTCGTGCTTGCCGAAACCGGCGCCCGAGGCGCCGAGGAATACCTGTAGCGCAGCGGCGCTGACCGGGACTGGAAAGCGTGACGCGCGGGCGGCATCGAGGACGATCCCCAGATCCTTGACGAAGATATCGACAGCGGAGCTGGCATCGCGCCCCTCGGTCAGCATCCTCGGTCCCCGATTGGCGATCATCCAGGAGCCACCGGCGGAGACGTTCAGCACCTCCAGTACTTTAGCCGGATCGAGACCGAGATGGGCGCCAAAACTCATCACCTCGGCCGCGACTGCGAGATTGCAGCCCGCCGCCAGCTGATGGACCATCTTCATCGTCGAGCCTGGCCCCGGGTGATCGCCGAAGCGGTAGATATTCTGCCCCATCGCGGTCAGCAGGGGTTGGGCGGCGTTCCAGGCGGCATCGTTTCCGGCGGCCATGAAGGTCAGCGTGCCACCGTCGGCGCCGACGGTTCCGCCGGAGACCGGGGCGTCGAGATAGTTGAGCCCGGCCTCGGAAATCCGGGCGCCGAGGGATTGCGCCGCCTCGGCTGGCATTGTCACCGACGACAGTACCAGCGCGCCGCCGGGCAGGCCCTCAACCGCGCCGTCGTCGCCGAACAGCACCGCCTCGGCCTGCTGCGCATTGACCACCATCAGGACCGCCGCGTCCGCCCCGTCGCAGGCCTGCGCCGGGCCGGCAGCCCTAGCGCCACCGTTATCCTCGAGCCAGGCGAGCGCCGCCGGGTTCAGGTCGAAACCGGAAACCGTATGGCCCGCCTTCAGCAGCGCGCCCGCCATGCCGCGACCCATGGCGCCGAGGCCAATAAATCCAACTTTCATACAAGCTTAACTCCCTTGACCACCCCGGATCTATGCCTGAGGTTGCTTTAAAACTATTGTGCATCCTTCCTGACAGGGTCATTCCTATTTTTAAACTGATATTCGGCCCCCCAAAACCCCCGTCCGCAACGGAGCTGCGCCCATGAAGCCTCAAATTCTGCAAGTTGGACCAATGATGAAGCATGTCGAAGAGGCTCTGCAAGGTGCCTACCAGACCCACCGTTATTGGGAATCGGCGGATCCTGTTAAGCTTTTGGAAACCGTTGGGCCGCAGATCCGGGGCGTTGCGACCAATGGGCATTGCGGCTGCTCGCGGGAGATTATTGAGGCATTACCGCAGCTTGAGGTGATTGCGAGCTATGGTGTTGGCTATGACGCCGTCGATATCGCCGCCTGCAAGCAACACAATATCCGGGTAACCAACACCCCAGACGTGTTGAATGACGCGATGGCGGAGATGACGCTTGGGTTGATGATTGGGTTGTGTCGCCGCATTCCGCAGGCGGATGCCTATGTGCGCGGCGGCCAGTGGTTGGAGCGTGGCTATCCGCTGACGGCTGAGCTGACCGGAGCGCGCGTGGGTATTCTTGGTCTCGGGCGGATCGGCAAGGAGATTGCTCGGCGTTGCCAGGCCTTCAAGATGCGCATTTCCTATTATGGACGCCAAGCGCAACCCTATGAACCATATGAATATTATGCTGATCTTGAAGCGATGGCCCGCGACGTGGATTGGCTGGTCGTGATCGCTCCCGGAACGCCTGAGACCAGGGGGATTGTGTCGCGAAAAGTGATGCAGGCGCTGGGTCCGAGGGGGTGTTTGGTGAACGTCGCTCGCGGCTCGATCGTTGATGAGCCGGCGATGGTCGAACTGCTGCAATCGGGGGCGCTGGGCGGCGCGGCGCTGGATGTGTTTGCTGATGAGCCCCGGGTGCCCAAGGCGTTAATCGGCCTCGACAATGTGGTGCTGTCGCCGCATCAGGGGTCGGCGACGACAAAGACCCGGACGGCGATGGGCGACCTGGTGGTGCAGAATCTGGCGGCACATTTTGCCGGCGCGCCGTTGCTGACTCCGGTGGTTTAGAGCGCGTGACCTGGTTGCATGAGGTCACGCGCTCTAGGACACTGGCTGGTCGCATTTTCCGAGTCAGCGGATGATTCCATCCGCTTCGAAAATGCTCTAGGGCTGGGATTCCTTCGGGGGTGTTTTAGGGGTGTTTTGGGGGTGTTTTGGGAGTGTTTTGGGAGTGCTCCCGACTCGACCATGAAATCGGACCAGGAGAGCAAAAATGAACCAGATCGATCTGGAAGGCCGTAAGGCCATCGTAACCGGAGGCGCGCAGGGCATCGGGCGCGCCATTGCCGAGCGCTTTGTTGCCAGCGGTGCGCAGGTGACAATCTGGGACCGCGACAGGGCGCTGGCGGAGGTGGCGGCCGAGAATATCGGTGGCGCGACAGGTTTCGTCCAGGTCGATATGACGGATTGGGACGCGGTGCGCTCGGCGGCGGCACGGACGGCGGCGGAGATGGGCCGGATCGACATCATGGTCAACAATGCCGGGATCGCCGGGATCAACACCACAGTCGCAGATTACCCGGTGGATGAGTGGCGGCGGATTATCGATCTGAACCTGAATGGTGTGTTTCACGGCTGCAAGGCGGTGGTGCCGGGGATGATCGAGAACGGCTATGGCCGGATCATCAACATCGCCTCGATCGCCGGCAAGGAGGGCAACCCGAACGCCAGCGCCTATTCGGCCTCGAAGGCGGGGGTGCTCGCGCTGACCAAGTCGTTGGGCAAGGAGTTGGCGGGCCATGACATCGCCGTCAACTGTGTCACCCCGGCAGCGGCGAAGACCGCGATCTTCGACCAGATGACCGAGCAGCACATCGCCTTCATGCTGTCGAAGGTGCCGCGCGGGCGCTTCGTACAAGTAGACGAGATCGCCGCCATGGTTGCATGGCTGGCCAGCGCAGAGAACAGTTTTACCACGGCGGGTGTGTTTGACATCTCGGGGGGCAGGGCGACGTATTGACCAGTGTGGCGCGCGCCTATCAGATCGCCGCGCCCTCGATAATTGCCACCTTCGACTATGCCTATTTGGCCTCGGCAGCCGTATGGGGGTTTGTTTTCTTCGCCGAGACGCCTGATCTATTCACAATTGGCGGAATGGTGCTGATCACGATGGCCGGCCTGCTGGTCGCGGCACCAACTTCGAAAGGGCGGCCGGCGGGAGAAATGCCTGCGGCGTAAGGGATGTTCTGAGGCGGGATGTCACGCCGCTCGCCGTTCCAGAGCGTAGGGACAATAACGGAAAGTGGCACCTGTGAGACATCGGTGAAATCGGCCTGATCCCAGAGATTTCCGGCATCCGGTCAGGTGAGGGCTGATAAACTTTGCGAACGCGTCAGATGACCGCTCCGAGCCCATCTACCTTTTTTTTGCAGCGTGGCGAATGTCGGCTTTGCCGAGCCGGCCATTGCTCATAGCTGATTTGTCCCGCATCGCTGACCACAAAGTCACAAGGCTGGACGAGTTGATGCCATGGAACTACTCTGCGGGTGAGTGAAACGTGACCGATGGGGTGGGGTGCCGCTTCAGTCCCCGGTCCGTTGCGGGCGTTCTTTCTGCGGATCAAGGATCGAAAGGGCGCGAACGTCGCGGCCGTTGCCACGGCACGCAAGATTGCAACGCTGATCTGG
>DATLAW010000142.1:0-16549 GCA_035527255.1 Thermohalobaculum sp. | reverse complement strand
GTCAGGGTATGGCAGGCTTGAGCCAGGACGACAGCCAAGACAACCGCGCCCGCGATCTGGGCATGACGACGGAACAGCTGTCTGGTCGTACCCAGCAGGTGTTCTTCGAGCCCGAGGAAGGTGAAAACTTCACCTATCCCTGGGCGCCCGACGTCGATTTCAACAAACGTACCGAGATCGATGCGGATGAACTGACGACCGCCGAGGTCAACGCGCAGATCCATGCGCTGATGGGTCAGGGCTACGGCACCATCGTGATCAAGAACCCGCGCGGCAAGCACGGGCTGGGTGTTGGTATCCTCAGCCGGCTGAACCTGATCTTCGAGGGCTCGCTCGGTTACTTCGCCGTCGGCCTGATCGATGGCCCGAACGTCCGCATCAATGGCCGCGTCGGCTGGTCTTGCGGCGAGAATATGATGTCCGGGACCATCATGATCGAGAAGAACGCCGGTTCGACCTTCGGCGCGGCGCTCCGTGGTGGCGATCTGGTGTGCCGGGGGTCGGTTGGCTCGCGCACCGGGATCGACATGAAGGGCGGTAGCGTCATCGTCGGTGGTGACACCGGGGCGCTTTCCGGCTTCATGATGCAACGCGGCCGGATGGTGGTTTGCGGCAATGCCGGGAAGAACCTGGGCGACAGTATGTATGACGGCACGATCTATATCGGCGGCAGCATCCAAAGCCTGGGCGTCGATGCAGTTGAAAGCCCGCTGACCGATCTCGATCGGGCCTGGCTGACGCGAAAGCTGACCCTGTTCGGACTGTTGCCCGAGAAGGGCGTCGATCACTTCACCAAGATCGTCGCCGGCAAGCAGCTGTGGAATTACGACAACCTCGAACCAAATGAGAAAAAGCTCATTCTCTGAGCCGAAGGGAGATTACCATGGCACATGGCGATGCGGCTCCGGAGCTACGGCCGGAGAAGAAAAAACTTAGTCGCGACACCAGCCGGCTCGGGAACAGCTTTGTTTTCCCGCCGCATGTTATCGATGACATTCACATCAAGTCGGAGCTTGGGCGCTACCGCATGCGCGGGTTCTCGCTGTTCAAGAAGATCCCGCATTGGGACGACCTGACTTTCCTGCCGGGCACGCTGACGCGGTTCGTCATCGAGGGCTACCGCGAGAAATGCGAGACCAAGACCATCATCGGCCCGCGCGCCAAGCGTCCGCTGGTGCTGGATATCCCGGTCTATGTCACCGGCATGTCCTTTGGCGCGCTGAGCTACGAGGCCAAGACCGCACTGGCACGCGGCGCCACCATGGCCGGCACCGCGACCTGCTCGGGCGAGGGCGGCATGATCCCCGACGAGCGGCGCTATTCGTCGAAGTGGTTCTACCAGTGCATCCAGTCGCGCTACGGCTTCAACCCGAACCATCTGGTGCTGGCCGACGCGGTCGAGTTCTTCATCGGTCAGGGCTGCAAGGTCGGCCTCGGCGGCCATCTGATGGGCCAGAAAGTCACCGATCAGGTCGCCGAGATGCGCAGCCTTCCGGCTGGTATCGACCAACGCTCGCCCGCCCGGCATCCGGACTGGCTGGGGCCGGACGATCTGGCGCTGAAGATCCAGGAGATCCGCGAGGCGACCGGCCACCAGATCCCGATCCAGCTGAAATTGGGCGCGGCGCGGGTCTATGACGACGTGCGCATGGCGGTGAAATGCGATCCGGACTCGATCTATATCGACGGCATGGAAGGCGGCACTGGCGCGGGTCCGCATGTGGCCACCGAGGACACCGGAGTTCCGGGCATGGCGGCGATCCGCCAGGCCCGCAAGGCGATCGACGACCTCGGCAAGCGGGGCGAGATCAGCCTGGTCTACGCCGGGGGAATTCGCAACGGCGCCGACGTGGCCAAGGCGATTGCCCTTGGCGCCGACGCGATTGCCCTTGGGCACTCGGTGCTGATGGCGCTGAATTGCAACAAGGACATCCCCGAGGCGGATTACGAGCGCGAGATGGGGGTCGAGCCCGGCTACTGCTACCATTGCCACACCGGCCGCTGCCCGGTTGGCGTGGCGACGCAGGACCCGAAGCTTCGCGCCCGGCTGAACCCCGACGAGGCGGCCGAGCGGGTTTATAACTTCCTGCACACGCTGACTATCGAGGCGCAGCTGTTCGCCCGGGCTTGCGGCAAGACCAACATCCATTCGTTGGAGCCGGAAGATCTGGCGGCGCTAACCATGGAATCCTCGGCGATGGCGGGGGTGCCGCTGGCCGGCACCAACTACACCGTCGGCGTTGACGATTATCATCATCTGTAATCTTGGGTTGAAACCCCACCCGACGCGTCACCATAGGGTGGGGTTCACCCCACCATCGGCTAGGAGAAAATAAATGGCTGGAACCAGCTACAAGGGCTCCGAGATCAAGGACGTCGATCAGTTCGTCAAGGGCGACGGGCTCGATTCGAAGCGCGAGAAAGAGATCGGTCAGCACATCGGCTATCGCTACGATGTCAACCTGGTGCCCGACTACAAGCACTTGACGCCGTTCTTGTCGAAGTACATCGAAATCATGGGGTGGGACGACCTGAACTGGCTCGAGGACACCCATATGGGCTATGAAGAGGGCCATCCTGCGGTGTTCGATCGCAACATCAACGGTTGGGTCCGGGTGCCGGACACGATCGAGCTGCCGGATAACCAGCAGGATCGCGACATGATCGCGCGCGAGCTGTTGATCAAGTTCCAGATGTCCCAGCGCCACCCGTTGGTGCAGCTGCGCAAGGCCTACATGAAGTTCTGACCCCGGTCACAACCTGCCCTCTCCGCCGCGTTGCGGGAGGGGATTTCGAGAAATTCGGCGAAGAGGAAACATGGCCCGGCCACTGACCATCGCCTGTCTGCAGACCACCCCGATGCCGGATTTTCGGTCGGCCATTGGCGTGGCACTGCCGCTGGCGCAGCGGGCGGCGGGCGACGGGGCCGAGTTGTTGTGCCTGCCGGAATATTGCGGCGGGCTGGTCAGCCGCGATGGCGTGATCCGTCCGCCTTCGGCGCCGGAGGAGAGCCACCCGGTCCTGGACGCATTGCGTGGTTTCGCCGCCGAAGCGAAAATCTGGATGCAGATCGGGTCGGTCGCGGTCGATGGGCCGGATGGCACGATCATCAATCGGGGATATCTGGTCGACGCGGACGGCAAAATCCGCGCCCGCTACGACAAGATCCACATGTTCGACATCCAGCTCTCCGAGGCCGAGGTATATCGCGAGTCGACCTATGTCACTGCTGGCAACGCGGCAGTGGTCGAGGATACCCCCTGGGCGCGGATCGGCCATACAATCTGCTACGACCTGCGCTTTCCGCAGCTTTATCGCGATCTGGCCCAGGCCGGGGCAGAAATCCTGACGGTGCCGGCGGCTTTCACCCAGAAAACCGGCGAGGCGCATTGGCATGTGCTGAACCGGGCACGGGCGATCGAGAACGGCGCATTTGTTGTTGCGACCTGCGCCCATGGTCCATGCCCCGGCGGCGGCGCTGCCTATGGTCATTCGCTGATCATCAGCCCGTGGGGCAAGGTTCTGGCCGATGGCGGCGAGGGACCGGGCATGATCCAGGCAACCATTGACCTTGATGAGGTGGCGGCGGCTCGGGCGCAGATACCAAGCCTCACCCATGACCGTGACTATCGGCGGCCAGCGGAATCGCGAAAGGCGGCCGAGTAACATGATGGCCCAGATCGGTGAAGTTGTTCGGATGCCAAGCGCCAATACGGCGCTGCGCGACAGCTTTCTGCGCTGGCAGTGCCGGGTACGTCAGATCATGATGCGCGAGAACCAGGGGCGGCCAGGTGATGCGATCATGCCGGCGCTGACGCTGACGGGCGCCGACGCGCCGATGGGGCACATCATCACCCTGATGTCGAAGTCGCCGCAATATTCCAAGACGCCGGAAATGCGCCACATGGTGCGCAAGACCAACGACCCTGCCCTGCGGCGCGATTCCGCGCTGACCTTCTTCAGTGAATATTACTACCAGAAGGCGGCGGAGTTCTCGGACATCCTGACCGCGACCTTCCCGCCGGATTCGCCGGGTGCTGCGGCGATCCGCGAGGCCGGCCGGGTGACCCTGACCTTCGAGGCTTATAACCAGCGCTACGACCTGAAATGCCGGGTCTGGAACCTGGCCCAGCACAATCCGCTGCATCAGGCGACCTATTGGCACAATCTTTTGTTCAATCCCGGTTTGGCGGCGGATACGATCATTTTGGGATTCGAGCCGGACTGGGCTTCAAGTTCCGCTAATCCGTCCCCAGTGTGACGGTTTTGATAATATGGGAGGGCAGATGAAATGACCAAACGGGTTGCAATTATTGGAGCGGGCCCATCGGGTCTGGCCGCCCTCCGGGCATTCCAGTCGGCCAAGGCCGAGGGCGCCGATATCCCGGAAATCGTCTGCTTTGAGAAGCAGGACAACTGGGGCGGTCTGTGGAACTACACCTGGCGCACCGGCCTCGACGAATATGGCGAGCCGGTGCACTGCTCGATGTACCGTTATCTGTGGTCGAACGGCCCCAAGGAGGGGTTGGAGTTCGCCGATTACTCCTTCGAGGAGCATTTCGGCAAGCAGATCGCCTCATACCCGCCGCGCGCCGTGTTGTTCGACTATATCGAGGGCCGGGTGAAGAAGGCGAAGGTGCGGGACTGGATCCGGTTCCGTACGCCAGTGCGCCATGTCACCTATGACCAAGGCACCGGCAAGTTCACCGTCACCGCGCATGATCTGGTCAAGGATCACGAATATGACGAGGTGTTCGACAATGTCATCGTCGCCTCCGGGCATTTCTCGACCCCGAATGTGCCGCATTTCGAAGGCTTCTCCAGCTTCAACGGCCGCGTCCTGCACGCCCATGACTTCCGCGACGCGATGGAGTTCGCCGGCAAGGATGTCCTGATCATCGGCACCAGCTACTCGGCCGAGGATATTGGCTCGCAGTGCTGGAAATACGGCTGCAAGTCGGTGACCGTCAGCCACCGGACAGCCCCCATGGGCTTCAACTGGCCGGATAACTGGAAGGAAGTGCCGCTGCTGCAGAAGGTCAAGGGCAACACCTGCACCTTCAAGGATGGCTCGACCACCGATGTCGACGCGATCATCCTGTGCACCGGCTACAAGCATAACTTCCCGTTCATGCCGGATGCCTTGCGCCTGCGGACCGCCAACCGTCTGGCCACCGCCGATCTGTATAAGGGCGTCGCCTGGGTCGATAACCCGGGGCTGTTCTATCTCGGCATGCAGGACCAGTGGTACACCTTCAACATGTTCGACGCCCAGGCCTGGTGGGTGCGCGATGCCATCATGGGCAAGATCGCAGTGCCGGCATCCAGGGACGAGCGCGCCGCCGATGTCGCGAAGCGGGTTGCCGACGAGGATGCCGGGCAGGACGGCTACGACGCCATCCGGTATCAGGGCGATTACGTCAAGGAGCTGATCGCCGAGACGGATTATCCGAGTTTCGACGTCGATGGCGCCAACGAGGCCTTCTTCCAGTGGAAGAAGCACAAGTCGAAGGACATCATGGGGTTCCGCAACAACAGCTATCGCTCGGTCATCACCGGGACCATGGCGCCAGTGCATCACACCCCATGGAAGGACGCGCTGGACGACTCGATGGAGGCGTACCTGCAGAACTGACACCCGAATTCCGGGGGCGAATTCCGCGAGCGCGGGCAGCGCCAGCGGGCGGTCATCGGCCATCAGAAGCCGATGCGTAACAAGAAACCATAATTCGAACTACCAATCGACAGAAGAAGGGCGGCAATAGCCGTCGACAACACAACAAGGGAAAGCGAAATGACAAGATCTATCTATAAATTCGCCATCGGAGCGGCCGCGGCCGCGCTAATGGCGCCGTCGGCGTGGGCGGAAGATTCGGCCGAACCGATCGTCATCCCGACGCATAACTGGTCCAGCCAGGTCGTGATGGCCTATGTGATTGGTGGCATATTCGAAAGCATGGGCGACAATGTCGAGTATGTGCCGGCAGATACTCAGGCGGTCTACGAAGCCATCCGTATTGGTGACGTAACGATCTCGCATGAAGTCTGGCAGTCAACATTTGGCGCCTCGTTCTACAACGCCATGGCCAAAGGTGGCTTGATCGATGCCGGAACACACTCGGCGGCGACGCTCGAAGAAATGGGCGTTCCCCAGTACGTGATCGACGACAACCTGTGCCCGGGCCTGCCAAACTGGGAAGCACTGAAAGATTGCCCTGAAGTGTTTGCGACCGCCGATTCCGAGGGCAAAGGCCGTTGGTTGGAAGGACCGCAGAGCTGGCATGGCGACCTGATGCCGACCAGGCTTGCAGCCCTTGGCCTTGGTGACAAATATGTCGTGAAGTTTGCCGGTGGTGCCGATGCAATCTGGGCAGAACTGGCATCGGCCAAGAAGGAAGGCCGTGGCATTATCACCTTCAACTGGACGCCAAACTTTACCGATGCGGAAGGTTTTGTGTTCATCGAGTTCCCAGCCTACACGGATGGGTGCCGGGTTGCGGATGGTGGTGATGGCAGCTGTGGCTCGCCTAAGGGTTGGCTGAAAAAAGCGGCGAACTACAAGTTCCCGAAAACCCATCCGGCAGCCTACTCCGCTTTTGCGAAGATGAGCTTCTCGTCGACGGATATCGGCCAAATGGCTGCCCTTGTGGACATCGACAAGATGAGCCACCAGGACGCCGCCACCAAGTGGCTGGCTGACCACGAAGATGTGTGGAAGCCTTTCACCCAATAAGGCAAAAACGAAATACTCCTCCCCGCGTTCAATCGAGCGCGGGGAGGGAAGACGGCTTTCACTTCTACAAGGCGCCGCCAACCGCATCCCGTTCAGAAAGTAGGTGGTAGGCAAAGACGCATCGGCGTTGCCATGGATCGCGAAGTCGATAGGGGAATCGAAGAATGTCGCTCGATCGTGAAGCCACTCGAACTGAACCCGTCATCAAGTGCAGTTCCGTCTATAAAATCTTTGGCGAAAACGCCAACAAGATGCTTCGGCAAGCCAATGGAAATGTTGACGCAAAAGCGTTTCAGGACGCTGGCTGTGTAGTCGGCGTTAACAACGCTTCATTCGAGGTTCACAAGGGTGAAATGTTGGTGGTTATGGGTTTGTCCGGCTCGGGCAAATCGACCCTGTTGCGATGCATATCGCGGCTGACAGAAACAACATCCGGAGACATTCATATCGACGGCGAGGATCTGTTGGCGATGAGCCGCAAGCAGCTGATCGAGTTGCGCCGGAACAAGATGGGCATGGTGTTCCAAAGTTTTGCCCTGTTGCCGCATAAAACTGTCCTCGAGAACATCGCCTTTCCCCTGCAAATCAAAGGCATAAGCACTAAAGACAGCATGAAGCGCGCCATGGAAATGGTTGAGCTTGTAAGCCTTGACGGTCGCCAGAACTATTTTCCCCGACAACTGTCCGGCGGACAGCAGCAACGGGTCGGGATTGCGCGCTCGCTGGCTGTGGAGCCCGACATCTGGTTCCTTGACGAGCCATTCTCCGCCCTTGATCCCTTGATCCGCAAAGAGATGCAGGACGAGTTTCTTCGTCTCCAGGGCGTTTTGCACAAAACGATCCTGTTCGTAACGCATGATTTTAGCGAAGCGCTTCGTCTCGCCGATCGTATCGCCATTATGAAAGATGGGATAATTGAACAACTGGATACGCCGGCCAACATCGTTCTGAAGCCGGCAACCGAGTATGTCCGAAAGTTCACCGAAGAAGTGCCAAGAGAGAAGGTGCTAAAAATCAAGTCCGTTATGGATCCGGTGGACAACACAGAAGAGTTTAGTGATCTGAAAGTGTCGCAAAACGCGATAATTGAAACAGTCGCCGAAAGCGTGCTGTCCGAGCAGAAACCAGTCGCGGTCGTTGATGATGACGGGAATGTTGTCGGCTCTATTCATGCCTCGAATATGCTTCACATCTTATTTGGTAAATATGACGCCGCCAAAGTGGGCGGATAGGCGATCATGGGTTATCTCAAAAAACATCCACAACTTACGCAATTTGCCCTGCTGCTTGTCGCGTTCTTCCTTTTGGTTGCACTTGTCACGCCCAGCGAGACGAACGTTCTGTGGCGGTTGCCATCATTGCTGGCCCCACTACCAGGAGCGATAAATGTCTTCGCCGAACACCTTATGTTCGATTGGCTGCCGATCCAGGTTTACGATCCCGAACTGGACGAATACGAACAATCGGCCCTGCTGCGCGAGATTACCCGAGGCTTTTCGCGCAGTGTGCTGTTCTTAATCGAAATCATTCGAGAAATGCTTGTCGGTGGGGTCAAGACCATCGTTGCGTTTACCGGCTGGCAGTTCATCCGCGAAAATCCATGGGCAGTGTGGCCGGCCCTTCCCTGGACCGTGGTCGTCAGCGGTGCGATGATTTTGGGCTATGCGCTGAGTGGTCGCGGACTTGCGCTGCTGGCCGGCCTCGCGCTGACCTACATTTCGGTATTTGGCCAGTGGCACCCGGCAATGGAAACGCTGTCATTCGTTTTGGTTGCCGCCCCGATCTCCATACTTCTCGGATTGGTTTTTGGGATACTTTCCTACAAAAGCCGAGCGGTTGCGGCGACGCTGAAGCCGCTTCTCAACATTGCTCAAACGATGCCGCACTTCTCTTACCTGGTTCCAGTGACGGTGTTTTTTGGTGTCGGCGACCATGCCGGCGCGATTGCCACTATCATCTTTGCCACCCCTCCAATGATCCGCCTGACACTTTTGGGACTACAGAACGTCCCGGTCGAAGTTGTCGAGGCGGGCATGATGAGTGGCAGTAACGATCGGCAAATTCTGTTAAAGGTTTTGGTGCCGACAGCGCGCCGCGATATTTTGATCGGGGTGAACCAGGTCATTATGCAATGCCTTGCTATGGCTGTGATTGCCTCTTTCATTGGCGCCAAAGGGCTTGGATTCAACCTATTGCTTGCTCTAAACCAGCTCAGAATTGGGCAGGCCCTGGAATTGGGCATTTGTATCGTCCTGATTGCGGTCGTCCTTGATAAATTGTCCTTGGCCTGGGCAAACAAGCAAATGGACTATTTCGCGGATCTCAGCTTTGTTGAGCGAAATAGGCACGGCTTACTATTTTTGGCCGTTGCCGCAATATGCGTTGTGCTTGCTTTTCTGGGCAGCTTGATTTTCAAAGGGGGCATCAACTACCTCTATCTGATCCCTCATAACAAAGGCGTCACTACCGAATGGTTTTGGCAGGCTGGCGTCGATTGGATGGTCGATAATTGGTACGCGGGCCTACAGGGCTTTAACCGAGGGCTCATTGTCGACGTTCTTCAACCGATGAAGAACGCGTATCTCAGCATGCCGGTCAGCGCGACATTCTTATTGGTGATGGGCGTCGGTTATATTATCGGCGGGATAAGATCTGCGCTGGTCGTCGGTGGTTTTTTGCTGTTCATTGCATTGACCGAGTGGTGGGATCGCGCGCTGATCACCATGTATATGGCGTCGTTTGCGGTAATCGTATCGGTAACGATTGGCCTGATTGTCGGCTCTGTCGCTGCCCAGAATTCGCTTGCCTCGAAGTTCATGTTGTTGGTGTGCGATACGTTGCAGACCTTTCCATCGTTCATCTACCTGATCCCGGTGATTATGCTGTTTGGCGTCACTGATACGTCTGTTCTGATCGCGGTCATTATCTACGCCACAATCCCTGCCACCCGCTACACCATCGAGGGAATTCGCAACGTGCCGCCATCGCTGCGCGAAGCCGGGATGATGTCCGGTGCTACCGGGTTGCAAAGGTGGATCGAAATCGACCTGCCGCTGGCGTTTCCGCACATCATGCTAGGGGTCAATCAAACGGTCATATTCGCGCTGTTTATGGTGATCATTGGCGCCATGATCGGCACGGATGATCTTGGGCAGTATATCCTGAAGGCGCTGTCGGACAAGCAGGGCATCGGCAACGGTCTGATGCTGGGGCTGTGTGTTGCGTTTATTGGCCTCGCGGTAGATCATCTGATCAACACCTGGGCTGCAGAACGCAAGGCGCTGTTGGGATTAACATAATGACGTTCATATCGGTTTTTGAGACGCCATACGAGCGCGGCGGAGTCATAACCCCCGGCCTGCCGATATTGCCGCACGGAGTGGAGCGTCACCCGGTGCCGGGCGGCGGCTCGCGTGCTGTCGCCATCGAGAAGGGCGACGAGATCTCGGTGCTGGACCGCGAGGGGCTGCAAAGCGCTGAGCTGGTGTTCTTCACCTCGGACGGTCGGTCTGACGCCGGTATGATCGGCGCCAAGGGGAGCGGCGATGCCAAGGGTTTGCAGGCGGCGCTGGCCTCCGGTGATGCCTCCGGGCGCCGGGTGCTGAAGGCGCTCGCGACGGCCGGCTTCGACATCGGCCGCGCCGATGCGGCGCTGGTTTTTGACGGCGGCTCGCGCCCCGGCGACATGGCCACCTTCCATGCCGCCGCCGACGGGTTGCTGATCGTCTGCGCGCCCGGCGGGCCGATGGCGCCGGAGGAACAGAATCCGCCGACCGAGATCATCCTCTATGTCCGCCGCGCCAATCCGAGGCCGGGCAAGGGCGGGCTGACGCCGCCTGACCCGCTGGCCGACCCGCTGGCGGACCTAAATATCCAGCCCGGCAAGGCCGTGAGCTACACGGTCAAGGCCGGCCAGTTCATCCAGATCCTCGATGTACAGGGCCGCGAATGCTCGGATTTCCAGGCGTTCTCGCGCCGGGCGCTGGACAAGGGGCTGGAGCGCGATATCGACCCGACCACAACCCGCACCCTGATGGGCAACCTGTACCCAATGCCGGGGATCTACTCGAAATA
Organism: Thermohalobaculum sp.; assembly: GCA_035527255.1. Classification (GTDB taxonomy): domain Bacteria; phylum Pseudomonadota; class Alphaproteobacteria; order Rhodobacterales; family Rhodobacteraceae; genus Thermohalobaculum. The sequence continues at coordinate 5,742 of DATLAW010000142.1, read as the reverse complement.
TTTCTCGGTCGACCACGAACCGCTGGTCGAGATCGTGCAAGACACCTGTGGGCGGCACGACACTTTTGGGTTGGCCTGCACGCCGCGCTACTACGAGGATATGGGCTATCCCGGCCATGTGAATTGCTCGGACAACATCACCGCCGATCTGGCGCAGTACAACATCCGCCCGCGCGCTGGCTGGCCGGCGATCAATTTCTTCTTCAACATCATGCTCGATGACAACCACGCGCTTGGCTTTGACGATCCGTGGTCGCGGCCCGGCGACTTTGTGATGCTGAAGGCGCTGACCGACCTGATTTGCATCTCCAGCGCCTGCCCTTGCGATATCGATGCGGCGAATGGTTGGAACCCCACCGATATTCAGGTGCGGGTCTATGGCCAACACTTAGACTTCCAGCGATCCATCGGGTATCGCAAAAGCGCAGAGGCCGACATGGAAGAGACCAGAAAGACCGGATTCCACGACTGTTTTGCCCGGCACACGCGCGATTTTGTCGAGTATAACGGCTTCTGGTTGCCTAACCAGATGACCAACCACGGTGCCATCGCGGAATACTGGGCGGCGCGGGAAAAAGCGGTGGTGATGGACCTCAGCCCGCTGCGTAAATACGAGGTGACCGGCCCGGACGCCGAGGCCTTGATGCAACTTTGCGTCACCCGTGACATGAAAAAGCTGTCGGTCGGCCAGATTGTCTACACCGCCATGTGCTACGACCATGGCGGAATGATCGACGACGGCACGGTGTTCCGCCTCGGCCCTACTAATTTCCGCTGGATCGGTGGCAACGATACCTCCGGGCTGTGGTTACGCGAGCAGGCGGTCAAGCGCGGTATGCAGGCCTGGGTGCGCGACAGCACAGCGCAGCTTTGCAATATCGCCGTGCAGGGGCCAAAATCGCGCGAGATCCTGAGCGAGGTGGTCTGGACCCCGCCAACCCAACCAACGATGGCCGAGCTGGGTGTGTTCCGGTTCGCCGTCGCCCGCCTAGGCGATTTCCACGGCCCCTCGATGGTAGTGGGCCGCGCCGGCTACACCGGCGAGCTGGGTTTCGAGGTGTTTTGCCACCCCAAGGACGCCGAGCAGGTGTTCGACGCGATATGGGCGGCGGGGCAGCCGCATGGCATGATCCCGTTCGGGTTGGCGGCGCTGGACATGGTGCGCATCGAGGCCGGGCTGATCTTTGCCGGTAGCGAATTCGACGACCAGACTGACCCGATGGAGGCTGGCATCGGCTTCACCGTGCCGCTGAAATCCAAGACCGATGATTTCATCGGCCGGGCGGCGCTGGAGCGGCGCAAGGAAACCCCGTCGCGCAAGCTGGTGGGGCTGGATGTCGAGGGCGGGATCGTGCCCAGCCCCGGCGATTGCGTGCGGATCGGCAAGGCCCAGATCGGCGAGGTCACCTCGGCGATGAAATCTCCATTCCTTGGCAAGGTGATCGCACTCGCCCGGATCGACGTAACCTATTCCGACCTGGGCACCCAGATCGAAATCGGCCAACTCGACGGCCAACAGAAACGCCTGCGGGCGGAGGTGGTGCGGTCGCCGCATTTTGACCCGACCAAGGAGCGGGTGAAGGGCAACTACGACTGGCGGCCGAACCGGTGACGCTATCCGCTGGCGATGATCGCGGCGCGAAATTGGATCAATATTGGTCCAGTTAGCCCTTTTGGTGCATCCACTCTAAATCTGGGGCACGCACCGAAAACCGCGTGATCGAGTCTGAAAAATCGCAAAATTATCCCTCTACGCCGCTATTCGTGCTTGTGGTTTGGGTCAACTTTGGCTCAAATGAACCGCTAAATTCGGGGAGGAGTGCTCGCGCCGCCATAATCGCGGCGGTTGCATTCCCAAAAGGGTCATCGCTAACGGGGCGTGCGATGGGCCGCTACCAGAGACGCCTCGGGTATGGGGATAATCCAATGGACACCGATATTGGTGCGCTTACCGTCATCTTCACCGAGTTCTACTACTGGGTAACGGTACCGCTGATGTTTCTCATTCATGTGGGCTTCTGCATGTATGAGGTTGGCGCCACACGGCGCAAGAACCACCTCCACACTCTGATGAAGAACACGATGCTGATCCCGCTGGTCACCATCACGTTCTTCTTCTTCGGCTGGTGGATTTATTTCGCATTTCCCAATGGGCCGGGGATCACCGGCGGCCTCATCCAAAGCGACAACGCTTTTCCGTGGAGCGAGCTGATGGGCACCCACCTGGGTGGCCCGGGCGTTGCCAGTAGCGACCCGGTCATGGGTTATGGTGTTGAGCTGGGCAATGCTTACTGGGCCCGCGTCAACGGCGTGTTCTGGGCGGCCTTCCTGCTGTTCTCGTGGACCGCGGCGTCGATCGTCTCGGGTGCGGTAATCGAACGCATCCGGCCCGGCGCCTTCTGGATCATCGCGGTTCTGGTGGGGTCGTTCACCTGGATCATCGATGCGGCCTGGGGCTGGCACCCGGATGGCTGGATGGTCACGCAGTTGGGCTACCACGACGCCTATGCGTCCGGCGTGATCCACGCCATCGCAGGCGGTGCTGCACTGGGTGTGCTGATCCCGCTGGGTCCGCGCCTCGGCAAGTTCGCGCCCGACGGCACCCCACGCAACATCAACCCTCACAACAAGTGGCTCGTCACGATCGGGCTGTTCCTGATCTATACCGGCTTCTGGGGCTTCTATGTGGCCTGTAACGTGCCGATCATTGACTACGGGGCACTCGGCGGGGCCGAGGGCGTGGTGAACTTCACCGCGACCACGATCTACCTGACACCAACCACGTTGTCGGCAATCGTGTTCAACTTCCTGATGTCTCTGTCAGGCGGCTTGATCGCCGGTTATGTCGTCTCGCGCGGTGAATCCTTCTGGACCTACTCCTGCGGTCTCGCAGGTGTCATCTGCGCTTCGGCCGGCAACGACCTGTATCATCCGATCCAGGCGATGCTGATCGGTGCGGTTGGTGCGGTCTGCGCGTACAAGCTGCACTTCTGGGTCGAGAACAAGTTCAAGATCGACGACGCGGTGGGTGCGGTGGCCGTTCATGGCTACGCGGGCTTCATCGGGTTGGTGATCGCAGGCTTCATGCTGTGGGGTCATCCGGCAACCGCCGGCTATTACGATCCCGCGACGCTGATCACGCCTTGGGGTCAATTCGCGGGCGCGATCATCATGTTCGTGGTTCTCGGCTTCATCCCGGCCTATGTGGTCTCGAATATCCTCAAAAGCTTCGGGGTGTTGCGGATACCCCCGGCGGTCGAACTGGTCGGCCTCGATATCAGCGAGGAGATGGCCGAGGAGATGGACGCAATCGAGGTCTCGGAAGCCGACATCGCCGAGGCCAAGCGTCTCGGCCTGTTGGCATGACGAAGGACGGAAGGAGGACACACCATGCTTAGCATTCAGTTCCTGTCGACAACTATCGTTGAGACCTGGGCGGGCGCCGACCTGTCGCAACTCGGGCCGATCTACCCGATGGTCGGGTCGGAAAAGATCCTGGTCATCATCGGTATCCTGTTCTGGCTCGGGTTCCACTTCCGCCAGGCCGGAATCGAGGCCAAGGAGATGGCTGCCGACGAAGCAGCAGCGCGGGATCCGGAGCGGTTGAAGCGGGTCTTCTCGAAAGAGGCCCAGCACTACTAAGCCCGGTCTTGCACAAGTTTGGAAAGGGCCGGCCCAGCGCCGGCCCTTTTCGGTTCGAACGCACCTGCCGGCGGAGGGGCCGATGATCGAGGTTTCGCTGGAGCTTTCGGACGACGACCTGGCGGCCTTCGCCCGCGACGGCTTCCTGATCCGCGACCGGATCATATCGCCCGCCGATGCCGAGCGGTTGCGCGCCGAAATGGAGCGCAGTTTCGAAGGCGACTATGACAGCGGGTTGATGCCGGACGAGGTCAATTGGAAGCCCGGCCACGACCCCCAGGTCACCCGGCAGATCTGTAATGCCTGGAAATCGAACCGGGCCCTCGCCAGCGTGATCCTGAACCAAGCGACCGGCCGCGCCGTGGCCCGGCTGAACGACTGGCCCGGCACCCGTCTGGCACAGGACAATCTGCTGTGGAAGCCGCCGATGGTGGCGGGCGTCGCCGGCGGAACGCTGGGGATGCACCAGGACAGCGCCTATGCGGCTTGGGCCAATCCACGGCTGATGTGCACGGTGTGGATCGCGCTGGATGACGTAACTGCCGAAGGCGGCACGATGGAGTTTGCCCGCGGCTCGCATCTGTGGGGCCAATCGCCGCCGATCGGGCAGTTTCACAATCCGGCGGACTACCAGGCGGATTTCCGCCGGGCGGCGCACGCGGCTGGGGTGACGGCGCCCGAAATGGCGCCAGTCGCGGTGCCGATGGGCGGCGGCTCGATCCACCATGGCTGGCTGTGGCATGGCTCCGGCCCAAACCGGACACCGAACCCGCGCCGCTCAGTGGTATCGCACTGCCTGTCATCGGACGCGCGCTTCACCACGGAAGTTGGCTATGTCTACAGCCGCTACAAGCGGATTGGGTCCGAGGCGATGGACGACAGCTTCTTTCCGGTGTTGTGGACCGCCGGGGGCGGCCGCTCCAGCTTCATCGACGAATACACCAGCGGCGCCTGGAAGTGGCATGCGGTCTGAGGACGGCGCTCAGTAGTTGTGGCAGGCCTGGCAAAGGTTGCTCCCCGCCGTCGGGGCGCGCAGGAACTTGCTGCTCGGGTTGGCGTGCGGGTCATGGCAGGACGCGCATTCGATCATCGGCTGGGTGGACGCCCCTTCGGATGCAAGCTTTTTCTTTGGACAATCTTGGCATGTGGTCAGGTGCTGACGTGTGTTCGGCCTCAATTTGCGGCATCTCACACGCCGCGGGCCCGTATGGTGATACGCGGATCAGGTCCATAACGCACACACGCGCTTGAAAGAGCGCCGTCCGGTTGCTGGTTTTCCCGACCCGGTCTCGTTGACCGTTTGCCCTTACTGTCCTCCGACCTGCTCACATCCCCGACGTCACCCGAACAGCGGCCACCTCACGCGGCCACTGACGGATCCTTGTACACGCCACCCTTCGCCATCAGCGCCCAGGCGATCCGCGCCATGCGGTTGGCCAGCGCCACCGCGACGAGCATGCGTGGCTTTCTCTGCAGCATCCTCCAAAGCCAGCTGCCTTCCGGCGCCCCGCGACGCGTCGCCCATCGAACCACAGCCATCGCGCCGGTGATCAGCAATCGCCGCAGATCACGCTGACCCATCTTCGAAGTGCGCCCCAACCGCTCTTTGCCGCCAGAGGAATGTTGTCTGGGCGTCAGTCCCATCCAGGCTGCGAAATCGCGGCCCTTCGCAAAGCTCTCGGGCGGAGGCGCGAACGCCATCATCGCTGCGGCACTGATCGGCCCGATCCCGGGAATCGTCATCAGACGCGCCGTGACATCGTCGCGCCGTACCTGATGCCGGATCTCTTTCTCGAGCTCGTCTATCTTGGCCTGTAACATCGCAATCTGATCGAGCAGCATCCGGGCGAGTGCGACGACCGGGTCTGGCAAGCCGCTTTCGACCTCCTCCACAGCTCGGATCAGCCGGCCAAGATGCGCCGGGCCTTTCGGCGCGACGACGCCATACTCAGCCAGGTGGCCGCGCAGTGCATTGATCGTCTGGGTCTTCTGGCGAACGAACAGATCTCGGGTCCGGAATGCCATTCCCGCCGCTTGCTTCTCTTCGCTCTTCACGGCGACGAACCGCATCGTTGGACGCGAGGCCGCCTCGGCGATAGC
>DATLAW010000141.1:0-12553 GCA_035527255.1 Thermohalobaculum sp. | reverse complement strand
ACAGATGATCCTGCTTCGACCGCATCAAGCACCCGACCCCGAAGATCGGCTGAGAAGGCTGCGCTCATCCTCTGCCCCTTTGTTGTTTGGGGCGAAGAATCGCATCTCAACCGACAAAAAGGAATCCCTTCAATGATTCAGCGTTCACGGATCACGCTCTATGAGTTTAAACCTGATCACCCGCCCTGCCCTGCGCTGAGAGGGTAATCTTGCCGTCCCGCAGTTCGACCGCGCGGCTGCCAAGCCGTTGTGCATCGGTCGGGTCGTGCGACACCACCAGGGTCGCAAGGCCGCGATCCCGGGTCAATCGGCGGACCAATCTGGCCATTTCGTCCCGCGTCTCGGTGTCGAGCGCGCTGAACGGCTCGTCCAGCAGCATCAAGGGCTTGTCACGCAGCAGGTCGCGGGCAAGCGCCACGCGCTGGCGCTGGCCGCCAGATAGCTGGCCGGGTAGCCGGCGCTCGAAATCCGGCAAGCCGATCTCCTGCAGAACCGACCTGATCTGCGCTTGCTGGACAGGGTTTGGGCGCCCGCGAGGGTCGAGGCCAAGCGCGATGTTTGTTTCGACATCAAGGTGATCGAAAAGATCGCCGGTCTGGAACAGCGCCGAGACCGGGCGCTTTGCCGGTGTCAGCGACAAGATCGACTGTCCATCCCACAGAATATCGCCAGATAGCGGCGCCAGGAACCCGCAGATCAGATCAATCAGCGTCGACTTGCCCGAGCCGCTGGGGCCGGACAGGGTGACGATCTCGCCCCGCTCGATGGTCAGGCTGAAGACAAATTCCGGGCCGCCGGGATAAGTGAAGCGAGCGCCCTTAACGGTCAGCATGGCGCCCTCCGACCAGGCGCTCGATGCCGATGAAGAACACCAGGCTGAGCGTGAGGAGCACCAGCGCTATGGCGGCGGCCTCGTCGCTTTGATAGCGACCGGCGCGTTGGTAGAGCAGCCAGGGGAGTGTGCGAAAACTGTCCGAGCCGAACAGCGCAATGACGCCGAGATCGCCAACCGACAACGCCGCCGACAGCGCCGCGGCGAAGCCTAGCTCGCGGCGTGCGACGGGAAACTCGATCAGCCGCAGCCGCGCCCAGCCGGTGATGCCGAGGCTGGCGCAAAGCCGATCGTGCCGCGCCCCGCTTTCGGCCAGACGGCCCTGCAACGCCCGGACCGCAAATGGCAGCGACAGCAGGACATTGGCGCTGAGCACCAGAAATGGCGCCAGCGCGAAGGTATCCGCCACCCCGCGCAGGGCCAGAAAAGCACCGAGGCCAAAGACGATTGCGGGCACGGCGAGGTAGATGGCGGAGGCGAGATCGACCAACCCGGCCAGCCCGGCATAGCGTCCCAGCCGGGTCGGCAGCACCAGTGTCCGCCGTGCCTCGCAGATTGCCCAGGCGAGAGCGCAGGTGATAGCGGCCGAGGTGATGGCGATTGCAGCGCTGGTCATCAAAGCGGCGCGGAAGACCGGGTCGCCAGGCAGGGTCAAAAGCTCCGTCCGGAGGCCGTCGAGGATGATGGCAGCGAGCGGGGCGGCAACAATGCCGACCGCGACCAAAGCAACCACCGCGTCCGCGAACCTCCCCCCGCGTTCAACCCGATCGGGCCTGATCCGGCCGCCAAGGGACGCTGCACCCCGCCCGGCCGCCCATTCGGTCGGGAACCGCGCCAGCACCAGCAGCACCAGCCCGCAAAGGCCAAGCTGCAGCAGGCTGAGCGCCGCTGCCTTGCCAAGATCGAAGTCGAGCCGCGCGGCCTCGTAGATCGCCACTTCCAGGGTGCTCGCCTTCGGCCCGCCACCCAGCATCAGGACCAGTGCAAACGAGGTAAAGCACAGCAAAAACACCAGCCCGCAAGCACCGGGCGCCACCCGCCGGATCGCCGGCCACTCGACGAAGCGCCAGACCTCGCGCCCACCCATACCGAGCTGCGCTGCCAGCCGCCAACGACCATCCGGGATACCGGCAAGGGCCGCATGAAAGATCCGCGCCATCAGCGGGGCGTTGAAGAATACATGGGCCAGCAGCACCCCCGGCAGGCCGTAAAGTGCCGCACCCGGCCCGGGCAGGCCCAACGCGGACGTTGCATCGGCCACCCACCCTGCCCGGCCCCAGACCGAAACAATGCCGACGGCTGCAACAGTGGTTGGCATCACCAGCGCCAGCGAGGCCAGCAGGTGCAGCCCTCGCGCGCCGCGTGGCCCGGTGCGCCGATGCACCGCGCGCGCAGCGCCGAGACCGAGCAGCAGGGACAACAGGGTCGACAGTGCCGCCTGTTTCAACGTGAACAGGGTCACGCCGCGAATATAGGGGCCGTCAAGCATCGCCGGCAGATCGATGCCACCGGCCTCCAACGCCACCGCCCAGATAGCCCCGCCCGCCAACGCCGCAGCCAAAGCGGCGGCGGCTATGCCGGGCGCCAGGCGCGCCGCGTTCACTCGCCCATCACCGCCAACCACTCCGCGATCCACGCCTTGCGGTTGGCCTGCGCCTCGTCGGCCGAGAAAGCCAACGTCCGCTCAGGCTTTACCAAGATGCCGAACGCATCGGGCAATTCTGCATCGCGGTTGACCGGAAACATCCAGTTGGTGATCGGGATCACCGACTGTGCCGCCTCGCCGGTCAGATAGTCGATGAACTGGCGCGCCAGTTCCGGATGGGCAGAGAACGCGGTGACGGCGGCAAGTTCCATCTGGAGGTAGTGGCCCTCGGCAAACGGTGCCGCCTTGATGAAGGTCTCGCCCTCGACCACTGCATGATAAGCGGGCGAGGTGGTGTAGGACAGCACCATGTCGGCCTCGCCTTCGAGGAACAGCGAATAGCTGTCCCACCAACCCTTGGTCACGGTCAGTATCTTCGGCTTCAGGCGGCGCCAGACCTGCGGCGCCTCGTCGCCATAGACGGCGCGGATCCACATCAGCAAGCCGAGACCCGGGGTCGCCGAGCGCGGGTCCTGGATGACGATCTTCAGGTCATCGGGAGCCGCCAGCAATGCCTCAAACGAGGTCGGCGGCGCGGTCATTCTGCGGGTGTCATAGACGAAGGCGAAATGCCCCCAGTCGAAAGGAGCGAACAGCGGGTCGCTCCAGGCAACCGGGACCGCGAGTTCGCCCAGATCGACATCATGGGGGGCGAACAACCCGGTATCGCGCGCGTCGCCCGCCAGGTTTACGTCCAACCCCAGCAGGACGTCGGCCTTGGTGGCCGCACCCTCCAGCCGGATCCGGTTAAAGGCGCCGATCGAGCTGTCGAGGCCGACGAATTGCACATCGCAGCCACAGGTCTCCTCGAAGCCCTTCTCGATTACCGGGCCGGGACCCCATTCGGAGGCGAAGCTGTCATAGGTGTAAATGGTCAGCACCGGCTGATCCGCCAGCGCAGGCACGCATAGGCCGAGGGTCAATGCGACAAGTGAAGCCATTTTCATTGCACGTTCCTCTTTCCGGAACGGCGAAAGGCCGGGAGATAGTGGCCGGGGCTATGCCCTGCCGGTTTCTCTTCCCTCCGCCAGTACTACCTGGGTCAGGTTCAACGGGTGCATCTCAGCCCTTTGTGGGCGCCCCGAGAGAACTGCGCAGACAATATTGACGATGGCGCGGATTGCAAGGGCTTCGTGGACGATATTCACGGACTGGCATTCACAGAGCGGCATTCACAGACCGGTATCGAAGCCGATACTACCGCTCAGAATACGATGAATTGCGCCATCACCACGCTGACAATGCCGGAGAGCAACAGGATGTTCCCGACAATACCGAGCCAGCGCACCTGGAAATAACTCCACGCCAGGAACACTGGAGCGCCTTCGGGGAGCTTCCCGCCCTTGATGACATGCAGCTTTATTGCATCGGCCTCGCGCTGAAGCCGGTGGGCCTGAATCGCACCAACAGCCTGACAGATGCACCAGGCCACAATGCAGCCCAATCCACCAAGCATCAATATTAACGCCAGAAGACCGTCGCCCATGGGTAAAGCTCCCGCCGTTACCCCTCTCACCGAGCACTATACCTGAAACAAAGCCCCGAGTCTCGTGGTTGGCGCTAACCCGTTGTTAACCATGACTGGCGAGGCTGCGCCGGTCTGTGATGGAGGTCGCGATGCGATGTTTGGGCCGGTTGGCCTGCGTGTGTGTTTGTTGGGTGGGAGGCATCGTCTCCGCCACGGGCGCAGCTGATGCCGGCGCCTGGACCCGTGCCAAGGGCGAGGGAATTTCAATCATCACAACGGGCCGACGCGTGGCGCCGTTGGGGGGATTAACTGGCGGCCCGGTCTCCAGCGATACCAGCATCAGCCAGATTTATCTTGAATACGGGCTGATCGACGGCCTGACCATCGGCGCAAAAACCTATGTCGAACTTACGACCACCGACCTGACCGGCAGTTCCGCGGCGCTTGGCGGCTTTATTCGCAAGCGCATTTGGCAAGATGGGCAAGGCGGGGTTGGCTCGGTGCAGTTCGGATACTCGCACCCGATCGAATCGCTTTTGGGTAGCACCTTCGCATTTGCAGAACCGGGTGCTGCACCCGAAGCGCATCTCGCCGGGCTTTATGGCCGCGGTTGGTCGGATGATTGGGGCAGTGCTTTCCTCTCGACCGGCGCGGCCTATCATCTGCGGCGCGACAGCAGGGCGGATGATATGCGTTTCGAACTCACGGCCGGCTATGCGCCGTGGCGGAGGATCATGGGGATCGTCAGTTTGTATGGGCTGGTCCCGCTCGGCGAAGGCACCGACACGTCGCTGAAGATCGCCCCCTCGATCGCCTACACGATGTGGCCCTGGCTCCAGCGCAACGAAAAAAAACCGAGCGGCGACTTCAAGCCCAATACCATCCAGTTCGGGGTCAGCTATGACCTGTTGAACCGGGACGAGGGACTCGGGATATCAATCAGTATCTGGCGGCCGTTCTAAGCGCGTGTGACGTCGCGCGATTTGAAAATGGGGGCGTCAGGACCGGAGGTCAGCTGCCGACCCCTGGATAGGCTCGCAGAACGACGCCGTTGATCCGCCATACGCCATCGACCATCTGCATTTGGTAGGCAGCCTCAAACAAGCGCCCGCCGCGGTCCTGAAACATCACATTCTGGACTGGCCCGCCAGATGTGTCGACGAGTCCCAACATATCGTAGCCCGCAGGCCGCAAGATGACCGGGTAGCCGGTCGCAACGATGCGGCCAAAATTTTCGGGCGTACCGAACTTCGATTGGATGAACGGCGAGGCATAGGCGAACGCCGCCGTCAGATCATTCGCCCGCAAGGCTTCGACTTGGGCAGAAATCACCGACTGGATTGTATCGGCAGGTTCGTCCGCACGCACTGGCAATCCAGCGGCGAGCAGGATCAGTAAGATACTCAGAAACTGGCGCATCGCTTTCTCCTTAATGCTGAAGTTTCAGGTGGCGCGACGCCACCGCTAATCAATCCCACATTGCATGTGATCCACCCTCACATGTGATCTCTCGGCACCTCAAACGACCAGGCCTTGCGGAACACCTGCGTCTCGCCCTCGTGGGCGGTAACTTGGGCCTCGACCTGATAGGTCGTGGGGCCGCAGGTGAAACGGATCTCCGATCTGGTTGCGGTTTGCCAGTCGCCGCGGGCGCGCTCCGCATTGAAGACCAGGTGGCCGGTGGCGCCGGCCGGGTCGGCGGGGTCGATCTCCCAGACCTCGTCGCGGGATTCGCGCACCTGCATGCCGTGGACCGCGTTGCGCGACCAGCCGCCATCGCTGGATATGACATAGCGGACCCGGCCGGTTTGCAGGTCATGCTCGACATGGCGGCGGCTGTGGCCCGGGGCGTCGGCGGGATAGCGCGGCAGCGGGTCGGGGTTGGTAGGAAGCGGCGGCGCGGCTTGGCGTGCGTCGGTCAAGATCGGCAAACTCAACACCGCCTCAGCCCCGGCGCGGATTGTTGCGGTTACGCGATTGGGGCTGGGCAGCACCATCGGCCAGTAGGCGGTCGACACCGCCAGCCGCAGCCGGTGGCCGGGGGCCAGCCGGTAACCGGTCTCGTCGAGCGCCATGGTGACGTCATAGAAATCACCGGGGACCGCTGCCCGTGGCACTGCGTTGCCGTCGCGGTGGCAGATGTTCAGGACGCCGCGGGCGATCAGGTTGGCGGCGCCGTCCGGATGGACGTCGACCATCCGAGCGATCAGGTTGCCCTGCGGCTGGTCGATGGCGACATGCATTCGCAGGTTTGGGCGGCCAAGGATGTCGAGGGCATCGTCCAGCGGCTCGGTCTCCCAGCATAGCGACATTGCGTCGTCGGCGTTCTGGTCACCGGGCAGGTCGCCGTCGGGTTTGAGGGTGAAGTATTCGCCGGACGTGGTGCCGCAGTGCTGCGGCGACGAGACCACGCAGTCGCTGTGCGCGGCACCTCCCAGACGACCGTTGGCGCCGAGGGTCAGGGTCGTCTCGATAACGCTGTTGGAGGGCCAATCGGCCAACCCAACCCAACGCCCCGGCTCGACCTCGCGCCAGCCGCCGGGGCGCACAGCCTCGGACATGTAGGCACGGTACGCGGGCCAGTCCTCAACGCCGGTCGGCTCGTCCATAAGCCAACGCTTCCACCAGGCGATGGCCATGCCGAGAAAGTCGGCGCGCGGATGGGGCCAGGCCAAATGCGGGTATTTGTGGACCCATGGCCCGGTCATCGCCTTGACCAATGCTGTGCTGTTGGCGGCGACCGTGGCGGGGGCGTTGCGGTAGCCGTCGGCCCAGCCGGCGATGATGAAGATGGGAACCACGATCGCCGACCAGTCCTCGCAGATCGAGCCGTGTTGCCAGTAGGCGTCGCGGCGCTGGTGCTTGAGCCAGACCTCGAGCAGGCAAGGTTCGGCTTCCAGCCGTTTGAGCCAGACCTCGCGCCAGCTGTTGCCGAGAATCTCCGGGTCCGGCGGGCGCGAGGCGTAGCTGAGCATGGTGCCGGCCCAGTAGACGTTGGACGACAGCTGGCAGCCGCCCTTGTAGTGGATGTCGTCGTTATAGCGATCAGCAGAGGAGGAGAGCGAGATCACCGCCTTCAGCGCCGGTGGCCGCATCGCCGCGACTTGCAGACTGTTGAAACCGCCCCACGAGATGCCCGTCATGCCGACCCGCCCGTTGGACCAGGGTTGCGCGGCGATCCAGGCGATCACTTCGGTTGCGTCGGAGAGTTCGTGCGGAGAATATTCGTCGTCGAACAGCCCATCCGAATCGCCACTGCCGCGACTGTCGACCCTGACCCCGGCGATGCCGGCATCGGCAAAGGCGGGATAGGTGCTCTCGTCACGCTGGGAGGTGCCGTCGCGGCAGCGGTAGGGCAGGAATTCGAGCACGGCCGGGAAGGCGCCCTGCCCTTGCGGCATCCAGATGCGCGCCGCCAGCCGGGTGCCGTCGGCCAGTGTGATCCAGACAGTTTCCTCGACCGTATAGCCCATGGCGCATTCCCTCGTGCAGGTTCGCGGATTATGTTGGGCTGAGAATGCATGAAAGGGGGCGCCGATGTCGACCACGATTACCGACCCTGAGGTGCTGGAATTCATCGCCAGGACCGACAGTTTCTACCCGCCCGACACCTACGGCAAGACGACGGCCGAGAACCGCCGGGTCTATGATGAGATGTGTGCGGCGTTTCGACAGCCGCGCCCGGCTTCGGTGACAGTCGAGGATGGGACGGTGCCTGGTCCCGCCGGGCCAATCCCGGTACGCCGGTACCGCACCGCCAGTCCGGGGCCTGTGACGGTGCTTTACATGCACGGCGGCGGGTTTGTCCTGGGCGGGCTCAACAGCCATGACGATGTTTGCGCCGAGATCGCGGCCGCGACCGATTGCCGGGTGGTGTCGGTCGACTACCGGCTGTGCCCGGAGCATGTTCACCCGGCGCAGTATGACGATTGCCTCGCGGTCGCGCGCGCCTGCCTGGCGATCGGTCCGATCATCCTGGCCGGTGACAGCGCCGGGGGAAATACCGGGGCGGCGCTGGCGCGGACCCTGAAGAACGAGGATGTGCGCGGTCAGGTGCTGATCTATCCGGGCCTCGGCGGCTGGAAGATGAACCTGCCGTCGCTGACCGAATGCGCCGACGCGCCGCTGCTGAAGGCGTCGGAGCTGGCACACTACCGGAATGTGCGAGCGGGAGGCCCGCCACCGGAGTGCGACCCAACATTCTCGCCGCTCGACGCAGAGGACTATGACGGTTTGCCGCGCTGTTTCGTCTCGTCCGCCGGGGTCGACCCGCACCGCGACGATGGGGTGGAATATGTCCGCCGCCTGGTCGGCGCCGGGGTCGAGGCCTATTGCGCGGTCGAGCCGCAATTGCCGCACGGGCATCTGCGGGCGCGCCACATGTCGCACCGGGCGCGCGACGCCTTCGGCCGGATCATCGAAGCGATCAAAGACTTCGCGGCGTGAGGGCGTAACGGCGGGGTTCGTAGGATGCGTGCAAGCACCGACCCTACAACCAGGTAGCCTACCGCTCGGTGAACTTGAACTCGATGCGGCGGTTTTTGGCCAGCGCCTCCGGGGTGTCGCCGACGTCGATCTGCTGGAACTCGCCAAAACCGGTGGCGGCGAGCCGGGCCGGTGGCACGTTTTCCTTGACGACCAGATATTTCACCACCGACAGCGCCCTGCCCTGTGACAGTTCCCAGTTATCGCGGTAACGCCCAGTGCTGGTGAACGGGACCTTGTCGGTATGGCCGTCGACGCGCAGAACCCAGTTAAAATCGCCGGGCACCTCGCCCACGACCTCGCGCAGAACCTCTCCGAGCTTGGCAAGTTCGGCCTGGCCTTCGGGCCCAAGCTCGGCTGAGCCAACGGAGAACAGCACCTCGGACTGGAACACGAAGCGGTCGCCGACGCGCTTGATGTCCTGGCGGTCGCCCAGGACCTGTTCCATCTTTTCGAAGAAAACCGAGCGGAAGCGGGCCAGCTCGCCGACTTTCTGGGCCAAGGCGGCGTTCAGGCGCTCGCCCAGCTTGGCGATCTGGACCTGGGCTTCGCTGTCGCGTTTCTCGGAGTCTTTAAGTATGGCCTGCAACCCACCAAGCTGCTCGCGCAGCTCGCGGGTTTGAGCATTCAAAAGCGCCACCTGCTTCTGTTGTTCCAGCGTCTGGGCCTCGGCTTTGGAAAGCTCGCTCTCAGCAAGTCTGCGCAATGCCAGTTCGCGCTCGGCTGCTGTACCGATGTCGCTCGCCTGCGCCTCGAGCGTCTGTTTTGCGCTCTCGGCGGCGGCCAGCAGGATCAGGGTTTGTTCGGCATCCTTGCGAGCCTTCTCGAGCGCCAGGGTCATGGCATCCAGCTCGGCTGCGCCGCTCTCCAGCTTGCGTCTCAGCGCCTCAGCGGCTGCGGATTCCAGGAGCCGGGCTTCCTCCTCGGCGGTGAGTTTGGCTTGCAATTCCGTGAGTTCGGCCTGGTTGCCGGTGAGGGACGCCTCGCGCTCGGCACGTTCCGCCTGCAACTGCTGGATCATCGCCAGCGCTGTTGACCGCTCGAGCGTGAGCGTCGCCAATTCAGCATCGTGCCCGGCATTCTTGGCCTGCAGATCGGCGAGTAGAGCCTGCATCGCCTCGCGCCGGGCCGCGGCAAGCCGTGCGGTCTCGACCGCCTGGTCCATCTCGGTTCGGGTGCTGGCCAAGGCCGCCGTCAGGGCCTCGCGCTCGCTGATGGTCTCAGTCAGCGAGGTTTCCAATTCGGCGCTGCGCGCTTGGGCATCGTCGCGCGATTTCACCAGCGCCGCCATCGCCGCGTTGAGCCGATCGGTCTCGGAGCGCTGGCTGTCGAGGTTGGATTGCAATGTGCCGACCTCGCTCTCAAGTGCTGCCGACTTATCGCGCTCCAGTGACAATACGTTGGCCAACCCGGAGAGCTGCCGGGTCAGGTCGTCCAACTCCTTGGTCTGCCCGCTGATCTTTTCGCTCATGGTGAACTGGATGATCATGAAAATCGACATCACAAACATCAGGATCAGCAGAAGCGCTGTCATCGCATCGACGAAACCGGGCCAGATATTGGTCTCTAACCGGCCTCCTGAGCGGCGGGAGAGGGCCATTATTTGCTCCCGGGCGGACGGGTTCGGGTGTCTATCAGGTTGATCAGCGCCCGGATCTCGGCCCGGAGTGCCGCGGTCGACTCGCGTCGGCCAGTGGACAGGTCCTGGGCGATCTCGCGCAGCTGCATATCGACATTTTGCAGGTGGGCTTGCATCTCGCCCTCGCCGCCACGGCCCTTGCCGCCACCGCCACCGCCGACACTCCGGTCCATCGCCTGCACAACAGCTTGCTGACCCACGGCAACCGACTCGTTCGCCGCTTCGATCCGTTTCAGAACCGTCAGCGTCGCGTGATCGCGGCCCGATTGCATCTCGCGGGCCTCGCGCATTTCATGGACCAGCTGGGCGATCAGCGCCCGCTCCTTCTCCATCTGATTGGCCATCTCACTGACCACATCCGCCGCGCGGCCCAAGCGACGCTCGCTGTCGAGGCGGGCTTCCTGCGCGCCCTTGGCGAAGCCGGTGGTCATCTCCAGCCCCTCGTCGATCCGCTCGAGCAGCGCCATCAGACCGCCCTCCGGTCCCTCGCCCTCGGAGATCAGCCCGAGCCGGGTGAACGAGGACAACCAATCCTCCAGCTCGCGGTAGAACCGATTCTGGCCATGCCCGGCGAACAGTTCGAGCATGCCGACAACCAGCGAACCCGCCAGACCCAGCAGTGACGAGGCGAAGGCGGTGCCCATGCCGCCCAGTTGGCTCTCAAGCCCGGACATCAGCTTCTCGAACACATCGCCGGACGAGGTCTGCCCGGCCTCCGGGGCCAACGAGCGGATAGTATCGACAACGGCGGGCACCGTGATCGACAGGCCCCAGAAGGTACCCAACAGGCCCAGGAAGATCAGCAGGCTGGTGATATAGCGCGTCAAATCGCGCATCTCATCCAGCCGGTCGGCGATGCTGTCGAGGATCGAGCGGGTGCTCGAGGTCGCCATGCGCTGCTGCAGTTGACCCTCGCGCATCATCGGCGCCATTGCGGCCAGCAGGCGCGGCGGCTTGATGAATTCGTGGCCCTTGCGCGCCGCCTGCATGTTCTTCAGCCAGCTGGTAGAGATAATGATCTGGCCCACTTGCCAGAAGGTGGCCAGAACGCCGAACAGAAAAACCCCGACGATCACGCCGTTGAGGTAGACATTGGCATAGAACACCGACTCGATTTGGCGACCAAGCAAGGTCGCCCCGATCGCGACCAGAACCAGCACAATCAGCATGAAGAGTATCTGCCGTGTCGGTTGAGTGAACTCGACCTGGTAGCCGTCCTTCTTATTCATCAGCCCGCCTCTTGTCGCGTTTTGCCGCAGATTACGCAGATTTGCCGCCTTTACCAGCGCGAACTACTATATTTTGCGATTGCTTACGATAATT
The DNA here is from genome assembly GCA_035527255.1 of Thermohalobaculum sp. GTDB lineage: Bacteria > Pseudomonadota > Alphaproteobacteria > Rhodobacterales > Rhodobacteraceae > Thermohalobaculum. The sequence continues at coordinate 1,161 of DATLAW010000141.1, read as the reverse complement.
GACTGATCCAACTGCAAGGTTAGTCTGGACTTGATGCAACTTGGCGGCGGCATTTGTATCGCTTTTTGTGGAGCGACAGCCACCGAAAAATTTGAGGAGATGGTGATGAGCAAAGCTGAACCGATTGTACATATCGATAACGCGCATGTGCGGGTAACCGAGTGGCGGTTTGCGCCGGGTGCCGCGACTGGCTGGCACCGGCATGAGTTCGACTATGTGATCACTCCGGTGATCGGCGGAAATGTCGAGATTGTTCATGGCGATAGCACACGTACGGCGTTCACCATGGAGCCTGGAAAATCGTATTTTCGCGAGGCTGGTGTAGAGCACGACGTGGTCAACGGGCCTGATGGCGACCTGCGGTTTGTCGAGGTGGAACTTAAAAGCCGCGCTGGATAACGACGCCTTATCAGCTGGTTAACAACTTGTTGAAGGTGCCGAAGATCTTCGAGTTCGCGGTTATGAGGTCGCCGGTTTCCAGCACATCCGCAGTGGGGCCGCCGGTCAATGAGCCATACAGACCGCCCGCCTCGCGCAGGATACACAGGCCGGCGGCGATGTCCCAGGCGTGGAGGCCGCGCTCCCAGAAGCCGTCATAACGACCCGCCGCGACATAGGCGATGTCGAGGGCGGCGGCGCCGAAACGCCGGACGCCGGCACAGCGTGGAAGTATTTTTGTCATATCTTTCAATGACTTTGGCATGTTCTCACTGCCACCCCAGGGAATGCCGGTGGCGAAGACCATCTCGGAGATCTCATGCCGGGCCGAGACCCGGATGCGGCGGTCGTTTAGCCAGGCGCCTTGGCCCTTTTCGGCCACGAACATCTCGTCCTTGATCGGGTCGAGGATGACACCGGCGACGACCTCGCCCTTGTGCTCGAGACCAATCGAGACACACCAATGCGGCAGGCCGTGCAGAAAATTCGTAGTTCCATCAAGGGGATCGACGATCCAGCGTCGGGTCGGGTCGATGCCGGCAACAGGCTCGCTCTCCTCGCCGAGCCAGCCGTAATTTGGGCGGGCCACGGTCAGTTCGCGGCGGATGATCTCCTCGGCCTTGCGATCGGCGGCGCTGACGAAATCGCCGGGGCCCTTGATGCTGACCTGCAGATTCTCGACCTCGCCGAAATCGCGGACCAACTTTCGCCCGGCTTTTCGGG
>DATLAW010000140.1:0-2101 GCA_035527255.1 Thermohalobaculum sp. | reverse complement strand
CTGATCGAGCAGGCGGGCGGGCAGGCCACTGACGGCCGAACCCACCTGCTCGGCACAACCGCCACGGCACTCGACGCCGTCAGCCCGCTGGTCTTCGGGCTGTCCGAAAAGGTCGACCGCGTTGCCGCCTATCACGACATGCCCGATAATGATGTGTCGCCGCTTTTCGGCCGGCGTGGCCTGTTCCGGACCTAGAGCACGATCCATGATCTCCGATTCATGGCTCCTGCTCTATCTTGTTGATTTGTCGCATTTTCGCGACGCTAAGGCTGGTCGCCTTAGCTGGAAAATGCTCTAGGGGGAAACGCTAATGTCGCTCAAGCACCCGGTCATCTCGGTCACCGGCTCGTCCGGCGCCGGCACCTCGACGATCAAGCACACCTTCGAGCAGATCTTCCGCCGCGAGGGGGTCCACGCCGCCAGCGCCACCGGCGACGCCTTCCATCGCTACAACCGCGACGACATGACCGCCGAGCTGGCCCGCCGGGTCGCCGCTGGCGACCACTCCTTCAGCCATTTCAGCATCGACGCCAACGTCCTGGACGAGCTGGAAACCCTGTTCCGCACATACGGCGAATCCGGCACCGGGCGCGTCCGCCACTATGTCCACGATGATGAGGACGCGCAGCGCTACGGCGTGGCCCCGGGCAACTTCACCGAATGGGAAACGCTGCCCGACGACACAGACCTGTTGTTCTACGAAGGGCTGCACGGCGCCGTCGCCATCGAGGGGCTGAACATCGCCGTCCATGCCGACCTGAAGATCGGAGTCGTTCCGGTGATCAACCTCGAATGGATCCAGAAGATCCACCGCGACAAGTCAACTCGCGGCTACACCACCGAGGGGGTGACCGACACCATCCTGCGCCGTATGCACGACTATGTGCATGTAATCTGCCCGCAATTCACCGAGACCGACATCAATTTCCAGCGGGTGCCGGTGGTCGATACCTCGAACCCCTTCGTCGCCCGCTGGATCCCGACCCCAGACGAAAGCGTGGCGGTGATCCGCTTCCGCAACCCGCGCGGCATCGATTTTTCCTACCTTATCTCGATGATCGCCGGTGCCTGGATGAGCCGAGCCAACTCGATCGTGATCCCCGGCAACAAGCTTGACCTGGCGATGCAGCTGATCCTGACCCCGCTGATCAACCGCCTCGCCGACCGGGCCAGGCGCGCCCGGTAGCCGTAATCTCTCGCCGTCACACTGTACCATTCTTCACGGAGGCTCCCCCGATGATCCGCGCAGTCATTTTCGACCTCGACGGCACCCTGGTCGACAGCGCCCCGGACATTCACGCAGCGGCACTTGCCTTGCTGGAGGAACGCGGTGCGCCGCCGGTGACATTGACGCAGATCCACGGCTTCGTCGGCAGCGGTATCGCCAGCTTTGTCGAACGCTGTCTGGACGCCGTCGGACGACCCGTCGATGGCCCGGAGCTGGACAAAGCCGCGGCGCGGTTCAAGGAAATCTATGGCGCCGCCCCGGCCGAGCTGACCCGCCCCTATGACGGGGTTGAGGCGATGCTCGGAACCCTCGGCGAGCGCGGTTTGCTGCTCGGCGTCTGCACGAACAAGCTTGAGGCATTTACACGGCAGGTGTTGGCGGGTGTCGGCCTCGACCGCCATCTGCACGCCACCGTTGGCGGCGACACCCTGAGCGTGATGAAGCCGGAACCGGCGCCGCTGCTCCATTGCGCCAACCTGCTTGGCGTCGCCATCGACGAGGCGTTGTTTGTTGGCGACAGCGAGACCGATGCCGACACTGCCACGGCGGCGGGCATGGGTTTCGCGCTATACTCTGGCGGTTACCGAAAACGCCCGCTCGATCAGTTCAAGGACTGCTTCATTTTTGATGACTTCACGGCCCTGACCCAGTTCATCGAGGCCCGAATTGCCGCGTGATGCGGGGGTCGCCCGATACCCACCACACCATCTTCCCCTTGCCGCCCGACAGCGCTACCACTGGACCCATGGATCGTGACACCGCAGCACCGGAGTTTCTGACCACCCGCGAGGTCGCGGCGCTGTTGCGCGTGAAGGAGCGCAAGGTCTACGACCTCGCCGCGGCGGGCGAGATCCCGTGCCGCCGCGTCACCGG
>DATLAW010000139.1:0-2835 GCA_035527255.1 Thermohalobaculum sp. | reverse complement strand
TCGGTGGCCGAGATGTTGGCGCACTACCACAAGATCGAGGAGGATCGGGCGACCCTCGGCTACGACATCGACGGCGTCGTCTACAAGGTCGACCGGCTCGACCTGCAACAACGCCTTGGCTTTGTTTCCCGCGCGCCCCGTTGGGCCATCGCCCACAAGTTCCCGGCCGAGCGGGCGTTCACCGTGCTGGAGGGCATCGATATCCAGGTTGGCCGCACTGGCGCACTGTCGCCCGTCGCCCGCCTGAAGCCGGTGACCGTTGGCGGCGTCGTCGTCTCCAACGCGACCCTGCACAACGCGGATTATATTGCCGGGCTCGGCAATTCAGGCGAGCCGATCCGCGAGGGCAGGGACCTGCGCATCGGCGACACGGTCGAGATCTATCGGGCGGGGGATGTTATCCCCAAGGTGCTGGACGTCGACCTAGCCCGGCGCCTCGCAGACGTTCAACCCTATGTTTTCCCAGACAAATGCCCAGCCTGCGGCAGCCCGGCGATCCGCGAGGAAGGCGAGGCGGTGCGCCGTTGTACCGGCGGCCTGACTTGCCCGGCTCAGGCGATAGAACGCCTGAAACACTTCGTCTCGCGCGGCGCCTTCGACATCGAAGGGCTGGGCGCCAAGCAGGTCGAGGCCTTCAGCGCCGAAGGCCTGATCGCCGAACCCGCCGATATCTTCACCCTCGAAGCCCGCCAACAGGCGAACCAGATCGACCTCTATCGCCGCGATGAGAAGAACCGCGCCACCAACGAAAAATCAGTTGAGAACCTGTTCGACGCCATCGCTGAGCGCCGCTCCGTCGACCTCTCACGGTTCATCTTCGCCCTCGGCATCCGCCACGTTGGTGAGACCACGGCGCGGATGTTCGCCCGCCACTACCTGACCTGGGCAGTCTTCGCCGAGGCGATGACCACCGCCGCCGACGACCCCGCCGCCCGCGACCAGATCGATAATATCGATGGTGTCGGTGCAGTGCTGGCCGACGCCGTGATCGCCTTCTTCGCTGATGCCCACAACCAGGGTGCGCTCGCCCGTCTGCTCGCCCATGTAACTCCGCAAGACGCCGAGGCCCCAAAAACCGACGGCAGCCCGGTCGCCGGCAAAACCGTCGTCTTCACCGGCACGCTCGAGAAGATGAGCCGGGCCGAGGCCAAGGCCCGCGCCGAGTCTCTGGGGGCCAAGGTCGCTGGTTCAGTCTCGGCCAAGACCGATTTGCTCGTCGCCGGGCCTGGTGCTGGCTCGAAGCTGAAAAAAGCCGCCGAACTTGGTATCGAGACGCTCGACGAAGATGGCTGGTTGGCGCTGATCGGCGGTTGAACGGCGGCTCCAGACACGGCATCCTTGCGCCATGTCACGCCCCGAAATCCTGTTCCCCCTGTTTGCCGATATCGCCGGATTGCCGGGGGTAGGGCCTAAGACTGCCATCCTTTATGAGAAGCTCGGCGTCACCCGGTTGGTTGACCTCATCTTCCTGCTGCCCGGCGGGCTGATCGACCGGCGGCTGCGCGACACCCTGATCGGCGTCGATCCCGGTCAGGTCATCACGGCCGCTGTCACTGTGGCCGAGCACTACCCGCCCCGCACCAAGTCCCAACCCTACCGTGTCCATGTCCAGGGCGGCGGCGTCTATATCGAGCTGGTGTTCTTCCACGCCAAGGGCGACTGGGTGCAACGCTCGCTGCCGCCCGGCCAGCACCGCGTGATCTCCGGCCGGGTCGAGAGCTATGACGGCCGCCTGCAGATGCCGCACCCCGACCTGATCGTCACCGAGGATGAGGCGAAAACCCTTGAGCCGTTCGAGCCGGTCTACCCGCTGACCCATGGCCTGACTCAACGCCCGATCGCCAAGGCGATGGCGGCGGCGTTGACCAAGCTGCCGGACCTGCCGGAATGGCTCGATCCCGCCATCATGGCACAGCACAACTGGCCCGGCTGGGCCGAGGCTTTGCAGGCGGTGCATCGGCCCACTTCGCTGCAATCGCTCAGCTACGGCGCGCCGTACCGCCAGCGGCTGGCATATGACGAGCTGCTGTCGCATCAGCTGGCGCTGCAAATTGCCCGCACCCGGATGCGACGCGGCAAGGGCCGGACCAGCGCTGGCGATGGTGTCCTGCGGGGCAAGGCCGCGCTGGCTTTCGGCTATACCCCAACCGGCGCGCAGTCCCGCGTGATTGCCGAGATCGCCGATGATATGGCAGCACCCGAGCGGATGATGCGGCTGTTGCAGGGCGATGTCGGCTCCGGCAAAACCTGGGTCGCGCTGATGGCGATGCTGGTGGCGGTCGAGGCAGGCGGGCAGGGCGCCTTGATGGCCCCAACCGAGATCCTCGCCCGCCAGCACGCAACTGGTCTGGCCCGCATCGCCGAGGAAATCGGGGTCGGCCTGACAGTCCTGACCGGGCGCGACAAAGGCACGGCACGGGCGGCAAAACTCGCCACGATCGCCGATGGCAGTGCCCAGATTGTCATCGGCACCCACGCGCTGTTCCAGGCCAATGTCACTTTTCGCGACCTCCGCCTGACCGTGGTCAACGAGCAGCACCGCTTTGGCGTCCGCCAGCGCATGGAACTGACCGCCAAGGCGCCACGCGGTGCCGACGTGCTGGTGATGACCGCGACGCCGATCCCGCGCACCCTGGCACTGGCCGGCTATGGCGACCTCGACATCTCGGTGCTGGACGAGAAACCACCGGGCCGCCAACCGGTTGAAACCCGGTTGGTCTCGATGGAACGCTACGAACAGGTGGTCGAGCGCCTGCGTGCCGCCATCGCCGACGGCCAGCGCGCCTATTGGGTCTGCCCGCTGGTCGAGGAAAGCGACCTGGTGCCGCTGATCGC
>DATLAW010000138.1:0-15321 GCA_035527255.1 Thermohalobaculum sp. | reverse complement strand
GGGGTTCTTTCCCCAGGACGAGGCGGGCAGGGGTCAGATGCTGCGCCACAAATACGACCCGTCGCGGTCCAACGTCTACCGCAGATACTTTCCCTGCGAGCCTGAGAAAGGCGCTCTGGTCGAGGGCGTCGATATCGGCCCCGATGTTGCCGACCCGGCCCGGTGCGGCGACGGCTCCGACCCGCTGACCGAGCCAACGCCGATGCGCTCGCTGCCGGGCTGGCGGACCGCTGCTGCCGCCTATTACACGGCAATGGAGGGGTTGGGACGGGCACTGGTCGCCGGGCTGTTGCGCGGGCTTGGGGCTGATCCCGAACCCGGGGTCAGGCTGTTCGATGGCTCGATCTCGACCCTGCGGATGCTCCACTACCCGCAGCGCCCGGCAGGCTCGCTGCCCGATGACCGGCGGATCGAGACCCCGCGGTCGATGCGGTGGTCGCACCGTTGTTTCCGGAAAATCATTATGACACCTTTGTTTACGGGGATTTCTTGTGGTCCAGGATGAACAAATTCACCAACTTCCACGGCGTCGTCCGCCAACCAGCTAGTGCTGCTTGAACGGTCGGAGTCGCTGCGATAGGTTTGCGGTGAAATTCTGCCAACCCAAGGAATGACCATGGCTGAAGGCTCTCCAATTTGTGATTTTGGCTGGCAGGCGCCGGACTTCCGGTTGCCCGCGACCGACGGGAAGACCTACGCGCGGGCCGATATTCGCGGGCCGAACGGCACGCTGATCATGTTCATCTGCAATCATTGCCCCTATGTCGTCGGGGTGATCGACCGGATTGTGGGCGATATGGCCGCGTTGCAGGGAATGGGTATCGGCGTTGCCGCGATCTGCACCAATGATGCCGTGAGCTATCCGCAGGACAGCTTTGATAAGATGGCCAAATTCGCGACCGCCAATGGCTTCACATTCCCCTATCTTCACGACGAGAGCCAGGCGGTCGGTCGTGCCTATGACGCGGTCTGTACGCCCGATTTCTTCGGCTTCGATGCCGATCTGGGCCTGCAATACCGTGGCCGCCTCGACGCCTCGCCGCGCGGCGCTGCACCGGATAGCCTAAAGCGTGAGCTGCTGGACGCGATGATCGGCGTCGCAAAAACCGGGCGAGGGCCTGAGCAACAAACCCCCTCGATGGGCTGCTCGATCAAATGGAAGCTGGCCAGCTAGCCGCTTCGATACGACCACCCGCTCAACTCAAGACGCCATATCTTAGGCCCGCTCGCCATGGGCAGTGATGTCGAGGCCGTCGAACTCCTCCTCCTCCGGCACCCGGATTGGGTAGACCAACTGGGTCAGCTTCACCAGAACCACGGTGACCACCACCGTGAACGCCCCGACCGCCGCCAGGGCGATGAACTGGGTGGCGAGACCCTGGCCGTTCGACAAGGCGCCGACCGCCAGCAGCGGCGCCATGATGGTGCCGAAGATGCCGCCGACGCCGTGGACTGCGAAGACGTCGAGCGTGTCGTCGATGCGAAAGCGCTGCTTCACCAGGTTGACCGCGATCTGGCACAGCACGCCGGCCACGGCCCCAATTACCAGCGCGCCGATGGGGCCGACAAAACCCGAGGCCGGGGTGATCGAGGCCAACCCGGCGATGGTGCCGGTGACCATGCCGACCATCGAACATTTGCCGTGCTTGATCCGCTCATACAGCGCCCAGGTCAGCGATGCGGTGGCGGCCGAGATATGGGTCACCACCAGCGCCATTGCAGCACCTCCGTCGGCGGCAAGCTGCGAGCCGGCATTGAAGCCAAACCAGCCGACCCACAGCATCGCGGCGCCGATCATCACCATGCCGGGGTTATGCGGCGGCGTCAGGTCGCCCTTGGCGAAACCCCGACGGCCGCCGAGGAAGATCGCGACCACCAGCGCCGCCAGCCCGGCGGTTTCGTGGACGACAATGCCGCCGGCAAAGTCCATCACGCCGAGATCGGCGAGCCAGCCGCCACCCCACACCCAATGGGCGACCGGGGCATAGCAGACCAGCATTCACAGGCCCGAGAACATCATAACGAAACCGTAGGTGACCCGCTCGACATAGGCGCCGACGATCAGCGCCGGGGTGATGATGGCGAAGGTCATCTGGAAGGCAAAAAACAGCACCTCCGGGATGGTGCCGCTCAGCGTGTCCGGTCCGATGCCGATCAGGAACATCTTGCCCAGCCCGCCCCAAACCGCATTGGCCGATCCACCGTCACCAAAGGCAATGGAATACCCGACAACCAGCCACAGCACCGACATCAGGCAGGCGATCGAGACGCAGTGCATCAGAACGCTCAGCACGTTGCGCGCCCGCACCAGCCCACCATAAAACAGAGCCAGGCCGGGCATGGTCATAAACAGGACCAACGCCGTGGCGACGATGATCCAAGCGGTGTCCGCTCCGTTCATTCCGGTATCCCCCCATGTTTGCTGGCCGCTTCGCGGCCTTGGCGCGGGTTATAGGGACGGGGCAGGGGGTGTGCAAAAGATGGATGCACGGTGTGGTGCAGAATGTTCGGGTTTGCTGAAATTGGGATCAGAAATGAGTAGCGTCGCACAAATTTAAATCAAAACACGAGCGCATGGCCGACCCTGAGACGCGAATCATGCTGCTCGTCGCCCACGCCTCATTCAGTAATGTCGATAAACTCACCCTGGTCGTGGCCGCCGCTCAGTTTGTTTACCCTCGTTCGAACACGCGTCAGCCGGTCGCATCGCCCATCGATCGCCCCCGCGCCCGCCCGAGGACGCCGATCATCAGGATCAGCACCAGGCACACCCCGGTCACGGCCATCAGCGGCACGGTGAAGCCGCCGGTCAGATCGGACAGGATGCCAATCGTCAGCGGCCCCAGCACGCCACCAACCTCGGCCGCGGTGAAAAACATCCCCCCCGCCAATCCCAGCCGGGCTTTCGGCACGCCCGAGGTTTCCATCAGCAGCAAGATGGCGATGGTCATCATTGAACTGCGGGCGATCCCCTGCAGCATCAGGCCAAACACCAGCCACGGCCCGGCATTTGCGTGCAGCAACAGGCTGGACACCAGCGCCGAGACGAACAGCAGCAACATAACCCGGACCCGGCGCTCAGGCGTCGCAAGGCGCGGGATGATCAGCGAACCGACCACCCCGATAACCGTCGGGATCGACGCCCAGTAGCCCGCCAGTGCCGCCGACATCCCACGGCTGCGCAACAGCTCCGGCAGCCAGTTGTTCAGCCCATGATTGATGAAAAAGATGCCGACGCTCATCACCAGCACGATCCGCACTTCGCGCAGGCGCAGGATCTCGGTGAAGGCGGCAATGTCGAACTTCTTGCCGCCCACCTCGGTCGAGGCATGGGCGCGGGCCGCCGGGTGGCTGGCGATGACCAGCCACAGCAGCCCGCTCGCGGCGACGAAACCGGCATACAGGAACAGCACCATCCGCCAGTCCTGCCCGGTCAGCGGCATCAGCACGCCATTGGTCAGCGACAATGCGGCAATGCCGCCAAGCGACGGCCCGGTGATGTAGATCCCCATGGCGGTGCCGCGACTGGTGCCCTCGAACCAGCTAGCGATCAGCTTTGGCGCGCCGATCGAAATCAGCGGCCCGCCGATCCCGAACAGGCCAACGGCAGCAAAAAGCACCACCTCATCGCCGGCAAACCCGCGCGCGGCACCCGAGGCACCCATGATCAGCGCCGCGATCAGCAGCGCGACCCGCGCTCCCAGCCGATCCAGTAACATGCCGCAGGGGATCGCGGCGGCAATGTAGACCAACGGCCAGGCACCCAGGATCGCGCCCATGGTGGAGTGCCCAATGCCTAGCTCGGCAGTGATCGGGCCAACCAGCGGCGCCATCGAGGCGGTGGTCAGTCCGAAGCAGAAATAGATCAGCCACACGCCGCCGAGCAGCACCCAGCGGTAGTTGGATGGCGTCACTACCACCGCAACGTCGGGGTCAGTTTGTGAGCCGGCTATATCGACGCCTCGAACCGACCGTTGACCAGCAACTCGGCAACTGACGCATGGTTCGGCAGGCTCAGGAGATAGGCCACCGACGCCGCGATTGTCTCCGGCTCGATCTTGAACGCGCCTTCCGCGACCGCCTTGTCCGCGACCATGTCGGTATCGACCATGCCTGGGCACAGCGCAGTGGCCCGGATACCGTCGGCCCACCCGGCGTGACGCACCGCATGGGTCAGCGCGACCGCGGCGAATTTGCTCGCCGGATAGCCGAGGCTTTCCGACGGTACCCGCTTTCCGGAAAGCGACGCCAAAGTGATCACCCGCCCCGACCCCGAGGCCCGCAGCATCGGCAGGGCGGCGCGGATCATGCGCAGCGGCCCCTTGAAGTTGACCTCCCACATCGCGTCATAGGGCGTCTCGTCCTCGTCCTCGATGTTGGCGGCAAGCGCGATTCCGGCATTGGCAAAAACCGCATCGATGCGCCCGAACCGCTCGACAGTCTGAGCGACCCAGGCTTTCGAGGTCGCATTGTCACTGGCCTCCCAGGCGCAGCGCAGAACCCGGTCCGCCGGCAAGCCCGAAGTGGCCGCCGCCAGCGCGTGCGGGTCGCGGCCCCCGAGACTGAGCAGATAGCCCACCTGCGCCAGATGTTTGGCGGTTGCCAGACCGATCCCCCGGTTGGCACCGGAGATCATCACTACACGTCCATCGGGAGCAAGCATTTTCGGTCTCCTGTTGATCGTCAAAATCTTGAAATGCCTGCGCTGCCCCTATGGGATCAGCCCTGCTGGCATGCTGGCGCAGTAGCGCGCGACTTCACCGGGCGTGGTGATCCACAACTGCTCGCGGTGCCGCAGGATATGCGCCATCGCACGGCGAAACGCGCGCAGACGGAACGGCTGGCCCATAATGAACGAATGTAGGACAACCGAGTAGACCAGCGGGCGGCGGGCCGATTGCACCATCATCTCGTCGAAATGGTCAATCATCATCTCTTCGAACTCGCGCGCACTGTGCTGGCGGAACACCAGCGCTGGCGAGTCGTTGACCTCGATCGAGTATGGCACCGACAGAATCGGCCCGGACCGGGTGCGCATCCAGAACGGCTGGTCGTCGGCGGGCCAGTCCAGAACATACGAGTAGCCTGCCTCCTTCAGCAGATCGAGCGTCACCGGAGACTGCGCCAGATAGGGGCCGAGCCATCCATCCGGGCGCTTGCCGAAATGGCGGGCGATGCCCTCGCTACTGTCGGCGATCAGCTGTGCCTCCTCGGCTTCGGGCAACACGTCCTGACGCTCGGCATTGGTGCGGCCATGCCCGACCACCTCGTCGCCGCGCGCCTTGATACGCTCGACCATCTCCGGGCACTCGTCCAGCACCATCGAGTTGACATTATGCGCCGCCGGCACCCCCATCTCGTCCAGCAAATCGAACATGTACCACTGACCGACCCGGTTCCCGTAATCGCGCCAGGCATAGTTGCGCGTGCTCTGCGGGGCTCCGGCCTGGGTGCCGTCGCTGCCGAGTCCGGCGAGGAAGGCAAAATTCTCGATATTGTTGCCGATGCAAACTGCCAGGCGCTTGCCGCCGGGCCAGGAATAGTCGGGGCGCGAGCACAGCGCGCTGTAGTCGTAGCGGTCGTGTTTCGGCAGGTCCATCGGGTCATCCAAGCGAGGGTCAGGGACGGGCCGCACAACCTTGACAAGGCCAGGGCGCCTCCGTCAACTGCCAACCAACTTAATTCCTGAAACCACCCACACGGAGGTCGCCATGCGCCCCTGGAACGGCGTCATTACCGACGAGGAGGAGCGCCGCTACAGGGCCGCCGGTTTTGGCCGGCCCGGCAGTGTTGGGCAGCGGCCAGCGTTGCTGATAATCGACGTGCAGTACCGCACCGTCGGCACGTTGCGAAAACCCTATTGGGAGGCGATCAAGGAATATCCGACCGCCTGCGGCGAGGATGGCTGGCGCGCCGTTGACCATATCCAGCCGCTGCTGGCGGAGTTTCGCCAGCGCGGGCTGCCGGTCCTCTACCCGCATGTGGCGCCGAAGAACGCCGACACCGACGCCGGGCGCCTGGCCGAGAAGGTGCCGGCGATCATGGGGATCGATGTGGCGGGATATCGTTTCGTCGAAGAACTCGCACCCGTCAAAGGCGACGTGCTACTGCCGAAAAAGCACCCCAGCGCCTTTTTCGGCACGCCCCTGGTCAGCCACCTGATCGATCTTGGCGTCGACACCCTGTTCGTCACCGGCTGCACCACCAGCGGCTGCGTCCGGTCGTCCGTCGCCGACGCCTTTGCCTACAACTTCAAGGTCGTGGTGCCGGAGGAATGCGTCTACGATCGCAGCCCGACCTCGCATGCCGTGAACCTGTGGGACATGAACGCGAAATATGCCGATGTGATGCCGGTGGCCGAAGCCATCGCGCTGTTGCCGAACATGCAAACCGAGAGGACCGGGACATGAGCGCTGACGCAGTCGCCCGCGGCCTTGCCGCGCTGACCGACTGGACCGCCACGCTGGAATGGGACGCGATCCCGGTGCCGGTTCAGCGCCGGGCGGCGCTGGTTCTGTCCGATGACCTCGGTGCCATGATCGCCGCCCGCGACGAGCCTGAACTGATGGCCATGCAGGACGGCATCGCGAAAAGCTCGGGCGCCGCCGAGGCCACCGTTTTCAATGCCCGGACCAAGCGGCTGGACCGATATTCGGCGGCCACGGCGAACGGTGCCGCCGCCGATTGGTGCGAGCTGGACGAGGGCTATCGCCGGGTCATCTGCCACGCCGGTATCTACTGCATGCCGGCGATCCTGGCCGAGGCCGAGGCCGAAGGCGCCTCGACTCGCGACCTGCTGCGCGCCCTGGTCATCGGCTACGAGACGGCGGCGCGTGTGGCCCGGGCATTCACCTTCCCCAATCTGGTCCTGCATCCCCATGGCAGCCTCGCGGCGGTGGGTGCGGCTGCTGCCATGGCGGCGCTGCGGCGCCTGCCCGGCACCGCCGCCCTTGGTGCCATCTCGACCGCCGCGACGATGGTTGTGCCCGGCCCCTATACCCACCCGATCAAGGGATCGCTTGTGCGCAATGTCTGGCCGGCGATTGGTGCCTGGGCCGGTATGCGCTCGGCCGACTGGTCGGCGGTCGGGATCACCGGCCTGCCGACAGCCCTGCATGATGTCTACGCCGACGCCTTCGGGGCCAAGCCTGATGCCACCGAGCTGTCCGGCGGGCTTGGCGAGACCTGGGCCATCTCGGACGGCTATCACAAGGTTTTCGCCTGTTGCCAGTACGGCCATGCGACCATCGAGGCGACCCGCAAATTATGCGAGCAGGCATCCCCTGACCGGATCGCCGGCATCCATATCCAGACCCATTGGCGGGCCCGCGCGATGGACAATCCGAACCCGCCGACGACCATCGGCGCCAAGTTCTCGATGCAGCACATCGCCGCGACAGCGGCGGTGCATGGCGACGGCGGCGCCGAGGCGTTCCACGCGTCAACCATCGACAATCCCGCAGTGGTGGCGCTGCGCCACAAAGTGACCCTCGCGCCCTACGAGCCCGAGCCTGCATGGCCGAACGACCGCCCCGCCCGCGTCACCTGGACCCTTGATGACGGCACCAAGCTGACCGAGGAGGTGCTCAGCGCCCGGGGCGGCCCTGACCTGCCGTTCACGCCGGACGAGATCCGCGCAAAGATCCTCGTCCTCGTCTCGCGGCCTTACCCGGCAATGGCCCCGGAACTGGGCCGGGTAATGGCATTGGAGCCAGCGGCATTGGATCGGAGCTGGGTTGATACCGTCGTAGTGATGACCGCATGAGCGAGGTCGATCTGCTGGTCATCGGCGCCGGGGCGTGCGGGTTTGCCGCCGCCATTGCCGCCCACGACGCCGGCATCAGCGTCGCCATCGTGGAAAAGCGCGACCGGCCGGGCGGCAACTCGTCGCTCAGCACCGGCTCGATCCCCGGCGCGGGGTCCAAATACCAGCGCGCCGCCGGGATCGTCGACACACCGGCGCAGATGGTCGCCGACCTTATCGCTGTCAGCGGCCACCATGATGCCGATGACCTGACCCGGCTGATGGCCGAGCAGTCGGCGCCGCTGTGCGAATGGCTGATCGACGGGCTGGGTGCCCGGATGGAGCTGATCACTGCCTACAAACACGTCGGCCACACCGTTGAGCGCCTGCACGCGCCGCGCTCGCGCCGGGGGCAGGATCTGGTCGATGATCTGCTGGGTTTCGTCGCCGACCGCGATATTCCGCTGGCCGTCGGGAACCCGGTTAATGACCTGATTGTCGAGGACGGCGCGGTGACCGGTGCGCTGGTCGCTGGCGAGCCGGTCGCCTGCCGCAAGGTGCTGCTGGCAACCAATGGCTTTGCCGCCAACCGGGCGATGGTGCGCGAGTGGTGCCCGGAAATCGCCGCCGCCGATTACTTCGGTGCGCTTGGTAGCACTGGCGAGGCGGTGCTCTGGGGCCAGCGCTATGGTGCGGCGCTTGGCAACATGGCCGCCTATCAGGGCTATGCGGCTGTGGCCTATCCGCAGGGTCAACTGCTGTCCTGGACCACCATCGAGAAGGGCGGAATTCTGGTCAGCGCCGATGGGCGGCGCTTTGGCAACGAGGATGCAGGATATTCCGGCTTTGCCCCCAACGTCATGGCGCAGGGCGACCTCGCCTATGCGATCTACGACCGGCGCATCCACGACATCGCGACGCGGGAGGAGGAATACGCCGAAATGGCCCGGATGGGCGCTGTGCTCTGGGCCGACACGCCACGCACCCTGGCCGAGGCGGGCGGGGTCGATCCAGCCGGGCTGGCGGCCACGATCGAGACCTATAACGCGGCGGCTCGGGGTCAGGTCGCCGACCCCCTCGGGCGGACTAAATTCGCGCTGGCGCCATTGCAGCCGCCCTACGCCATCGTTACCTTCAAGCCGGGGCTGTTCCATACCCAAGGCGGGTTGCTGATCGACAACTATGCCCGGGTCCAGCGGGCCGGTGGCGGCGTGATCCCAAACCTGTTTGCCGGTGGTGGTGCTGCGGCAGGCATCAGCGGGCGCAGTGGCGCTGGCGGCTATGCCTCCGGCAACGGCCTGCTGACCGCGTTGGGCCTCGGCCGGATCGCCGGCCTGCGCGCCGCCGCCGAGGTCAAGGGCGAGGCATGAGCGCCGCCGCCCGACGCATCGTCCGTTTCTCCGCGGGGCTGCAGGTGGAGGACGTTCCGGCCCCGGTCGTGGCATCGGCAAAGCTGCATTTGCTCGACGCCATCGGGGTCGGGCTGGCCGCCTCGACGGTTCCGCTTGCGGCCAACTGGGCCGATGGCGCCCGGCGGATCGGTGGCGGTGATGGACCGGCCAGCGTGCTCGGACGCGCCGGTGGCCTGTCGGCGACGATGGCGGCACTGGTGAACGGCGCGCTGATCCATTCGCTGGAATTCGACGACACCCATATCGGCTCGGTGGTCCATGGCGGGTCGGTCGCAGCCCCGACGGCGCTGGCGGTGGCCGAGGACTGTCAGGCCGACGGCCCCCGCCTGCTCGCGGCCTACATCGCCGCATGGGAGGTGATGATCCGCCTCGGCCTCGCCGCACCCGGCGCCTACCAGGCCAACGGATTCCAGATATCGGCAACCGGCGGCGCTGTCGGCGCGGCGGTGGCGGCGTCGGCCATCAGCGGACTGGGCGAGGACCAGGCGGTTTCGGCCATCGGCATCGCCGGCAGTCAGGCGTCCGGCCTGCTGGCGTTCCTCAGCGACGGCTCCACGGTCAAGGCGCTGCACCCCGGCTGGGCCGCCCATACCGGCATTGCCGCCGTGGCGTTGGCCGACGCCGGCATGACCGGACCGGAGACCATCGTCGAGGGCCGCTTCGGCTTCCTCGACGCCTTCGCCCGCGACCCTGAAGCGGCCGGGCGGCTGTCGGCGCATCTGGACGATCTGGGCGTTATCTGGCACCTGCCCGATGCCGCCTTCAAGCCGTACCCGTGCTGCCACTACATTCACCCCTTCCTCGAAGCGATGCAGGCGCTGATCAATGACGGGCTGCATCTCGGCACCTTCAACCGCATCACCTGCCACGTTCCACCGCCGATGGCACCGCTGATCTGCGAGCCATGGGACCGGCGCCAAAACCCGGCCAGCGGCTACGACGCCAAATGGGGTCTGGCCTATTGCCTGGCGGCGCTACTGGTAGACGGCCACGTCGACGTCGCGACCTTCGCCGCGGCGCCCAATCCAATGATTATAGACGTCGCGCGAAAGATCGAATGGCAACCAATGGAAAGCCATTCATTCCCACAGCGTTTCGAAGCGCTGGTCGAGGCCCACCTGAACGACGGCCAGACCCTCCACCACCGGCTCGACAATGTCCGCGGCGCGCCCGACCGGCCAGTGCAGGACGCCGAGGTCATTGCAAAGTTTCGCGCGAATGCCAGCCGGGCGATGGCGAATGGGTCCGTCGAGGCCATCCTTCAGGCAATCCTCGCCCTGGACCATGCCGCCACGCTGGCACGACTAACGGCTGCGCTCCGCGAAGTCCGGGACTAACCCGCTCACATCATCAGATTAGGCAGGAACAACACGATGCTCGGGAAGGCGATCAGCAAGGTCAGCGTGATCAGATCCGTCAGCAGGAACGGCATCACCCCGGCGAACACCTGCTCCAGCGTCAGCGGCACCGGCGAGGCGCTGCGCACCACGTAGACGTTCAGACCCACCGGTGGCGTCATCAGCGATATCTCGGCAAGCTTGATCGAGATCACCCCCAGCCAGATCGGGTCGTAGCCGACGCCGACCATGATCGGGAACATCACCGGCAGCGTCATCACCATGATCGCGATCGGCTCGATCATCATGCCGAGGATCAGGTACAGCACCGCGAAGGCCAGAAGGTACATCAGCGGCGGCAGGCCCAGCCCCAGCAGCCAGTCCGAAATCTCGGTGACCAGGCCGGTATAGGTCAGAAACCGGGCCAGCAGGATACCGCCGATGACGATGATGAAGATGGTCGATGTGGTGATCCCAGCATCCTTGAACGTGTCGATCAGCGTCGCCCGGCTCATCCGGCGCTTTGCCGCCACGATCAGGAAGGCCCCGAAGGCGCCCACTGCCCCGGCATTGGTGGGCACGAACCAACCGGTATAAATGCCACCGATGACCAGGGTAAACAGGAAGGCGATGCCCCAGACCCCGCGCAAGGATCGCCATTGCTCGGCCCGGGTGATGGCGAAATCCAGCTTCGGCGCGATCTCGGGGCGGCGCTTGACCCAGACATAGATGCACAGCAGATACATCGCCGCCGACAGCAGCCCCGGTATCAGCCCGGCGACCAGCAACCGGCCGACCGACTGCTCGGTGATGATGGCGTAGATCACCATCAGGATCGAGGGCGGGATCAGCGAGGCCAGCGTCCCCGAGGCGGCAATGCAGCCGGCACTGAGGCGCTTGTCGTAGCCGAAGCGGGTCATTTCGGGCATCGCCATCTTGGTGAAGACGGCGGCGTTGACGATGGTCGAGCCGCAAGCCGCCCCGAAAGCCGCCGAGGCCATGGTGGTGGCCATCGCCAACCCACCCGGCAGCCGCCCCAGCCAGGCATGCGCCGCCTTGTAGAGATCGGTGGTCAACCCCGCCTGGGTCGCCAGCGAGCCCATCAGGATGAACAGCGGGATCACCGCCAGGTCGTAGTTGTTGGTGGTCGAGAACGGGATCGTCGCCAGCTGCCCCCAGGCGGCGTTCGGGCCGATGGCGAGGTACATGCCGAGGATGCCGCCCAGCCCCAGCGAGATGCCGATATGCACCCCGGCGGTCAGCAGGACCACCAGAAGCGCCATGACGATGATGCCGGTGGTTCCCGGATCGAGCATTGGTCCGGTCCTTTCAGACGCCGCTGCCCGGCCCGGAATACGGGTCGGAAAGCAAAGATTCGGCGATATCGGGGGGCGCACCGGTGGCGATACGGGGAATGTCCATGACCACGTCCAGCGCCAGACGCAGCACCAGAAGCCCGGTGCCCGCCGCCAGCACGATCCGGGCGGGATACAGCGGGAAGCGGATCAGCCCGTCAGTCGCCTCGCCGATCTTCAGGCTGTATGCGGCCTCCATCCAGGCCTGCCACAGCAGCAACCCGAAGAACACCAGCCCGCACAGCCCGGCAAACACGTCCAGCGCCGCCCGCACCCGCGGCCCCATGCGGGTATACAGCAGCTCGACCCGGATATGGGCGCGGCGGATCTGGGCATAGGTCAGCGCCCCGAAGACGATGACGACCATGGTGCTCTCGGTGATCTCGAAGGGGCCGGGAACCGGTACGTGCAGGACCTGGGTGCCGACCACGTCGGCGACGCCGAGGAACATCGACATCAACATGCCGATCCCGCCCACCAGCAGCACTCCAAAGGCGAGCCGCTCAAGCAATTTCGCGAGCACTCTCACAGTTTCAGGCATCCTTTGGCGCAATGGGAAATACCGCGCGGCGGCTCCCGGTCAGGGAAACCGCCGCGCGCCGATCTCGAGATGCGGATCAGCTGCCGATCTTCGAGCGCCAGAAGTCTGCAGCTTCCTTGGCGCGGTCGCCGTCGCCGCGCGCGGTCATGTCATCGACCCAGTCTTGCAGCATGTCGGGGGCGGCCGCCTTCCACTTGGCCATCTCGCCATCCTTCATCGGCTTGATCACAGCGCCCTTGGCCATCATGGCCTCGCCCGCCGCTATCTCGGCCTTCTCGATGTCGTCGATATAGGCCTTGCCGGATTTTAGCCCCTCGTCGATCATGATCTCCTGGATATCGGCAGGCAGGCTGTCCCAGGTCTTCTTGCCGATGACGATCAGGTGGCCGACGATCGACATCACCGGGCCGCAGCTATACTTGCCGGGCTCGTAGACCTTGATCGCATTGATGTTGCCGCGGTTGATGAAGGAATAGTCAAGCGTGCCGCGCTGCACCGCCTCGTAGATGTCGCCGAAGCCCACGGTGACCGGCACCGCGTCGATGGCCTGGAAAATCTTCGGGATGTCGGCGCCGAAGCTGCGGATTTTCTTGCCCGACAGCCCCGCGATATTGTCGCAATTCTCGTCCGGCCCGGTCATGTAGTACGAGCCCAGCGGCTGATGGAACAGGAACTTCACGTCGAACTTGTCCAGCTCCTCCGAGAAGGCCGGCAGCGTCTGGTAGGTCTCGGCCGCGATCTCCATCGCCTGGCGCGGCGAATTGAAGACGAACGGAATCTGGTAGGCCTTCCAGAACAGCAGCTGGTCGGCGTAGTAACCCGGCACCACCGAGGCCATGTCGATGGCCCCGCGTCCGGCCAGCGTCATCAGCTCGTCGCCTTTGCCGAGTCCGCTGGCGAAGGTGATCTCGATCTCGACCCGGCTGCCGGTGCGCTCCTTGACGTGCTCGGCGAAGTCCTTCTCGATCTGCACGAACGGGCTGTTCGGCAGGTAGTGGCCCCAGCGAAGCTTGAACTCAGGCGCCGCTTGGGCGGAGCTCGCGATGGCGAGCGCGCCAAGCACGGTGGCGACTTTGAACAACATCTTGATTGGGTGGCTCATGGTTCTCTCCCTTTCCGGTTGGTGGTCTTTGTCTGCAACGTTACCGTTGGTATCTTGGCCGACATTGCCCAGATGACCTCTAGGTTTGCGGAGATCATACCCCCGTACCACCGTCGAGGGAACTGTATTCCCTTTGCAGCCATCCGATGGCCTGATTTTGGAGATCAGCCCTCGGTTGGAAGGCCATTTGGCCAGATTTGCCGCCATTCAGACACACCCCTCCTGTCGTTTTCACCTCGCCGTCGATGTCCCCGGCCTACGCCGGGGCGGGTCTTGGTCGCAGATCATCGATCAGGCTCAAGATTTTCCGGAACAGTTCCCTCGGCACCGCCACCTCGGCCAATTGGAACGTGACGTAGCGGCCATGGCTGACCACCTTGGCACCGATCTTCACCAACTTCTCCCGCAGCGTGGTCAGCGACCAGTGCTCGACCTCCTTCGGCAACGCCAACGTCCGCATGAAATTGGCGAGATTGTAGGCCAGTGCGTGAAGCTGGAGCCGAACGGCGTTGTTGCAGAACTTGAGGCATGACAGCCGCGTCCATTTGATCGCGTTCTTGCCTTCCTTGATGTATTGCTCCGCTTTGCCCCGCTGATTGTAGAACAATGTTACCCGCTCGGCGGAACGGGACAGGTTGGTGACGATGAACCCGACACGGGCAAACAGTTCGCCGGGGTGCCACTCCACCTTGGCGACGACGCGGCGGGCCTTGTCCCAGCTTTTGGCCCGATAGCTGAAGCTGGCGTAATAGCGCCGCACATGGTTCGGCGGGCGGCCAACGGGGCGTGTGAGCAGATGGCAGATGCTTTCCAGAAGAACTTGGTTCTTCGGCAAACGGATCGCGTACAGGAAGCCCTCATCTTCCAGAAACTCATAGATGTCCGGTGAGGCGAAAGCCGCATCGCCCCGGAAATACCGACGCAAATCCCTTTCCTTGTAGCGTGCCACTACCGGCTCCAGCACCTTGCGCCAGCCATCGGCGCTGTGAACGTTGCCGGGACGCAGGGCGCACCGTTCCAAATCGCCGAACTGGTTGAACACGAACAGGGGATGATAGCAGGTGCAACCGAAGTGCCCGTTGTAGGTCGAGCCTTCCTGAGCACCGTGGGTTGGGCTGACACTGCTGTCCATGTCGAGAATGATCTTCTTCGGCGGGCAACGGTCATGAACGCGGTCGATCCATCGGCCGGAAAGATCACCAAGCGCGGTGAGGTTTTCCTCGGTGGCCAGAACCTCCGTCTCGAAGCGCCCCATCTGACTGCTCGAGGCCGCCTGTTTGGTGACGGCATGGCCGCCGACGATCCACCGCATGACCGGGTCGAGGCTGAGCCGGTCGGCGTCGTTCACGTCGTCGTAGCCGCCAAGGCGTCCGAAAACGGACTGGCGGAACTGGCCGACCATGCCATGCCGCCCGTTCTTGCCGGTACGACTGTCGGCAAGAACATCGCCAGCCATCTCAGTAAGTTCAACGGAGGCGTCAAGCTCTCGATAGGCGAGCAAACCGGCGTCAGTAGTGACCTTGGACCCGTGGAACTCCAGCTTCAGACGGTGGTCAAAATCGACCCGAAGGCACCCCTGTTTCGATTCACCCATCGGGTGTGCCATATCCGCTGATCCATATCTGCTCCAACTGCATGATTCTTATAGCAGAATCCGGGTTCGGTGTCGTCAAATTACATGATCATCTGGGTAATGCGGGCTTGGTGGCTTTTTCCGGTGTTTCACGGCTGCCGTTTTGGCTGAGTGCCTGATCCCCTAACGCGCAACCACGGTGATTTCGACGGATCCACGTTCAGCTGGCGCGACATTGGGAACTTGACAGGTTCTCC
>DATLAW010000137.1:0-14383 GCA_035527255.1 Thermohalobaculum sp. | reverse complement strand
GGCATCAAGCCGCTCGGGGGCCCGCGCTTCAGATAATTGCATGCCGAACCTTGGCCGAGACCCATTCGCTCAGCACCACGGTGGCCAGGATGACGATGAAGATCATCGTTACTTGCGGCCAGGCCAACACGTTCTGTGAGGCCTGCAATTGCAACCCAATCCCACCGGCGCCGACCAGCCCCAGGATCGCGGATTCGCGGATGTTGATGTCCCAGCGAAACACCGCAACCCCGAAGAAGGTTGGCAGGACCTGCGGCACGATGGCGTAATCGATCACCTGTCCGGGCGATGCGCCGGTGGCGGTGACCGCCTCGACCTGGGTCTGGTCGATCTCCTCGATCGCCTCATACAGCAGCTTGGCGACAAACCCGATCGAGCGCAGCCCGATGGCGATGACCCCCGCCAGCACACCGGGGCCGATGATCGAGACCAGCAGCAGGGCCCAGATCAGCGAGTTGATCGAGCGCGACGACACGATGATCAGCAATGCGACGGGCCGCACGAAAATGACGCTGGGCGTGGTGTTGCGCGCCGCCAGGAAGGCCACCGGCACGGCGATGATGATGCCCATCATGGTGCCCAGCGTGGCGATGTTCAGGGTATCCCACATCGGCCACCACAGTTTTTCCATATAGGACCAGCGCGGCGGGAACATGCGGTTGCCCAAATCCGCCGCCTTGGACGGCGCATCGTAGACGTACTCCCAGATGGTGTTCTCGGTCATTACCAGCCAGCAAAAGACGAACAGCGCCACCAGCGCCAGCCAACCGGCCCACAGCAACAATCCCTGGGTGCCGGTGCGATGCCTCCATGCCGGTTGCCCATCTTGCGTCGAAATTGGCATCACTGCACCCACTTTCGGACATGGCTGGACGAGTATTCGGCCACCATGACAACCGCGATAATGATCAGCAGGATCGCACCGGCCGAGTCGAACTCGTAGCGGTCGATGGCGGTGTTCAGCGTCGCGCCGATGCCGCCGGCACCGACGATGCCGATCACCGAGGATTCGCGGAAATTGATGTCCAGCCGGTACAGCGACAGCCCGATCAGCCGGGGCATCACCTGCGGTTGAACCGCGTAGTTGACCAATTGCCACCAACTTGCGCCGGTCGAGCGCACCGCCTCGGCCTGGGCCTCGTCGATATCCTCGATATCCTCGGCCAGAAGCTTGGCCAGGAAGCCGATGGTGGCGAAGGACAGGGTCAGGAACCCGGCGAAGGGACCGAACCCGAACATCGCCACGAACAGGATGGCGATGATGATCTCCTGCAACGCCCGCGACATGGCGATGATCGCCCGGCACACCAGATAGATCGGCAGCGGAGCCAGATTGCGGGCGGCGCCAATGCCAATCGGCACCGAGATTATAACTCCGACCACGGTCGCGGTAACCGACATGGTCAGGCTTTCCACCAACCCTTGGCTGATGTCCGTCCATCGAGAGGTGAAATCAGGTGTCAGGAAGCCCTGGATCATGCGCCAGCCGCGATCGAGCCCCCGATAGACCCGCTCCCAGTTGACCTCCAGCGAGGCAATCGCGGCGATCAGGTACAGCACCCCGCCGCCATAGATCGCGATCCGCCAGCGCGCATCCTGGATCAGGATCGGCGCGCGCTTCCAGCGTCGCGGCGCCGTCGATTGCGTCGTGGCGTTCGCCATGGCTCAGACCAACCCGGCGAGGCGTTCTTCGCGCTCGCGCGCACTCTCGCCGCCGCCGTCATCCTCGTCGTCGCGGTCCTGGCGGCGCATGGCGGTCCAGTCCTCCTCACCATAGATGCGGGTCAGGACCGCGTCGTCCAGTTCGTCCGGCGGGCCGTCGAACACCACCACGCCCGCTTGCAGGCCGATGATGCGCTGGGTGAAGCTTTGCGCCAGCACCACGTCATGGATATTGATGATCGCGGGCAGGTCACGCTCCTGGCAGATCTCGAGGATCAGCCGCATGATCTGGCGCGAGGTCTTGGGGTCCAGCGAAGCGGTCGGCTCGTCGACCAGCAACAACTCCGGATCCTGCTCCAGCGCCCGGGCAATCCCGACCCGCTGGCGTTGGCCGCCGGACAGCGCGTCGGCGCGCTTGTCGGCCTGGTCGGTCAGGCCGACCCGCTCGATCAACTGGAACGCCTTCTCGACATCCCTATTCGGGAAGCGCCGGGTGAACGAGCGCCAGAATGGTACATAGCCCAGCCTCCCGGACAGCACGTTCTCCATCACCGTCAGTCGCTCGACCAGCGCATATTCCTGAAAGATCATGCCGATCCGCCGCCGCGCCCGGCGCAGGTCCCCCCGCGACATGGCGGTGACGTCCAGATCGCCCAGATGCACCGAACCGGCGGTCGGCTCAACCAGCCGGTTGATGCAGCGGATTAGGGTCGATTTACCGGCGCCTGACGGCCCGATCAGGCCGACGACCTGGCCTGACGGCACCTCGAAGCTGACACCATTCAGCGCCTTGTCGCCGGTCCGATAGGTCTTGGATAGCCCCTGTATCCTGAGCAAAGCCGCGCCCCCTTTTTGGTCATTGCCGGGCTCGACCCGTCAATCCAGTCTTCAGATCAACCGCTCAAGACCTGGATGCCCGTGTCAAGCACGGGCATGACAACTCGAATTCCGGAGCGGCGCAATCTCGTCGCGCCGCCCCGGATCAGAACTGCTTACTGGCAGGTGTAGGAGACCTCATTGGCCTCGTCGATCAGCCGGATCACCGCCCAATGCTCCTGGAAGGTGATCGGGATGAACTGTCCCTCACCGGACTTCGAGAACTCCTCCTGCAGCGAGGTGCCTTCCCATTCGAAACTAAAGAACCCCTCCTTGATCTTTTCCTGCAACTCGGGCGTCAGATTATGGGCGGTGCCGAATCCGGTGGTCGGGAAGGTCTGCGATTTGTAGATCGTGACCACCTGGTCCGCCGTGATGACTTCGCGCAGGACCATCCGGTCGCGCACCGAGTTGGCAATCGAGGCCGCCAGATAGTCCTTGTTGGCGACGCCCAGGATCGAGTTGTCATGCTTGCCCGAAAACAGCGGCTCGAAGTCGCGCTCGGGGATCATGCCGTATTCCGCCTTCAGGATCGCCGACGGCGCCTTGAAGCCCGAATTCGAGGTCTGTGAGGTAAAGGCGAGGGACTTGCCCTTGATGTCCTCGACCTTTTCGATGCCAGAACCCGGATAGGTGATGATCTCCATCTCGTAGCCGAACGAGCCGTCTTCCTTGGCCATGATGGTGAACGGGCGGAACCCGGCGCAGGCCACCGCGATCGGGTTCGATCCGGTGTTGAAACCGGCGATATGCAGGCGCCCGGCGCGCATCGCCTCGATCTGGGCGGCGTTGGACTGGACCGGGAAGAACTGCACCTTCTTGCCGGTAACCGCCTCCATATGGGTCAGGAAGTCCGACCAGGCCACGGCGTAGACCGCCGGATCCTCGACCGGCGTATAGGCGAAGATCAGCGTATCGGGATCGACCAGCTGCGACGCATCGGTCGGAATATCCGCGATCAGATCGCCGTCGGCGTCGGTATAACGGCTGTCGAGCGCGAACTCGGCTTGCGCGGTTCCAGCGAAAGCCAGTGCAGCGGCAAGTGTCATCGAAAGAAGTTGTTTCATTGTATCCTCCCTTGAGATACCGCCGGAGTGGTCGCCCTGACCGATCAGGGCCGTTGTTCCAGAATCTTTAACCCGGCGGTCTAATACCTACCGAAACAGATTTGTGACAATGAGGAAAGCCCAATTGACCAGACACGCGCCAAAGTCGGTGACATAATAGAAAGTTCGATGGTGCGCGCCACCTGTTGCCCCTGCCTTTGCCTAACGGGAGTTAGACTAAAATGAACGTTACGCTGATGTTCCTCCACCTCGCTGGCGCGGTGACGCTGCTGTTGTGGGCGGTGCGGATGGTCCGTACCGGGGTCGAGCGGGCGTATGGCGCGGCGTTGGAGCGGACCCTGCGCCAGGCCAAGGGCAGCAAGATCCAGGCGGTCGGGCTCGGTGCTGCGGTGGCGATGGTGCTGCAAAGCGCCACGGCGGTTGGCGTTCTCGCCTCCGGCTTTGCCGCCAGCGGGCTGGTCGAGTTTGGCACCGCCCTGACCATGCTGCTAGGGGCCGACCTTGGTTCGGCGCTGGTGGTGCGGATCCTGTCGTTCGACCTCTCTTGGCTAACCCCGTTCCTGCTGCTTGCCGGCGGTTGGATGTTCCTCAAGAGCACTGCACGCAACGTCAAGCAAACCGGGCGCATCCTGGTCGGCATCGCGCTGATCCTCGTGGCGTTGAAGATGGTCGGGGAGGCGACCGTGCCGCTGCGTGAAAGCGAAGCGCTGCCGGTAATCGTCAGCTATCTGCGCGCCGACTATTTCACCTCGTTCCTGCTCGGGGCGCTGTTCGCCTGGCTGGTCCATTCCAGTGTCGCCGCAATATTGCTGGTCGCCAGCATGGCCGCACAGGGGCTGGTGCCGGTCGAACTTGGCATCGCATTGGTGCTGGGTGCCAATTGTGGTGGTGCGCTGATCCCGGTCGGATTGACCCGGGCCGCCGCACCGGTGGCCCGGCGGATCCCGATCGGCAATCTGGTGTTCCGTGGTGCCGGATCGGTATTGGCCCTGCTGATCCTCAGGCAGGTCGATATCCCGATCGAGCTTTTGGCCAGCAGCCCGGCCGGGCAAATCGTCATGCTCCACGTCGCCTTCAACGTTGCAATCGTGCTGGTCTGCGTGCCGTTCGTTGGACTGCTCGAGCCGGTCCTTATACGCCTGTTGCCCGACGCTGCGGCAATTGTCGAGCCGACTGATCTGCTGGCCAACCGGGTCAGCACGCTCGATCGCTCGGTCCTGCACATGCCCCGTCTGGCGCTCGCCAGCGCGACCCGCGAGTTGCTGCGCCTCAGCGAGATTGTCGAGGTGATGCTGCGTCCGGTGATGGAGCTGTACGAGACCGGAGACAAGGAAAAGGTCAAGGAACTGCGTAACCTTGATCAGGAGGTCAACCGGGCCAACTCGGAAATCAAGCTGTACCTGGCGGAAATGAACCGCAGCGCGCTGGGTGCCGACGAGGCCCAGCGCAGCATGATCCTGGCCAACTTTGCGATTAACCTCGAGCATGTCGGCGATATCATCGCCAAGAACCTGCTGAAACTGGTTGGCGAGCGGCGCGACAAACAACTGACCTTCTCGGACGAAGGCTGGCGCGAGTTGACCGATCAGCATTCCCAGGTGATGGCCAATATCCAACTTGCGCTGAATGTTCTTGTCTCGGGCGACCGCCAGTCAGCCCGCGAGTTGATCGAGGAGAAAGACCGGATGCGCGAAGTGGAACTGCGCAGCCAGGAGCGGCATCTTCGCCGTCTCCAGGGTGGCTCGGTCGAAAGCATCGAGACCAGCGAAATCCACCTTGAGACGATCCGCGCCCTGAAGCAGATCAACTCGCTGTTCTCCTCCATCGCCTACCCGATCCTGATCGAATCCGGCGATCTGTTGGGCAGCAGATTGGCAAAGAACGGCTGATCAGTTCTCGAACGCTCACCGCCGCCAATGCCTGAACAGACCACAGGCAGCCTTTGACGACGCCCACCCGTAAACCAATCGGATCGACTTATTCGCTGGCAACGCGCATCAACACATCGACAGCGACAACGCTATGCGGGTGTACGAACAGCGGGTTGATCTCGATCTCGGTGATCTCGCGATGGACGGCCGCGTAGTCGGCGAGTTGCTGCAGGGCATCAATAGCCGCTTTCCGGCCGGCGCCAGGCCGCCCGCGAAAGCCGTCCAGCAAGCGGGCAATCCGCAGGCCCCCCAGCGCCCGCTCGATCTGGGCGCGACTGGCGGGCAGCAGCAGCGTCACCGCGTCGTCGAGCATTTCGACCAAGACGCCGCCGCTGGCAATCGTCATGGCCAGACCAAACTGCGAATCGGTGCGGACGTTAACCATCAGCTCGGTAATCGGCGGCTCAACCATTCGCTCGACCAGAAAGCAGTCGGTTGCGGCTGATGGGTCGTGGGCGGTAACGTCGGCGCGCATCTGGGTGACTGCCGCCTGAACGTCGCGGATGTCCCTCAGGTTAAGGCGTACGGCACCGGCCTCGGTTTTGTGCGGCAGGTTGGGGCTGACCATCTTGAGGGCGACGGGGAAACCAAGACGCGCAGAGGCCTCGGGCGCGTCTGCACCGGTGTTAACGGTGCCATCCGGCACCGCCAGCCCGGCGGCGCGCAGATACAACTTTCCGGCGGCCTCGTGGATGATTTTAGCGGTGTCCGACGGAAATATGGCGATCAGCGGCTCGCACCCCTCGTCGAAGATTTGCCTGCGGCGGCGGCCATGCCACGCGGCTCCGGCAATAGCGTTCAGCGTCTCGTGCAGGCCCTGCATTGGTGCGACGCCATGGGAGGTAAGCATGTCGCGGGTCTCGCGGTCGAGGTTTTCCGGCAGGGTACTGCATACGGCTGCGGGGATTGATGCGGCGGCAGCAGCTGCGATGAAGCTTTTGGCATCGTTTAGGTAATGCGGTTTGCTTTCGTCCAACCCGGCCAGCGGGTAGTCCTGCACGATCAGCGCCGCGTCGTATCCGTAGCTCAATGCCGCGGCGAAGACCGGCCCGGTGCGTTCGCTGACGCCCCAGATCGGGGTCGTGTAATCCAGCGGGTTGGAGACAGCCGCGGTCGGCGGCAGCAAGCGGCGGAGTTCAGTCGCAGTGGCAGCGGAGGGCTGTGGGAATTCCAGCCCGATTGTCTCGGCATGGTCGGCCAGCATGGTCGCGCCGCCACCCGAGCACGTGAACCCGGCGACTCGATTGCCTTTCGGGATACCAGCGATGCAGATAAATTTCAGTGTCTCCAACAGCTGCGCCGGGTTGGTGACCCGGATGATGCCGAGCCGGTCGAACAGGGCCTGGTATAGATCGTCGGTGCCCGACAGCGAGCCGGTATGGCTGACCGTCAGGCGGCTGCCAATCTGAGAGGATCCGGTCTTCAGCGCGGCGATGGGCACGCCGCGCTCCAGCGCCTTCAGCGCGGCGCGCTCGAATGCGGGAATGTCCTTCAGCCCTTCGATATGCAGGCCAATGGCGCGCACTTCGGGCTGTTCGGCGAGGAAATCGGTGAAGTCCTCCAGCGTTAGGATCGACTGGTTTCCGGCCGAGATCATGTAGGCGAACGGCACCGAGCGCTGGCTCATCGTCAGGTCGGAGGACAACATTCCGCTTTGTGTAATGATAGCAGCGCTTTGTATGGAACTCTTTCCGCCATGCGCGAATGGCCACAGGGCGACACGGTCGATATAGTTCAGCACGCCGTAGCAATTTGGCCCGACAATCGCCAGGTCACCCGCGGCCGCGATCAGCCGCGCCTCGGCATCGGCGCCCTCGGGCCCGGTTTCGCCAAAGCCGGCGGTGTAGCAGACAGCTCCTCCCGCACCGATGCGGCTGAGGGTGGCAACGGCCTCGATGGCGGCCTCGCGCGGGATGGCCAGGAAGGTTGCATCCGGCGGCTCCGGCAGGTCCTCGATGCGGGCAAAGCAGGGATGGCCGCCAATCTCGGTCCGGCTGGGGTTCACTGGCCAGATCGGGCCGGGATAGCCGATACGCGCCAGCTCACCCGCCACCGTCACCGCGTCACGCCCGCCGATCAGGGCGACATGGCGCGGTTTTAGCAGCCGCAGCAGGTTTTGGCGGCGGGCCGGCGTCATGCGCCAAGCGGCCGGAGGATCGAGCGGGTGATGATATGGCGCTGAATCTCGGAGGTGCCGTCCCAAATCCGCTCGAGCCGCGAGTCGCGCCACAGGCGATGCACCGGCAACTCCTCCATCAGCCCCATGCCGCCGTGGATTTGCACCGTGTTGTCGGCGACCCGGCCCAGCATCTCGGAGCAAAACAGCTTGACCATGGCCGCGTCGGCATCGGTCATTGTGCCCTTTTCGGCCTTGTCGACGGCGTTCATGACCAGCAGGTCGGCCGCCTTAAGTTCGGTCGCCATGTCTGCCAGCTTGAAGCCAGTGGCCTGGAAACTGCCGATTGGCTGGCCGAACTGGCGGCGCGAGGCAGCCCATTCCGCCGCCAGACCGAACAGCCGCTCTGCCTTGCCGCAGCAGGTGGCGCCAACCCAGATCCGGCCCATTCCCAACCACTTGCCGGAAAGTTCCAACCCGCGCCCCTCCTCGCCCAGTATCTGGTCAGGGCCGAGCCGGACATCGGTGAAATCCAGTCGGAAGGTATGGTAGCCGCGATAGCTGACACAGCGGGTACCCTCGGCGATTTCGAAGCCGGGCGTGCCGACATCGACGAGAAAGGCGGTGATCCGCTTGCGCGGCCCGCGCGCGGTCTCGTCAACGCCGGTCGCAGCTAAGACGATGGCGAAGTCCGGCATTGCTGGGCCGGAGATGAAATGCTTTGAGCCATTCAGCACCCAGTCATCGCCATCGCGGTGGGCGTTCGAGCGCATCGACATGATGTCGGACCCGGCTTCGGGCTCGGTGAGGGCGAATAACTCGCGCTTTTCGCCTCGAACACAAGGTGCGAGATAGCGATCGACCTGACCGTCGCGACAAGCCAGCAATATCTCGGTCGGGCGCGCGATCCACGAGTGCAGCGCATGGCTGGTCTTGCCGTACTCACGCTCGACGATGGCCATCGAGCGGTAATCTAGCCCGCCGCCGCCGACTGCCTCAGGCAGGTTGGCGGCATAGAGACCGGCTTCCATAGCGCGTCGCTCGATATGGCGGCCAAGCTCGATCGGAACCGTGCCCAGCCGATCGACCTCGGCTTCATGTGGATGCAATTCCTCGGCCATGAAGCGCTTCACGGTAGACAGCAGCATTTCCTGCTCGGGGGTCAATTCGAGATCCAAGATATGCTCCTCAAGTATCGATGGCTTTGCCCCGGCGGGCGTTCCATGCCGCCAGGGCGAGGGCGAGTACGGTCACCGCGACCAGCACGACGGCGGCGGCGGCGACCGTGGGGTCGGTGTTCTCGCGGATGCCGTCCCACATGCGGCGCGGCAGCGTGATGATGCGGAATTTGGCGATGAACAGCGCAACCACGATCTCGTCCCAGGACAGGATGAAGGCGAACACTCCGCCCGCCAGAATGCCAGGCCAGATCGACGGCAGCACCACGCGCCGCAGCGTCGTGCTGAGGGGGGCGCCAAGGTTCCGCGAGGCCTGCTCCAGCCGTAGATCGAAATTAGCCAGCGCCGCCGATACGGTGATCAGCACCATCGGCGCCGCCAGGATCGCATGGGCCAGGATCATGCCGAGATAGCTGTCCAGCAGGTCCAGCTTCACCCAGGCCCGGTAGAACGCCATCGCCGAGATGATCGGCGGGATGATCAGAGGCAGCAGCAGGAACCCGCGGATCGCCTCCGCCGCCCGCGACGATAGCCGCCATAGGCCGATGGCGCACAGCGTGCCGAAAACCGTGGCGATAGTGGCGGCGAAGACTGCGATCACCAGACTCTGCCAGATGCTCGACAGCCATTCGGGGCTGCTCAGCAGGTTGGCATAGTGCTTGAACGACAGCGTGTCGGTTGGCATCGATAGGAAGCGCTTCGGCGTCAGCGACACCGGCAGGGCCACCAGCGCCGGCAGCACCAGAAACATCAGGGCCGCCCAGGCACCCCAGCGCAGCGTGCTCGAGCCGAGGACAGGGCCATTGCTCATGCCCGTGCCCCGAACAGCTCACCGATCCGCATGAAGCGCGACAAGGTTAACATCAGCGCGAACACTCCGATTAGCAGCATCGTCGCCAGCATCGACGCCGTGCCCCATTGCACGGTCACCAGCACCTGCACGCTGACATATTCGGCCACCATCAGCACCCGCCCGCCGCCAAGCAGCACCGGGGTGACGTAGAAGCCGAGCGAGATGATGAATACCAACAGCCCGCCAGCAAAGATGCCAGGCAGACTGAGCGGCAGGTAGATGCGGGCGAAGGTATATAGCGCTCCAGCCCCCAACCCGCGCGAGGCGCTGACAACCCGCTGATCGATCCCCTGCATGTTGGCGAGGATCGGCAGCACCGCATAGGGGATCATGTAGTGGACCATGCCGATCAGCACGCCCAACTCGTTGCGCACCAATGCTAGAGGTTCGTCCGTCAGACCAGCGCCCATCAGTGCCCCGTTCACCAGGCCGTTGCGGCTCAGCAGGGTCAACCAGGCAAAGGCCCGCACCAGCACCGAAACCCAGAACGACACCAGCACCAGCGCCAACATCCAGGAACGCTCGCGCCGCCCCAGATGGGTCATCGCATAGGCGATGAGATAGCCGATGGCGACACTGATCACCGTGGTGACCAGGCAGATACGGAACGTCTTCCACAAGATCCGCGTCAGCGAGCCGCCATCGAAA
Source organism: Thermohalobaculum sp. (assembly GCA_035527255.1). Lineage (GTDB taxonomy): Bacteria > Pseudomonadota > Alphaproteobacteria > Rhodobacterales > Rhodobacteraceae > Thermohalobaculum. The sequence continues at coordinate 4,052 of DATLAW010000137.1, read as the reverse complement.
AGTTGAGCATAGTTGCCAAGGCCGGGCTCGGGGTCGGTGAAGCTGAGCCACAGGATGCCAAGCACCGGCCAGGCGTAGAAGACGAGGACAAGCACCAGCAATGGCGCCACCAGCAACCAATAGACATTCGCCTGTCGGTTCCCGATGAGCGTCATTGCCGGTGCCCCCGCTGTGCCAGTCGGCCGATCAACCAATCGCCTCGAGGAAACGGTTCAGGGCATCGCCGCCATTGTCCGCCCACCACACCGGATCGTTCAGCAGCACCCGCGGCAGGTTCTCCTCGGAGGTAACCGCGTATTGCTTCAGCTCGTCCGGGATCATCGCAAAGGCTTCCGGGTTCGAAGGCGTCATGCCGTGGCATTGAAACAACGCGATCTGACGCTCCGGAGTTTGGCATGAGGCGATGAACTTCATCGCGTTCTCGCGCCCGGCCGGGTTGCCCTTGGGCACCAGATAGGCGCCAGGCATGGCGATGGCCTGGTTCATGACGAGCTTGTAACGCCCGCCAGTGTCGGCCTCGACGTTCTTGCCGCGGTTCAGCCAAACCATGCCCATCGAGACCTCGCCATTGACGATCATCTGCTGCGCCTCGGAGCCTGAACCCCAGAAGAAGGTGTCGGCCTTGATCGACTTGATTTTCTCCAGCGCCCGGTCGACGTCGCAGGGATAGACGTCATCCTTCGCGACGCCGTCCGCCATCAATGCTGCCTCGATGGCGCCATTGGCCCATTTGTACAGCGACCGCTTGCCCGGATACTTCGCGGTGTCGAAGAAATCGGCCCAGGTCGTGGGCGGGTTATCCTTGAAAGCCTCGGTGTCGTACATGAAGGCATAGCCGTAGAAGATGATCGAGACGCCGTACTCCCAGGCAAAACCGTCCAGAACCTTCGCTTTGTCGACGATGCTGTAATCGATCGGCTCGAGATGGCCTGAACGGCCGAGTGCTATGCCGTCGAAAGCATCTGCGTCGGCAACATCCGCGGTGACGTTGCCCGAGTCGACCATCTCCTTGATCTTGCCCTGCAGCGGGCCAGAGGTGTCGATCCGGAATCCGAGCCCGGTGTCGGCCGAGAACGGAGCGCCCATCGAATCGGTGTGGCACATGACGGCGTCACCGCCCCAGTTCCACAGCACAACCTCATTGGCCGCCGCCTCGGCATCTCCGATGGAAACCGCATATGAGGCGACACCAGCCAGCACGCAGATAGTGAGGAAGCTGCGCCGGTCGATCCGGCCAGCCTTGAAGTCCTTGGCGCCCTCGATTGCCATTTCCTTGAAGAACGTCTTGTCTTGCATTATCGTTTCCTCCTGTTTTGCCCTTACATGGGCCATTGCTAGGTGTCATTCGGGGCCTCTTCCGTCTCCCAAATTCTGGCTTATGCCATGTCCTCGGACACAATAACCGCCGCGTCCGCCGCCCACTCCAGTTGCACCGGCTGGCCCGGTTCCAGCGATGCAGTATTGCGCCATGCGTTGAGCTGAGCGACCAGTGGTCCGGCGGCCTCGGTCTCGATCTCGACCTCCAGCATCGAGCCCAGATAGGTGACACTGGCAACCCGCCCCAACAGGACATTGCTGTCTCCTGCATCGCGGAGTGCGCTGACCGCGACTTTCTCCGGGCGCAGCGCCAGGGTCACAGCGGCGCCGGGGGCCAGGTGGTGGCCGGGGGCGTCCTGCCGGAGTTGGTGTCCGGCGATCTCGCAGATCAGGTTTGCGCCGCGCGCTTCGATCACCGTGGCGCGCAGAAAATTGCTCTTGCCGAGGAAGTCGGCGGCGAAGACCGAGGCCGGGCGCTCGTACAGCTCGGCCGGCGCGCCGATCTGCACCACTTCGCCGTGGTTCATGATGACGACGCGGTCGGACATCGACAGCGCTTCCTCCTGGTCGTGGGTGACGTAGATGAAGGTGGTGCCGACCTTGCGGTGGATGGCCTTCAGCTCCGCCTGCACCTCGCCGCGCAGTTTCTTGTCGAGCGCGCCCAGGGGTTCGTCCAACAACAGGATCTCCGGGCCGAAACTCAAGGCCCTGGCCAGTGCCACGCGTTGTTGTTGGCCGCCGGAAAGCTGGCGCGGCAGGCGGTCGGCGAATTGCCCGAGCTGGACCAGCTCCAGCATCTCGCCAACGCGGGCGCTGATTTCGGTGGCGGATTTGCGCCGCACCTCCAGCGGATAGGCGATGTTCTGGCGCACGGTCATGTGCGGGAACAGCGCATAGCCCTGAAACACCATACCGAAGTTGCGTTTCTCAGGCGCGAGCCGGGTGATCGTTCGATCGTCGAGCAGGATTTCACCGGCGCTCGGGTCGAGGAACCCGGCGATCATCATCAAAAGCGTTGTTTTGCCAGAGCCGGACGGCCCCAGCAACGTCAGGAACTCGCCGCGCCGAATGTGCAGATCAATGCCGCGCACAGCAATGAACGCGCCAAACTTCTTGCCGACTGCCTGTAGCCGTAGCCCGGTGGTCGGGTCGTGCCGGGGCTCGACCGGCACCCCCGTTTCAGGCTGGCAAGACATATCCATCTTTTGTTCCACGACCCGCCTGTCACTGACCACGGAGGCCGAGTTTAACTCTCGCCTCCGCCGGGGTCAGCACCCGCGCACCCATGCGCTCGATGATACCAACGACACGCTCGACGAGCTGGCCGTTGGAGGCCAGGACACCACGGTCGAGCCAGACGTTATCCTCGAGCCCGACCCGGACATTGCCGCCCATTGCCACGGCGGCTGCCGCCATCGGCATCTGCATCCGCGAGATGCCGAACCCGGCCCAGCTGGCGCCCGCAGGCAGTTCGTCCTTCATCACCTTCATAGTATCGACGGTCTGGTCAGCACCCCAGGGGATGCCGAGGCAGATCTGGAACATCGGTGGGTCGGCGATCAAACCCTCAGTGATCATCTGCTTGGCAAAGCGTATGTGGCCCAGCTCGAACACTTCAAGCTCGGGTTTGACGCCCCATTCCTTGGTCAGCGCGGCCATCTTGCGCAGATAGGGCGGGGTCGAGATGTAGATCTCGTTGCCATTGCCGAAATTCATCGTGCCGCAATCCATGCTGCAAATCTCGGGCAGCAGGCCTTTTACATGGGCCAATCGTTCCAGCGGACCGATCATGTCGGTGCCGGGGCCGGGCATCGCCGGATCTTCGTCACTGGGAACCCAATCGCCGCCCATGCCGGAGGTCAGGTTGATCGCAACATCGGTGTCGCTGGACCGGACCATGTCGACCACCTGCTTGAACAATTCAGGATCGCGCGAGCCCTTGCCGGTTTCGGGATTGCGGACATGGATGTGGGCGATGGCTGCACCTGCCTTCGCCGCCTCGATCGCCGCATCGGCAATCTGGCGCGGGGTCACCGGAACACTCGGATGCCGCCCGACCGTATCCCCGGCCCCGGTCACCGCACAGGTAACAATCACGTCGTAGTTCACGGCAACCCTCCCGAGTTATTTCGCAATAGTGTGTTCCGCCGTCGTGGAACGATCTACGAATTAATCGCCACAATTTTTTATTTTTCGACGGGTCTGTTTATCGCTAACCTGCCAGCAACAGGGAGGCGAGGAATGCCAAGAATAGGCCCACAAGAAAAGCCGGAGCCGACCGACGTCGCCTTCGTCCTGCTGCCACGCTTCAATATGATGTCGATGGCCGCGCTGCTCGAGCCGATGCGGATCGCCAACTATTTAGCACCCAGGACGTTGTACCGTTGGGAATATCTGTCCGCCGAGGCAGGCGACGTGGTCGCCAGCAACGGAATGCGCCAGGCCACCGCGAAGCTGGCCGAGGCGGGCGATCCGTCAACCGTGCTCATCTGCGGCAGTTGGGGCGCCGAGCACTACCACAGCACCGCCCTGCTGACCTGGCTGCGGCGACTGCACCGCAAGGGTGTTCGGTTGGTGGCCGTCGAATTGGGTATCTATGTGCTGGCCCGCGCCGGGCTTCTCGGCGACGGCATGGCGACTACCCACTGGTCATGGATGCCCGGATTTGCCGAGCAGTTTCCACGGGTAGACATGCGCGAGCAACTGTACACTGTGGATGGCAGCATCATGACCTG
>DATLAW010000136.1:0-6905 GCA_035527255.1 Thermohalobaculum sp. | reverse complement strand
GTGGCTTTCTCTGCAGCATCCTCCAAAGCCAGCTTCCTTCCGGCGCCCCGCGCCGCGCCGCCCATCGAACGACAGCCATCGCGCCGGTGATCAGCAGCCGTCGCAGATCACGCTGACCCATCTTCGAAGTGCGCCCCAACCACTCTTTGCCGCCAGAGGAATGTTGTCTGGGCGTCAGCCCCATCACGGCGATGATGATCACCAGTGTCTCACGGTCGGCCTCTTCGGTTCGGTAGATGATCACATAGTTGCCCTCGCTGATGGCGCGATAGCGATCACCGTATCCTCGACGCCATGACGAAACTCGACGCCATGAAGAAAATAGTGCCTCCAGTATCCATTGAGCTGTTGATGAAAGCAGACCGAAAGGTCGCCACTGACCATGAAGCGGGTTTCGAACCAGATGCGACGGTTTCAATAGTCTCAGCTCTACATGATGAGTGTGAGCAAGAGGAGATGATTGAACCGCCCCGGTTTCACCGGAGACTTGAAACCTGACAAGGATGACGGTCATGACAAAGAGCAAGATGGCGAAACGATATGCACCGGAGGTCCGCGCCCGCGCGGTGCGGATGGTGTTGGAGCATCGAAGTTCCTCTGAGACGCAAGGCGCCACGATAGCGGCGTGTCAACGCCGGAAAAAAGATACACCAGTTTGCCGGAAAACAAATCTGTCTCGCGCAAGTCCGTAACCCAGCGCCCGGGCGCGCTGATGCTGATGCCAAGGTCACCAGCGATCTGTCGCTGGGTCCGACCGCTCGTATGAACGAGACGTACCGCTTCCTATTTGAACGCCGCACCAAACCGGCGACCCTTGTTTCCATTCTGCTTGAACATTCGTGCCTCCTGCAATCAAGAATCTATCGCAGAACGCCTCCACTTTCTTCAGAATGGCCCAGGCGCGTCGGCGTCCGCAATGTGGTTGCGATCTTGTCAGCCATGGACAACACCAACCCCACGCCGGATAACATCGAGGGCAGCTTGACCACGCTTGAGGAGACGTCCCTTGGCGCAATTGCCAAGGGTGGAACCCGGCCAATTGTCGAAATGATCGATTATTCGGAGACGCCGCGAAAGAAGGGGCTAGTGATCATGAACACTCCGTCGGTACGTGCAATGGTACCGGGCCAATGACCGACAAGACGCTTTCATTGGCCGAGTTGCACGGGCTGATCGTCGCTATCTTGGTGGTGCACGACACGGCCGAAGGCCATGCGCAAACTGTGGCGCGGGCCCTGGTCGCGGCGGAAGCAGATGGGCAAAAGGGTCATGGCGCTTCGCGGGTGCCTTCGTATGCCGCTCAGGCCAGAAGCGGCAAGGTCAATGGCCGCGCGACGCCCGAGCTGATCCGGCTGGGCAATACGGCGGCCATTATCGACGCCCATGACGGGTTTGCCTATCCGGCGATCGAGATGGCTCGGCGCGCGCTTGTAGAGAGCCTGGCACACGCGCCGATCGCGGCGGTCGCCATTCGCAACTCGCACCATTCCGGGGTCATCGGTCACCATATTGAACCACTTGCCCGGGCCGGGTTTATTGCCATGAGCTTAGGCAATAGCCCGCAGGCGATTGCGCCGTGGGGTGGTAACCGCGGCCTGTTCGGCACCAATCCGATCGGTTTCGCCGCCCCGCGCGATGGGCATCCGCCGCTGATCATCGACATGAGTCTGAGCAAAGTGGCTCGTGGGCGTATCAACGTGGCGGCCGAAGCCGGAGAACCCATCCCGGAGGGTTGGGCGTTCGATGCGCAGGGCAATCCCACCACGGATGCGAAGGCCGCGATGGCGGGCACTCTGGCCCCGATGGGGGATGCGAAGGGGGCGCAGCTCGTGCTGATGGTGGAAATCCTCGCTGCCGCATTGTCAGCGTCGTGCTTCGGATTCGAGTCGAGCTCATACTTCAGCGCCGAGGGCGCGCCACCGCGGGCCGGGCAGTTCATGCTGGCCATTGACCCGGGCCCGTTCTCGGCCGGGCGCTTCGGGTCACGGCTCGAAGATCTCATCGCCGCCATCGAGGCGCAGCCAGATTCCCGGCTGCCGGGGCAGCGACGGTTTGCGCAACGTGATCGGGCGGCGCGCGAAGGGGTTACCCTGCCGGCAGCGCTATACGAGGAGCTATTGATGTTACGTGCATCGGTGTCCGGTCCGGCTTGAGTTTCATCGCCCGCGCCGCAGCCCGTCTACTTTGCCGCTGAGAGCCCGATGCGAAATTTTAGGGGACATGAAAGTTGGTTGCGAGCGTTCGGGTCACAGCTGGTGCTGTCAACTTTCCGACATAGCCGGGCAAAAGTCAGCCTCGCGTTCCGCTGGATTTGCGGGCAAAGTCTGATTTACGGAAGCGAGTGTCGAAATGCCGCGAACGCGAACTGCTTACCCGCCTGAGTTTGGTGCACGGAGAGGTGGCTCGGTTTGTTTGAACAGTTTCCAGGGGTTCCTTAAGCGGATTTCCGCCTGGGTTACGCTGCCACCAATACCGGCGTCAGCGGGTTGAAGTAAGCCTGATCTGGGGTTTTGCCGTCAAGCGATGAATGTGGTCGTCGCCCGTTGTAGAAGCCGATGTAGCGCCCATCCGGCTATAAACCGCCATTCAGGCGCGAATGTCGGCAATGCGGCGGTGGGCCGACCTAGATCGGGCAGGCGCCGAACTTCTCATTCGTGCCAAGAGTCGACGTAGCCCATGTTTCACCAAGCCGATTTGCGAACGATAAGGCAATGTCTGCCTTCGGGTGGTACGCTGGCATTCAAATCCAGAAGATCCTGCTCAGAGGTTGGGGCAAAGGATGGCTATATCGCTGTGCAAACCAGATAGTCACTCGACGTGTTCGGGGCTTCCATTTCTGACCAAGATCCGCCATTTGATCGGTCGGTCATGAACAATCCGGATGGATAGGAAGCCATCATTCAGCCAATCGTCAGCGCGCTTCCTGGATGGGGCCGCTGGTTCCATTATAGCCGTACCGTGGCACAGCACGCGCGGGCCACAGCACCGCGCACCGGATCGCTCTGTTTGCGGCAGAGTGAAGAGTGAGAGAGATTGATCGAATACTCAGAGGGAGCTGGGCCGCCAGAGACCGCTTCAGAGGCGCCACTATTTCCTGACGTAGCTGCCGCTCGGCTGACGGAAGTAGGTGCCGGGCGGAGCCGTCTCAACGATCTTGTTGGCGAAGACCTTTCCAACCTCTGCGACCGGCACGTTCGACCCGCTGGCTCGCTGATCGTAGAGCGCCCGCCGCTTGGCATTCACGTCGGCGACCAAAGCGCGCGCTTCGCTCGGTGCATTGGCGTCGCGTACCTCCACATAGCCGTCGAAACGCTCGGCGATCACTCCGCTGGCGCGATAGGCGTCCAACTGCTCGTCGGCCCTTGCCGGGCCAGGAGCCGCGCAGAGAGCCGCAGCCGCCACTGCGAGCACGATGAAAAGTTTCAGGAACGGGCGCATTTCAAATCTCCGTTCAGAAAAGGTCCGGCGCATTCTTGATGTCCTTTGTGGCCTGTTCCTCGAGCTTGACCCGGACCTCCGCGTCAATCTTCACGTTGAGGTTGATGGTGATCGGTTCTTTTGGCGCCTCGACGCGCACGGTCGGCTGACACGCCGCGAGCGCGATTGCGGAGCCAAGAAACAGAACGGAGCGGGTCAAAACCATCAAGTTGCACCTTGGATCATGCGGGACGCCTAAGATTATACGCAAACATACCGCAATCCCGGCGGCGGTCGAGACAATTTCCTCACTGCGAAGAGCCAAAGCCGCCGTGAAGGAGGTCCGCGCCGATCCGGCGTCCCTCGCGCACGGCCTCAAGGATCGGTGCGAGCTCTCCGCTGAGGTTGATGTTGAACCGAAACGGGTATCCCTCGAGCACCGCGGGATTGGCGCCCTCCAGGCCAATCGCAAGCGTCAAAGCGCCGGCATCGGGCTGATCAACCTTGATTGAAAGCGAATCGTAGCCGAAATCCTCCAGCGCGTTCACAGTCAGCGCCACTTGCTCCCCCGAGTTCACCAGCGTCTCACGCGCCGATCCCCAGTCGACCCGGATCGCGCCGGCGCCCGCCGAATCAAGCCGGCCGTCCGCGACGGTGAGGCCCGTTGGTCCGATCCGGACCGGGATCACGCCCGAGATGCGGCCGGTCCCCGAAATTCCCTCGACCTGCCAGTCCCGCAGAAGGCGGTCGATCTCAACATCGCGAACCCGGACGTCGAAGGCGTTGGTTTTCGCTGTGCTGTCCCAATGCACATCCTCGACCGCGATCTCGCCGCCCGCGACCTCGCCCACAGCATTGTGAATCTGCACCGAGACACTACTACGCCGGGGCAGGATCGTAAACTGCGCCCGTGGTCGGTCGACCGGCACGCCCGCAATCAGGCGACGGGCCTTCAGTTGCTGAGGCCCCGCCGTGGCAAGCGGCGAAAGTTGGCTGAGCCTGACCGCGCCCGTGAGCCCGGCGACTTCGACGTCACCGGTCCGGGTTGAGAGGTCGTCGAAGGAAAGCTCCGCCCCGGCTCGCAAGGCCCCGTCGGCAGCGACGTCGAACTCGGCGTTGATGCGAACTGCACCTGCCACGTCGCGAAGCGCGACCAATTTCGGGCTCAGCGCACTGGGCTGCAATCCGCCCTTGCGGAACGTGAGGCGGGTCGGGCCGACATTCATCTTGCCGGTCATCTCGACGACGTCGGCCGAACCCGTAACGGGGAGGCGAACCGCTCGGTTCAATGTCTCGAGCGCGCCCGAGACAGAGATAAGCTCGCCGTTGCGTTCACCCTCAAGGTCGATCTTGAATGGGCTAAACCGAGCCACCCGGCCGCGGTCATGCACCTCGCCGGAGAGGGTTAACTCCGCCGCTTCCCCGGCCGCGCCCCTGGGTGGGCCAAGGGGTAACCTAGCGGAGATAGCATTCAGGCTGATCGCCTCTCCCGGCAGCGTCAATTGCGTATCCTCGAGCCGGATTTCCCCTTCGCTCCGTTCTCCCAGCCCGAGCGAAAGCGTCATGCGGCTTCCGGCGTCAGCGAAGGCGACCTCTTGACCCTCGCTGCCCAACAACACGCCGGTCACCTCACTCGACCAGGCCGACATCTCGATCCTCGCGTCCGCATCGCCGCCCGACACGTCGAGGCGATCCGTGGTCAGCAGCACGGGCTCGCCGATCTCCAGGCGGTCGGCCACCGCGACACCCTCCATGGAGATCGTCAAGCCCGGCGCGACAGCAAGTGACCAGCGGCCGGCCATCTGCCGCACGCGGACATTCCCATCGATGCCCGCAGTATCGGCCTTGAATCCTGCGAAGTTGACGTCGCGCACCTCGGCGCCAAGTGAACCCTGCAGGTCCACCTCTCCATCCGGGGTGAGCGACCCGGCAGCGTCCCATTCGGCTTCACGCAACAGTGCGCCACCCTCGGCCCCGGAGAAGGCAAACGCCGTTGCCCCGACATGCAACGCGACCGAGGCGGGGGTCGACAACCGCCAGGATGCGTCAAACCCGGCTGTCGCGGTTGCACGGATCCCGGCCGTTGCGCCGCCGAACTCAACAGCAATATCGCCCGCGATTTCCGCGATGCCGCCATCCCCCTCCGGCGACCACGCCAAGACAGGCCCTGAAGCCGACAGTGCGACGGAGAGATCCGGTGCAACCCCATCCACGTCAAGAAGGTGCAGCGCCGCCTGGATCTCGGGTGCGATCCCTTGCACGACCAGTTGGGCAGGGCGCAGCAGGTCGATCTGCAAGCTGCCATTGTCGCCGCGCAGCTCCCAACCGATATCTGCGGACAGAACGCCCGGCCCGATCGAGGTCGTCACCCCGCTCAGACGCAAATCGCCCTTGAGGGACAGCACCGCCGCCCGCCACATTTCGGGCCAGGCAGCATCGAGTGTCGGAATTTGCGCAGTTCCCTCGACCGTGTACCGCGCGCCGCCACCGGTCGCGGCGGCGCTCATTGGTCCCGGAAACAGCAATCCCACCAGCTCGGTTTCACCGCCGCCGCTGATCTCTACCACGCCACCTTCGCCGAGATCCTCGGATCGGACTGTTAATCCGGCGGTGGTGTGGCCCATGTCGAGGCCGATCTCCAACGCGACGCCCAGCCCCTCGCCAGAGAGATCGAGTTCCCCATCAATGGCGATTGCGCCGCCGACAGGAGCGGCGAGCACAATCTCGGCGTTCTCCAGAACAATTCTCGGCAACTCGATCCCCGGTCCGCCACCGCTGAATGCGAGATCCTTCAGCCGAGTGAGCGTCTCGGGCCGGGTATGCTGAGGGTCGAACCTCAGACCCTCGATCCGCAGATCACGGAGCCGCCCCGAGACAAGATCGGCGGGATCGTAGGTCAGCCAAATCTTTTGGGCGCTTAGCACATCGGTACCAAGCGAGAAGTTCTCGATCACTGTCTCGGTCCGGCCAACGGCGACGACCTCGAATCGCGCGTCACCCAACCCACGAGAAGAAAGAGCAAGTCTTACGGCCGTGTCAAAAACAGCCTCCCGCCATAGGAGGCCGGCCGCCAAAACGAGCCCCAAGAGGAGGGTCAGTCTCAGAAACGATTTACGGAGCCGGGCCATGTGTTGCGATCACTCCTCACGCCGCAATCTGCCCTAAGCGATCGGTCAGTCCAAGGCCAAAATGGTCTGCCACCATTGGGCCGGGATCTGTTCAAATGTCAGCGAAATCCTGCTATCCACCAAATTCTTGTGCTTCCGATTAGGCACCAAACGGAAGTTCCGTGCTTGCCTGATCTAGGCCCGTTGACAGCCGCATTGCTGACGTTCACGCTGGAGGGTTCCTGTCGACGTCCGCCGAGCCCTTGGACCCGGTTTGCCGAATTCCGGCTTGCGTCGGCGGCCCGGGTGGCGCTCAGCGCCCCCGAAGCGCGGTTTGAGCCGATTACGGTGCTGTTGTCGGCCAAACTGGTCCCGCTCAGG
>DATLAW010000135.1:0-13713 GCA_035527255.1 Thermohalobaculum sp. | reverse complement strand
CTAAAGCGCAAACATCCACACAGCGAGGCAGACCGCGTGTCTCACGAGACCATCTATCGAGGCCTCTATGTGCAGGCCCGCGGCGCTCTGAAGAAGGAATTGATCCAGTATTTGCGCTCCCGTCGGCAGTTGCGCCGCTCCGCCTCGGCGTCGAGCATCGCGTTCAGCGCTTCCTCGACCGTCCCGCGCACCATCTCGCCCAGGTGATCCCGGATGGGGCATGTCCAAGTGGCAAGAAAGATCGCTTCGCGGACCTTGGGCTGGCCATTCGGACAAAAAATATCAACAAGAAACCGCAGGAACGGATCTGCAGCCAGTTTTCCCGAGCCAAGCGCAACATAGAAATGATTAGTGTCAAGGAGGCGAGGCTGGATCGTGCCCTCAAAAACGCAACAATGGTGTCCTGCAGAGTGCGGGAATGCCAGGATGGTAGCAATTGCCGTCGGCGGCGACATGCCGCTTTATGTCGAAGTTGTGGTCGGCGCGGCCCAATCGAGCTTTGCTCGCTTGGAAGTGGAGAGTTTCCGCCGGAGCCGCGCCCGATTCAACGCCTCGGACCCGGCAATCACGTCCAGCAACTCGTTGGTAATCTCGGATTGGCGAGCCGCCCGGTGAGCGGCCCGCAGTTCCGTTAGACGGTCATCGATGGCGCGCTCGGCTTGCTGCATCAGCGCAAGCCGCGCAGCGTTTTCCGCCGCCATTGCCTCCGCCGCCGCGCGGAACAGGCTGGCGAACAGGTGGTGGCGGATTAGCGCGCCGAACAGCGCGTCCGGTGCCATTCTAAAGGTTGGCAGGCAGCGCGAGGACCAGGGCCGCACCCGCAATTCGTCCAGAAACTCCGACGCCACGGGTAGAAGTTGACTGCGTTCCGGTGCGTGTGCGCCACTCGCCCCGCGTCTCATGTGCACTGTCGCAACTGCGATGTCCCCGCCCGCCATCTGCGCCCGCGCCTCGTCCAACGCAATCAGCACCTCGCCTGCTAGCCGGCCCACCCCGTCGGCGGAGGCAGGCGGTGTGAACTGTTGCGCCACAATGACGCCGAGGCCCTCAAGGGTCGCTGCCATGCGCGCGCCGACAGCGAAGAATGTTACGCCGCGAAGGCTCGTGTCCGCCAGCGCCGCCGCGGCAACCGCCTCGTTATAGCCGCCGCACAGCCCGTGATCGGAGCCGAACACCAGCGCGATCTGCAGCGCGGCAGCCGTTTCGCCCGGGCGCCGCGGCGCGTCGATGCTGCGTAAGACTATCTGCAAGCCCCGCAGAACTGTCTCGTGGAACCGGTCGATCGAGGCCGCCGCACTTTCATAGGGCGCCGCATTGACGGCCGAGAGCGTCTTCATGGTGCGCACGACACTGTGGATGCTCTCCAGCGTCGACATGCGCCGAGAAAGCGCCTCAAGCGTCTGCATCGACACCGGCCTCCGTCAATGTCCGTGACGCAAGGTCTAGGATCGCTGCACGGTCGCCCTCCTCCAGTGGTGCGCCGGTCACAATCCGCTCGGCGACCGCGCCAAGGCCGCTGCGCGCCGCACTGCGCAATGCCGCCATCGTTGTTGGCATCTGCGCTGCGGGAACCTCGTCCAGGTGCCCGTTCATTGCCGCCAGCAGCACGGTTAGCTGCTCGGGCGCCGGGATTGGATCGCGTTCAGGCTGCAACAGCGCCGCCCGCACTGCTGCACCCCGCGCCAGCCGAGCCCGCGTTTCGTCGTCCAGCCGGGTGCCAAAGCGCGCGAAACTTTCAAGCTCCTCGAACTGTGACAGGGTGATCCGCACATCGCCAGCGATTGCGCGAAAAGCTGGCGACTGCGCCTTTCCGCCGACACGAGAGACCGACTTGCCAAGATCGACCGCAGGGAACTGACCCTTCCGCACCAGGCGTGGCGAGAGATAGATCTGCCCATCGGTGATCGAGATCAGGTTGGTTGGAATGTAGGCCGATAGGTTCTCCGCTTGCGTTTCCACAACCGGCAGCGCTGTGATCGAGCCGCCGCCCTGTTCCTCCGAAAGCTGCGCCGATCGCTCCAGCAATCGCGCGTGGGTGTAAAATATGTCGCCCGGGTAGGCCTCGCGTCCGGGCGGGTGGCGCAGCAGCAGCGACAGCTCGCGGCAGGTGCGGGCATGGCGGGTCAGGTCGTCATAGATGATCAGCACGTCCTGGCCGCTGTGGGCGAAATACTCCGCCACCGCCGTCGCCGCGTAGGGTGCGATGAAACTGAGGCCCGGCCCTTCTTCACCACCGGCGACCATAACGATGGACTGGTCCATCATCCCGCCTTCCCGCAACGCTGCAACGACCCGTGCCACCGCATCGCCCCGTTGCCCAATCGCGCAATAGACGCAGATCACGCCGGTGTCCTTCTGGTTCAGCATGGCGTCGATGGCGATCGACGTCTTGCCGGTCTGACGGTCACCAATGATCAACTCCCGCTGGCCGCGCCCGATGGGCACGGCCGCATCGATCGCCTTGATCCCGGTCGCCAGCGGTCGCTTGACCGGCGCGCGGTCGAGGATGCGCGGCGCGTCGGCCTCGATTGGGGCGGTCTTTGTCGCGGTAACCTTGCCACCGCCGTCGCGCGGCCGGCCAAGCGCGTCTACGACGCGGCCGAGCAATGCCTCCCCGACCGGAACGCTGACGACACTACGACTGCGCCGCACGTCGTCACCCACGGCTATCCGTTCCGCATTGCCGAGCAGGATAACGCCCAGCCGACTGACCTCCAGATCCGAAACGACACCGGTTTCGCCGGAGGCGAAGATCACCAACTCGTCAGCCAGTGCGCGACCTAGGCCAGTGACAAAGGCGACACCGTCACCCACCTCTTCGACCGTGCCAATCTCCTCCACGCGCGGTTCAGGTCCGGGCGCCGCGACGATCTCCGCCAACAGCGCCACTGCAGCGTCAGCCGCGCCGGCCAGGGTCAATATCCGTCTCACGCCGCCGCTCCGGAAGCTGTCTCTGATGCGTCCAACCGCGCGTTCATCGCCACTTCCAGGTCGTCGAGGTAGCTCTCCACGGTCCAGCCGAGCCGTAGCCCGTCCATCCGGATCGTCAACCCGAGCGGCCCGTGCGGGTCAGTTCGGAAGGTTAGTTTTGCGCCGTCAACTGCCTGCGAGAATGCGAGCCGCAGGCTGTCACGCCGTGCCTTGCTCAGGGGAAAGCTGCTTATGGCCACAGCCCCACCTGCGGTCTGCGCCACCTGCCGGAGGTCGGGGCCAAGTGTGCTCAGGCGGGATTCGAGTTGCCCCGCGATCTGGTCCTCCAACCCCACATCGGCTAGATCCTTCAGCGCCTTGGCTGTCAGTGAAAAGATCGCCTGCGCCCCAGCGGCGCGCAACTTCGCCAGGTAGGCGGCACGCTCATTCTCAATCTGCTGGCGCCACTGCGCTTGCTCGCTCTCCAGCACAGCGTGTTTTTCCAGCCGCAAAGCGGATTCCTCAGCCGCCGCCTCAGCGCGTGCTGCCTCAAGGATATCGGCCTTCTCGCCGTCCAGCACGGCCAGTGCCGCCCGGTGTTCGCCTGTCGCAGCCTCGGCATCCATCCGCGCCGCTTCGGCGTCCTCAATGCGCGCCGCGATATCAGCCTCGCGACGATCAATGCCATCGAGGATCGGGCGGTACAGGAACCGCTTAAGCAGCCAGATCAGCACCAGGAAGTTGGCGATCTGCGCCGCAACGGTGAACCAATCGATGAACATGGGTTTAACCGCCCGCTCCGGCGGCAGCCGCTGTCGCCTCTGTTGCCCAGCTCCAGAACGGGTTGGCGAAGATCAGAATCATCGAGACAACGAAACAGTAGATTGCTGTCGACTCGATCATTGCGAGGCTGACAAACAGAGTACGCGAAATCGCTCCCGATGCGTCTGGTTGCTGAGCGATGGACGCGAGCGCCTGCGCCGCCGCCCGCGCTTCACCCAGGGCTGGGCCAATGGCGCCAAAAGCGACGGTCAGCCCAGCGGTGAAAATCGAGATTGCGGCGATCAATCCAATGTCAGTCATTATTTCTCTCCATCTAGGGCGCCAACATCTGTGGCGGCGCGTTCACGGCTCGAAGGGCTTGGATTAGCTCTGGGCACCGGGCCGGTTGCGGCGGCGATATAAACCATTGCCAGGACCGCGAAGATGTACGCCTGGATCAGCCCGGTCAGCAGCCCGAGCATGTCCATCACTACGGGGAAGAAGAACGGGGCGACGCCGAGCAGGATACCGGCGATCACCGCCCCGCTCATGATGTTGCCGTAAAGCCGGACCGCCAGTGCCAGCCCGCGCGTGACCTCGCTGATAATGTTGAATGGCAGCATCAGAATGGTGGGTTGCAGATAGGTTCGCAGGTAGCCGCCGAGTCCCCGGCTGGCTATCCCGAATGCGGGCACCGCGACCAGAACCGTCAGCGCCAGTGCAGTAGTGGTAGAAAGCGAGGCCGTGGGTGGGGCGAAGCCCGGCACGACCAGCAGCAGGTTCGATACCGCGATGAACAGGAACAGCGTGCCGATGAAGGGGATAAAACGGGTCGAGGGTTGGCGCGTGACTTCGGCGATTTGCGCCTCGATGGCGGTGACGATCACCTCCAGCGCCGTGCGCCAGCGGCTGGCTGGAACATCCGGTTGCAGCCGCCACGTGATCAGCGCTGAGCCAATCGTCAACAACGCCATTACGATCCACGTATTGAAGATGGTCGCATTCACGGGCAGGCCCGCGACCTCGAACAGGATCCTAGCGTCGGGGGTAATTTCCATTCACCCAACCCCCCGCGCCAGCACCAGGGCAGTCGAGCGGGCGGCCAAAAAACCCGCTGCAAAGGCCACGCCGCTCATGGCCCCGATTTGCGCCGCACCCCATCCGGCCAACAGCAGCAGCCCGATCCGCACTGTTGCCCCCCCCAGCAGAAGTGCGCCGGGCTGGCGTGCGCGGCACGCAGCCCGCACGTTCAGCGCCAGCGCGCCAAAGAACAGGCCCCCCGCGGCCACGCCCAGGCTCGCGCCCATCGCTAAATCGATCCAGCCCATTGAACGCCTCCTTTCATCTCAATCCGGGTCACGCTCACGCCAGACCCAGCGCCAGGCGATTGCCGCGCCGAGGAGCACGCCGGCAGTCAGAAGTGCTACCGTCCAGGAGAACGCTTGCGGTGCGACCCGGTCGAGCCACAGACCCAGAAAAATTCCGCCCAATGTCGGCACGGCAATCGACCAGCCGACCATCCCAAAAGTCCCGAGGCCGCTCATCGGACTGGGCGGTGGCGACTCCCGGGACTTTCGCATTCGCTCGGCGCCGCGCTCGATCTCCTCGGCAGCCTTGTCCGGTTTGTCTGGCGAAGGGGGGATCACGGCGCGCTCCGTAATTCGGCAAACCGGCGCACCATGTTTGCCTCCAGCCGCGCCAGCGCCGTGCGCGCTGTGCGTTCATGGTCGTCCAGTTCAACGAAGGCTTTCAGCACGGTTGCAGTTAGCTTCGCCAGATCCTCGCCCTCAACCGCGCGGCGCACGCAAATGTCTATCTTGCTGCCCTGCTTGACAAAAACCCCCTCATCGACCCCGAAGAAACGCTCGCGCCCACTAGGTTCGACCAGCGTAAGTACGCCGGGGACCAGCGCCGCGACGAAGTCGATGTGGTTGGGCAGAACGCCGAAATTGCCATTCTCAGCCTTCGCGGTCAGCCGCTCCACTGCGCCCTGGTGAATTGTTCTTGCGGGCACGCGCAGGTTTACGGTCATCTCAGTACTACCGATCATGCCTTTGCCTCGTCTATGGCGCCAATCATGTAGTAGGCGCTTTCAGGCAAATCGAACTTGATCTGGCTCAACAGCCGCTCGCACCCGTCCAGTGTCTGCTCCAGGGGCACAAGCCGCCCGTTAGCGCCGGTGAAGGCTCCGGTGGTGAAGAATGGCTGGGTCAGAAATCGCTCCAACCGACGCGCCCGTGCGACGGTGGTCCGGTCGGCCTGCGACAACTCCTCCAGCCCCAGCATGGCAATGATGTCGCGCAGTTCCTCGTATTCTGCCAACGTCCGGCGCACTGCCCGGGCGATATCGTAGTGGCGCTGGCCCACCACGCCGGGACTGAGCATCACCGAGGTCGAGGTCAGCGGGTCGATGGCTGGGTAGAGCCCCTCGCTGGCTCGCTTGCGCGACAATACGACCGAGGCCGAGAGATGAGAGAACACATGCGTCACAGCCGGATCAGTAAAGTCGTCGGCGGGCACGTACACTGCCTGAATCGAAGTGATCGCCCCCGAGCGGGTCGAGGCGATCCGTTCCTCCAGAGCAGCGATCTCGGTGGCGAGTGTCGGCTGATACCCCACTCGCGACGGCATCCGACCCAACAGGCCCGAGACCTCCGAGCCAGCCTGCACGAAGCGGAAGATGTTATCGATCATCAGCAGGACGTCCTGGCGCTTTTCATCCCGGAAATACTCGGCGATGGTCAGCGCGGCGTTGCCGATCAGAAACCGCACACCGGGCGGCTCGTTCATCTGCCCGAACAGCAGGACGGCCTGGCCCAGCACGCCCGCCTCGCGCATCTCACGATAAAGTTCCTCGGCCTCGCGCGAGCGTTCGCCGATACCGCAGAACAGGCTGACGCCCTTGTGGTGGCTGGCGGTGTTGTGGATCAGCTCGGTGATCAGCACCGTCTTGCCGACACCGGCGCCGCCGAACAACCCGGTCTTGCCGCCGCGCTCGATCGGGCACAGCAGGTCGACAGCCTTGATACCGGTTTCGAAAATTTCGGCGTGCACCACCCTCTCGGTCAATCGTGGCGGCGGCCGATGTACCGGACGGCGCTCCGCCGTCTCCAGCCGCCCGAGTCCGTCGATGGGATCACCGAAGACGTTCAGCATCCGGCCCAGCACGCCGTCGCCCACCGGTGCCTGGATCGGCGCTCCGGTTGCCTCCACCCGCATCCCCAGACCTAGGCCCCGCACCGAACCGAGCGCCAAACCCCGAACCACGCCATCTCCGACCAGCGCGGCGACTTCAATGGAAATGTCACCCACGCGCAACAGATCGTGGATGCGTGGCGGCTCGCCGCGAAAAAAGATGTCCAGCACGCCACCGCGAATGGCAACAATTTCGCCCGTAGTCGCTATCAAGTCGGCCTCGACGGTCACTCCAGGTCTCCCGGCGCGGTATCGATGTTTAAGGATTGAGCCGCCATCACGAGATCACCGTGCCGGCCTTACGCTCGATGATCTTCAAGGCATCCGCCAGTGTGCCGATGCCAGCCATACCGCCCGTTGCCGTCACGAAGTCGCAGGCGGCCTCGACCTTGGGCCGCATTGATCCCTCCGCCAGCGTCAAGCTGCTCATCTCCTGCGGCGAGGCGCGTTTGATCGCGTGTTGTGCCGGCGTGCCCCAATCGGCGTAGACCGCATCGACATCGGTCAGCATCAACAATGCTTCCGCCCCGAGGTTCTTTGCCAGCAGGGCGCTGGCGCGATCCTTGTCGATAACGGCCTCGACACCGATCAGGCTTCCGTCGTTCCGGCGAACGACGGGAATGCCACCACCGCCGGCACAGATCACGATCACCCCATGCTGCAACAGAATTCTGATGACCCCGATATCGGGGATCGAAACCGGCAGGGGAGAAGGAACCACCCGTCGATAATTCTTGCCATCGGGGGCAATCATCCAGTTTCTCGCGGCGGCAACCGCTTGCGCTTCCTCCTTGCTGTAGACCGGCCCGACCGGCTTCGACGGCGCGGTAAAGGCCGGGTCCTTCGGGTCCACCTCAATCTGGGTCAGAAGCGTTGCGACCTGATGTTCGCCCGGCAGGGCGTTCTCAAGCTCCTGTTCGATCAGGTAGCCGATCATCCCCTCGGTCTCGGCCCCCAGGATGTCGAGCGGATAGGCTTCGTCGGGTTTGTAAGCCGCACCCTGAAGCGCCAGCAGGCCAACTTGCGGGCCATTGCCATGCGTGACGACGACCTGGTGGCCCGCCGATATGACCTCCGCGATCGACCGCGCCGCCGTCTTCACATTTGCGCGCTGGTTCTCGGCCGTCAGCGGCTCACCGCGCCGCAGCAGCGCGTTGCCGCCCAGGGCAATGACAACCAGCATCTCAGCCCCCCAGAGTGGCGACCAGAACCGCCTTGATCGTATGCATCCGGTTCTCGGCCTGGTCGAAGACAATCGAAGCCGGGCTTTCGAAAACCTCGTCCGTGACCTCCATCGCCGAGATGCCGAATTTCGCTTCGATGTCCTTGCCGACGGCGGTCTCGGTGTTGTGGAAGGCCGGCAGGCAATGCATGAACCGCACGCGGGGATTTCCGGTCTTTTTCATGACCTCGGCGTTGACCTGGTAGGGCATCATCAAATCGATCCGCTCCGCCCATTTCTCCTTGGCTTCGCCCATCGACAACCAGACATCGGTGTAGACAAAATCAACACCCTTTACCGCCACATCCAGATCATCAGTGATGGTGATCCGGGCGCCAGTTTCGGCTGCGATGGCCTGGGCATCAGCTTGAATTTCCTGATCCGGCCAGCACGCCTTTGGGCCGCAAAGCCGCACATCCATGCCCATCTTTGCGCCGCCAATCAGCAAGCTGTCGCCCATGTTGTTTGCCGCATCTCCCAGAAACACATAGGCAATCTCGCGCAGCGGCTTGTCGCTGTGCTCAGTCATTGTCAGAAAATCGGCGAGGATCTGGGTGGGATGAAATTCGTCGGTCAGTCCATTGTAAACCGGCACACCCGAAAACTCCGCCAGCTCTTCGACAATCCTATGTCCAAAGCCGCGATATTCGATCGCATCGTAAACCCGGCCCAAAACACGCGCGGTGTCCTTCACGCTTTCCTTATGGCCAATATGCGTGCCCGAGGGCCCGAGATAGGTCACGGTGGCACCCTGATCATGCGCTGCCACTTCGAACCCGACCCTTGTGCGGGTGGAATCCTTTTCAAAGATCAAGGCGATCTCTTTGCCCTTCAGCATCGGCCGCTCAGTGCTAGCATATTTGGCGGCTTTGAGGTCGGCTGACAGTTTGAGCAGGAAGCCGATTTCGGACGGGGTGAAGTCGCGCAGCGTCAGAAAATTGCGGTTCTTCAGATTGAAGCTCATGGCGTCGTCCTCTTTCGCACTACGGATCAGTTAGGATCGCGAATTGTCGGGCAGCTCATGCAATGCCCGCCGCCGCGGCCGCGACCCAGTTCGGCACCGGGTATTGCCAGCACCTCGATCCCGGCTGCTTTCAGGGCGGCATTGGTGTCGTCGTTGCGGTCATATCCGACAACCACGCCGGGACGCAGCGCCAGCACGTTGTTCCCGTCGTTCCATTGCTCGCGCGCGCGTTCTTCCTCGGTGGCGCCGCCGGTGGGTACGATTTGCAGCTTCTTGTAGCCAAGGATTTCGGCCACAATTTTGAATATCGGACGGGGGTCATGCCGGAATGAAAGCGGCGCACGGCCTTCACCGGGCCGGATATCATAGCAAACCATCTCGTCCGCGACCTCCTTGAAGGTTGTCACAACGTCGCCGCCACACAGGGTAAAGACCGTATCAAGGTGCATCGCCGCGCGCGATTTCGGGATTCTGAAGACCACGACACGATCGACGACACCCTTGTCGAACAGCGCCTCGGCCAGTTGACCGATCCCTTGCGGCGATGACCGTTCGCCCATGCCCGCCAGCACAGTGCGGTTGCCGACCGGCATCACATCGCCGCCTTCCAGAGTTGCAAGCCCATGCTCTTTCGCCGGATCGCCCCAATGGATTGTCACCTTGCCCGCAAATTTCCGGTGGTATTTGTAGATCGCGGTGTTGAGCAGCGTCTCGGGTCGCCGCGCGGGCCAATACATCGGGTTCACAGTGACGCCGCCATAGATCCAGGCAGAGTTATCGCGCGTGAACAGCGCATTCGGCAGCGGCGGCAGGATGAAACCGTGATGCCCAAGATAGCTGCCGAAAAGACCCGTCGGCTTGAACGGAAGATCGTCAACGGCCATCCCGCCAAGCAGATATTCGGCCAGCTTAGCGGCGGGTAATTCCGTCATCCAGGCGCGCAGTTCGGACATCATGCCAACGCCAACCTGATCGGGTATGATCCGCTGATCGAGCACCCAGGCGCGCCCTTCTGCCGTCTCCAGCGTTTCGGCCAAAAGCACATTCACATCCAGCACTTCAACGCCTTCGTCGCGCATCAGGCCGGAAAAGACATCATGGTCTTTCTGCGCCTGCTTGACCCAGAACACATCGTCAAACAGCAGATCCTCGCAATTCGAGGGCGTAAGGCGGCGATGCGCGAGGCCGGGGCGGCAGACGATCACCTGTCTGAGCTTCCCGGCCTCGGAGTGAACGCCTAATTGTTCGGCCATCGTGGTCTCCTGCGGTGGATTGGATAGGCGTTTGCGTTACAGCATCGTCCCGATGCTGAGGGCTGCCATGACGATAACCGTCAGGATCACCAGTAGTGGCCAGATGAAGCGCAGCCATTTGTCGTAGGACACCCGACCCAGAGCCAATCCACCAACCACGACCGCCGATGTCGGCGTGATGAGATTGACGATGCCAGCGGCCGATTGATAGGCGGTCACAACCAGATCCCGGCCGACGCCTGAGAAGTCACCGAGCGGCGCTAGGATCGGCATGCTCAACACCGCAAGGCCGGATGTGGAGGGCACGAAAAACGACATCAGAACCTCGATCCAGTACATCGCGTTGATGAACGCGACGGCCGAATAGCCCTGAACCGCGTTAGCGGACCAGTTCAGGATCGTGTCGGTGATGTGCCCGGCATCCATGACGACGACGATGCCACGGGCAGTGCCGATGATCAGGGCGACCCCCAGAAGATCCCGGGCACCGTTGACGAAGGCTTCGGAGAAGTTTTTCTCGCCAACCCAGCCGATGACACCGATGACGATGGCCGCGCCGAGGAACAGGACCGACATCTCGGCCATCCACCAGCCTTGCGAGGACACGCCCCAGATCATGACCGCGAACGTGGCGGCAAACACCACCAGATTGATCATCTGCGAAGTGGTCAGACGGGCGTCCGAGGACGCCGCATGTTTGGTGAAGAATGCCTCGTTCGAGGCCTTCTGTGGCGCGACAATCGACTTGGCCGGATCTTTGCGCACGCGCTCAGCGTACCACATCACATACCCGGTGCAGGTAAGCCAACCGACGGCGAGAATGGCCAATCTGAGATACATTCCGCTGGTGAACGGAATCCCGGCGGCATTCGATGCAATCGTGGTGGCAAACGGATTAATCGTCGAGCCTAGAACTCCGATCCCGGCCCCCAGCAGGATGATCGCAACGCCCGTCAGAGCATCGTACCCAGCGACAATCATCACCGGGATGATCAGCATGTAGAAGGCGAGCGTCTCCTCCGCCATGCCATAGGTTGTCCCGCCGGCGGCGAACAGCAGCATCAGGATCGGAATCATCCATTTCTCGCGACCCTTCATCGCCGCCATCGCCCGCGCAATCCCGGTGTTGATCGCTCCGGTCGAGTTAACAACACCGAGGAAGCCGCCAATTATCAGGACGAACAACGAAACATCGATCGCATTGGCAGTGCCAGCGGCAGGGTCATAGAAACCCTGGATCGGGGCCATCAGAACATCGTACCAGCTCTGCGGATTGGCATCGACCAGATGATAAGTGCCGGGGACCGGCACATCCCTGCCGATCGCTTCGTTCGCGACCCGATCATAGAGCCCAGCCGGGATGAACCAGGTCAGCGCGGCGACAAAGGCAATCAGGCCGAAAAGGATCGTGTAGGCTGTAGGAAATTTCGCCGTTAGCGCCCCAATGGAACCGTCATCGCCAGGCGGGTTGTCGCCATGATTCTTGGCATTCTCAGCGTTGTCCATCTCTTGATTCCTCTGAAGTCGCCTGAATTTCGCATCAGCGCGACGATCGACCATGTTTTCGATCTTTCTCGGGTATGAACGCCGCCGCCATGATTTAGATCATGCCGGTCCGGACGTCTTTCGGGCGAGCTGCGTCGAGAGGAATATCGCTGTGGCGGATTCTCACCGTCAGAGATCGTCTAATGTTGCACTAACGCGCCGCCGACATCGTCGTGCGAAACCGGACCAACGCAAAGGCGAAGAATGCCAGACCGATCACTGTGATCGCCAGTAGCTGCGGCCAGACAACCGACAGGTCGGCGCCGCGGTAAAGCACGGCCTGAGCAAACTTTGTGAAATGGGTGGCCGGGGATGCCTGCATGATCGTCTGCAGTGTCTCGGGCATGCTCTCGAGCGGTGTCATGCCACCGGACAGCAAATTCAGCACCACGAAGACTGGAATCGACAACAGACCAAACTGTGGCATCGTCGTCGCGATCGTCGACAGCAAGATGCCGAGCGATGTCACCGAAAACAGATAGATCGCAGTGCCGAGGGCGAAGAGCGTGATTGACCCGGCTATGGGAACGCCTAGAAGACCCTGCACCACAAGATAGAGCGAGAGAACTGCCGCCAACACGATTACCAGGCCATTGGCCCAAACCTTCGCCAGCATGATCTCCGCTGGCGTCACCGGCATGACCAGCAGGTGCTCGATCGTCCCATGCTCACGCTCGCGGATCACGGCGGCGCCAGCCAAGACGATCGCCAGGATCGTCACGTTGTTGATGATCTGCATCACTGCCATGAACCAGCTCGATTCGAGGTTGGGATTGTACTTCGCCCGCACTTGGAGCGTTACTGGTAGGTCGATTTCTGTGGGCGAGCGGTTCAGGAACTTGATCAGTTCGGCCTGAACGATGTTCTGAATGTAGGCGGCACCGTTACCCGCGAGCGTCATCGCCGTCGCATCGACGTTCAGCTGCATCACCGGATGACGCCCCGCCAGAACATCGGCTTCCAAGCCCGGCGGGATGTCGAGCACGAAGGAGAAGATGCCTCCATCCATCGCCGCGTCGATCTCGTCGAGGCCGATCAGCGCGGCCGGCTGGAAGTATGGTTCGAGAAAGGCGCCGCGGATACGCTCGGACAGGACCGATCGATCCTCGTCGGCGACGGCAATTGCCGCATTCCGTACCTCGGTCTGCACGCCATTTGCGACGGTGTAGATCGCAATCGTGAAGGTGTAGACGATCAGCCCCATCAGCACCGGGTCGCGCAGAAGACTGTAAATCTCCTTGATCCCGAGGCGGAGAATATTGGTGGCCGACCGCATCATTCATGCCTCCTGTTTCTTTAGCAACAGGGTCGCGATGTTCCAGAACACGACGCAAAACCCGGCGAGCGCAATGTGGTTCCAGTAGAGGTCGGTCCAGGCCAACCCCTTGTTGAACACGCCTGTACTGATCCTCTGAAAATAAAGCGCTGGGAATGATTGGCCGAGAATTCGGGAACTGCCTTCGAGGGTCGCCACTGGATACAGCATCCCGGAGAAATTGATCGTCGGGATCATCACAATGATCGAAGTCGCAAAGACAGCGGCGATCTGGGAACTGACGAAGGTCGAGATCACAAGACCGAAGGCCGTCGCCGCGGTCGTGTAGAGGATCGCGCCGATCACAAGTGCCGGCAAACTGCCCTCGATATGCAGCCCAAATACCGTCAGCATCAGGCCAACGAGGCTGATGAAACTGATCAACGCGACACCGATATAGGGCAGCTGCTTACCAAGCAGGAATTCGATCTTGCGGGCAGGAGCGGCATAGAGATTGGTGATCGACCCCATCTCCTTTTCCCGCACGACACCCAGAGCTGTCAGCATCGCCGGGATCATGACCTTTTCCCAACCTTCACGCAGGACG
>DATLAW010000134.1:0-2818 GCA_035527255.1 Thermohalobaculum sp. | reverse complement strand
TCGCGCACCGAGTTCTCGCCGATCTCCGGCTGGGTGCCGTTCATCGCATGCAGCGCCGAGCCCTTGATGATCGGAATGTCGTCGCCCGGATAGTCGTAGGACGACAGCAGCTCGCGCAGCTCCATCTCGACCAGCTCGATCAGCTCCTCGTCGTCAACCTGGTCGACCTTGTTCATGTACACGACCATGAACGGGATGCCGACCTGGCGGCCCAGCAGGATGTGCTCACGGGTCTGCGGCATCGGGCCGTCGGCCGCACTCACCACCAGGATCGCGCCGTCCATCTGCGCCGCGCCGGTGATCATGTTCTTCACGTAATCGGCGTGGCCCGGGCAATCGACATGGGCGTAGTGACGGTTCGGCGTCTCGTACTCGACATGCGCCGTCGAGATCGTGATCCCGCGCGCCTTCTCCTCCGGCGCCGCGTCGATCTGCGCATACGATTTGAACTCGCCAAAATACTTGGTGATCGCCGCCGTCAGCGTCGTCTTGCCGTGATCAACATGACCGATCGTCCCGATGTTAACATGCGGCTTGTTGCGCTCGAATTTTGCCTTCGCCATGGTCTGTTCCCAAATCCCAGGTTGCAGTGCCCCCAGCTGGATTTGCCGGGCCGTTACGGGCGCCCGGATACCGCCTCACGGCGCGCAGGGCAAGCCAGAATCTATCGCCGAGCGAAGGGATTGGAGCGGGTGAAGGGAATCGAACCCTCGTCGTAAGCTTGGAAGGCTTCTGCTCTACCATTGAGCTACACCCGCACTGGGAAATTGACTACACCAGCCGGAACCGTCGGGCAATCCCGGAAACGGTTTGCGGCGGCGGCGCCAGCGGGTATCGTTGGTCGGGAATCGGGATACATCCAACGGAGGCGAGATGGACCAGGAAACAGGCAAGGCGCACAGCATGGTCGGCCTGACGATAATCAATCACCCGTTGGTCGAGCACAAGATGACGCTGATCCGCGACCGCAACACGCCGACCGCGGTGTTCCGGCGGCTGCTGCGCGAGATATCGATGTTGATGGCCTATGAGGCGCTGCGCGATCTCGAGCTGGAGAACGTGGCCATCGACACGCCGGTCTGCCCGATGATCGCTCGCAAGCTGGCCGGCAAGAAGCTGTGCTTCGTCTCGGTGCTGCGGGCTGGCGACGGGTTGTTGCAGGGGTTGCTCGAACTGGTGCCCTCGGCCCGGGTCGGCCACATCGGGCTATACCGTGACCCGGCGACGCTGATGCCGGTGACTTATTACTGTAAGCTGCCGGAGGATATCGGCTCTCGCACGGTGGTGGTGGTTGACCCGATGCTGGCGACCGGCGGCTCGGCGGCGGATGCTGTGGCCAAGGTCAAGGCGGAGGGCGCCAAGGATGTGCGGTTCCTGGCGCTGCTGGCAGCACCCGAGGGGGTCGCGACCTTCCGCAAGGCGCATCCGGACGTGCCGATCTTTACCGGCGCGCTGGACGAGCGGTTGAACGAGCATGGTTATATCGTGCCCGGATTGGGCGATGCCGGGGACCGGCTGTTTGGAACCAAGTAGGAGGATCAGATGAACGACATCATTGACGCTGCGGGCGAGTTGCCGATCAAGGTCTACTGGCAGCCCGGCTGTTCGAGTTGCCTGAAGACCAAGGAGTTTCTGCTGGACCACGGCGTACCGTTCCAGTCGAAGAACGTGCTCGAGGACCCGGAGGCGTTCAAGGAGCTGGAGGCGCTGGGGGTGCGGCTGGTGCCGATCGTCGCCAAGGGCAGCGACTGGGCCAATGGCGCGGTTTTCCGCGACGTCGCCCGGGTGGCCGGGTTCGAGTACCGGGCCCACAAGATGCTGGAGCCGGCGGTGATGGTGGAGCGGGTGCTGACCATCCTCGATGCAGCGGGGCGCTACCTGGCGCAGATTCCGGAGGAGCGGCTGGATAACGTGCTGCCGGGGCGGCCACGGTCGTACCGGCAGCTTTGCTATCATGTGTTCAACATCCCGGAGGTGTTCCTGGAACATGTCGAGCACGACGCCCCCTATACCTACGAGGCGCTGAAATCGATCCTGCCGCCGGGTCTGGCGACGACGCAGGACCTGAAGGATCATGGCGCGGCGATCCGCCAGCGGTTTGCGGCGTGGTGGGAGCGCGAGGGCAAGACCACAGATTTCCGCCAGCCCGGCAATGTCTATTACGGCGAGGTGACGCTGCATGAGGTGCTGGAGCGGACCGGCTGGCATTCCGGCCAGCACACCCGCCAGATCATCCTGATGCTGAGGGAAAAGCTGGGGATCGAGCCGGACCGGCCGTTAGTGGACGCAGATTTTGCCGGGCTGCCGATGCCGAAGAATATCTGGGATAATGAGCGATCCTTCGACGAGGCGTCGTATTCAGAGGTCGCGGAGGGGTGAATTGGCGTTTCGAGATGTGTATCAAGGTTGATAGGGGGGTTAAGCTGTTGATATTGTGAGGTAACTCAAAAGTGAGGTTTTGGACAGTGTGGTGGGGCGGGGTTTACCCCGCCATTCTGAGAGCCGGAGTCGTGGCGGGGTGAGCGCCGTGCTACACCGCACCCGAGGGGGTAGAGACCTTCTGCAACGCGCTTCAGGACGTGCCGGTATATACCGGGGAGCTGAACGAGAAGGGCTATATCGTGTCGGGGCTTGGGCGATATGGGGGAACGGCTGTTCGGGACGAAGTAGGGGAGCGGGTGGTGGGTACGAGTGCCTATTTATGCGCGCCCTTATCTCTTGCGCAACTGAACTTAAAGAAAAACATCTTGCAAGAAAGGCGGATGAGACTATATCTTGTGGTCGCCTACCTGACCACCAGCTGTGGAATGAGGCCGCC
>DATLAW010000133.1:0-27328 GCA_035527255.1 Thermohalobaculum sp. | reverse complement strand
GCCGAGGGCACGGCGGTGCTGGCGGCCTCGATGATCGGGCCGATGCAGGTGTTCGGGCGCATCGTCATGCTGACGACCGAGAAGCGGGTGAACACGTTCGGGGTGGCGTTGTTTTGTTATATGGGCATGGGTGCCGGTTGCACGGCGCTGCTGTTCGCTGGCGTCGCGCCCTGGCTGGTTGGGGTGTTTGTGCTGTTGCATGGGGCGGGATACGGCACCGCCAGTATCGTGCGCCCGGTGCTGACGGCGGAGGTGCTGGGGCGGCGGCGATTTGGCACCATTGCCGGAATGCTGGCGATCCCGTTCATGGGCGGCTTTGCCATTGGACCGACGGCGGCGGCGTTGCTGTGGGAGGTTGGCGGTTATGATCTGGTGATCGGGCTGGCGGTGATGATGGTGATCGCCGGGCTGTGTGCCGTAATGGCGGCGGCGAGATGGCGGTAGGGCGGGCCGTTCGTGTCTTTGCCGGGCCGTTCGCCTCGTGATTCTTTAATAGTCATTTTGCAATAGTCATTTTGCACCAAATTTAAGTCACCCCGCGGCGCAATTGGTTTCGGAACAGTACCGATTGTTCATTTTTTCCAAGAGATTCCGGCTGAATTTTGAAAGCGAACGAACATTCAGTTGATTGCGTTTCGCGTTCAGTCGTACAATCATAGCGTGAATCTTGGTACTGGAGTATTCCGTGAGGGTTGTGTTCCGCATCTTCTATATGATCACGTTGGGCGGATTGATCGTCGCGTGGTTTTTGGATTATGACCTCACGTCGAGCGCTCGGCGTGCACCACCGACGTTTGACCCTAGTGGCTTTCAGAACCAACTTGCAGCGCTGGATGCGCGGGTCGCGGATCTCGGCGATCCCGGCAGGCAAACCGACGCGTTGCCCTTCGACCCCGCGGAGCTGCAGCAGCAGATTGCAGCTTTGGGCGCCAAGGTTGACACCAAGTCGTCTGTGCCGGCCTTTGATCCGACCGAACTTCAGACTCAACTTGCCGACCTCAGCGCCAAGGTCGCCGAAGTCAGCGGGAGGGTGTTTGCGGATCCGCCTCCGGCGTCTGATCTTTCCCCGCTACAGGTTCAGATCGACGCGTTGGAGGCCAAGATCGCTGAACAGTCGACGCCCGCGGCTGACATGAACGATATCCAGGCGACAGTTGCGGAGCTTGACGTCCGGCTCGCCGAAATTTCCGCACAACAGCAGCGGGTGTTTGATCCGGCCGAATTAAAGGCCGAGATCGCTGACATTGACGCCAGGGTTACCGAGATCGGTGAGCGGGTCATCCGGGAGCCCGCGCCGGCGTTCGATCCGACCGGGCTGCAGGCTCGAATCTCCGAGCTTAGCGCTTCAATCGCACAGATATCCGGGCGAGTGCCGCAAACGGCGTTTGATCCGACTGTAATCGAGGCAAGAATTGCTGCGTTGGACACCCGGATCGGCGCGCTTGGAAACCCGCCGCCGGCCTTTGATCCGACTGAACTGCGGAGCGCGATCACCGCACTGGCAGCTACGGTCACCGAGATCAGCGCGCGGCCGCAACCGACTGAATTCGATCCGAGCACACTTGAATCCAATATAGCAGCGTTGAAATCCGCGGTGACTGAGATCGGGAATCGCCCGTCACCGCCAACCTTTGATCCATCCGAGTTGAGGAGTGAAATCGCTGCATTGGCGACCTCGGTCTCTGAGATCAGGGTGCAGCTGCAACCAATAGCTTCTGACACAACTTTGCTCGAGCGGCAGATAGCTTCATTGGACGCCAGGGTCGGAGAGATTGGCAATCGGCCACCACCACCGGCCTTTGATCCGACTGAACTACGCGGAGCATTCGCCGCATTGGCGACCGAGGTTGCCAAGATTAACGCGCAGCCTCAGCCGACCGCATTTGATCCCACCGCTCTACTGGAGCGGATCAGAGAATTGGAGGCCGCGGTCGCCTTGATCCAGAACACAGTAACCGCGAATCCGGCGGAGGCTCTGGTGACGACCGAACCCGACCCGGTGGCACCAACCCCGGCCGGGCCGCCGAAGGTGATCATCCTCGCGACCGACGAGGCCTGGATACGGGTGCTCAACGGCGGTCGGCGCGTCTTTGAGGGAACTCTGCCCGTTGGTGGACAGTATGAGCTTCCGGAGGGGATCGCCGCGCCTCGACTACGGGCGGGCAATGCCGGTTCGGTTTTCGTCATCGTCGACGGCAAGGCCTACGGCCCAGTGGGATTGCCCGGTCGGTTGGCCAGGAATCAGTCGCTACGAATCGCAGATATCGAGATCCAACTTCCGGCGGTCGTCGATGGCTCGGTATTGTTGGAGTAGCCAGGCTCCCTGAAAACCGGCTGGAACGACCTGGCCGTTGTTCCGCCCATCGGCATCATGTCCCTGATACTCGATTGAAACGGTTCCCATAGAGTGAAACGCCAACGTTTGCCCGTTGCGCGCAATCAGGCGTTCCGTAATGTAGCGAACAAAGTGGCGGGCTGGTCAATCGGCGCGTCGATATTCCATGCGAAAATACGTGAGAGGGTGCACCTCATGCCACATCAACCGGCCTCGACGGCGCTGGATCATATCAAGGTATTGGACCTGACCCGGGTTCGCTCCGGCCCGACCTGCGTGCGGCAGTTGGCGGATTGGGGCGCCGATGTCATCAAGATCGAGATGCCCGCCAGCCTCGAGGCGGATGGCTCGCTGGGGGCCGGACGGGCGACCGCCGATTTCCAGAACCTGCATCGCAACAAGCGCTCGCTGACGTTGAACCTGAAGGAAGCTGACGGGCGGGCGCTGTTCATGCGGCTGGTCGAGAAGGCCGATGTGGTGGTGGAGAATTTCCGACCCGATGTGAAGACCCGGCTGGGGGTCGATTATCCGGCGTTGCGGGCGGTGAACCCGCGGATCATTCTGGCCTCGATCTCCGGGTTTGGACAGGACGGGCCTTACGCCAAGCGGCCGGGGTTCGACCAGATTGCCCAAGGGATGGGCGGGTTGATGTCAATCACCGGCGAGGCCGGGCGTGGGCCGATGCGGGTCGGCATTCCGGTCGCCGACCTGACCGCTGGGCTATTCGCGGCGATGGGTATTCTGACGGCGCTGATCGAGCGGAGCAAATCCGGCGAGGGGCAGTGGCTGCACACCTCGTTGTTGCAGGCGCAGATCTTCATGCTGGATTTCCAGGCAGCGCGCTGGCTGGTTTCCGGCGAGATCGCACCGCAGGTCGGCAATGACCATCCGACCTCGATCCCGACCGGGCTGTTCCCGACCGCCGACGGGGCGGTGAATATCGCCGTCTCGGGCGAGGTGATCTGGCGCCGCTTTGCGGAGGCGATGGAGCATCCGGAGTGGATTGCCGACCCGCGCTATGCCGATCAGTATAAACGCAAGGAAAACCGCGATGCGCTGAACGCAGCGATTACCAAGGTGACGAAAACCCACAAGGCGGCGACGCTGGCGACGGTGCTGACCAAGGCCGGGGTGCCGAGCGGGCCTGCCAACCGGATCGACGAGGTGTTTGCCGACCCGCAGGTCAAGCATCTAGGCGTCGCCACCGATATCGACACCCTGCCGTTTGGGCCAACACAACTGGTCGGGCAGCCAATGTCGTTGACCCGGACACCGACCCGGATGGCGGCGCACCCGCCGGACCGGGGCGAGCATACCGACGAAATTCTGGGCGACATCGGCCTGTCGGCGGACGAAATTGCCGGGCTGCGGCAGCGCCAGATCATCTGAGCCAAAAGGAAAATTCCATGACCGAGAAAATGCTTTCACGCCGGGACGGCGCCATCGGCCACATGATCTTTAATCAGCCGGAGAAGCACAACGCCGTGTCCTTAGAGATGTGGGAGGCGGCGGAGCGGATCATGCAGGAGTTCGAGGCCGATCCTGAAATCCGGGTGCTGGTGCTGTCGGGCGCCGGGGGCAAGTCGTTCGTGGCCGGAGCCGATATCTCGGAGTTCGAGAAACAGCGCGGCACGACGGATGCCCAAGCGCATTACAATGCGCGGTCCAGGGCGGTCTACCGGCTGGTGGAGAATTTCCCTAAACCCACCGTCGCGATGATCCACGGCTATTGCATCGGCGGTGGGTTGAACTTGGCCTGCGCCTGCGACCTGCGGATCTGTTCCGAGAAGGCCAGCTTCGGCATGCCGGCGGCGCAGCTGGCGCTGGGGTATCCGTTCGAGGCGATCAAGCGGCTGACCAATATCGTCGGCATCGCCAACGCCCGGCATCTGATGTTCACCGCCGAGCGGATCGATGCGGAACACGCGCTGCGGACAGGGTTGGCCCAGCAGGTGGTGCCGCTGGACCGGCTGGAGGCGGCGGTCGACGAATATGCCAAGGTGATCGCCGGCAACGCGCCGCTGACGGTTCAGGCGATGAAGTATATCTCGACCCAGGTGTTGGAAAACCCGGACGAGCGGGACCTGGTAAAATGCGACGCGATGGTCGCCGCCTGCTTCGCCAGCGAAGATTTCAAGGAAGGCCGCCGTGCCTTCATGGACAAGCGCAAGCCCGAGTTTCAGGGGCGTTGAGGGGATCAACATGAAGCACGGAAAGTTCCAGGGCCGGATCGAGGATGCCCGCTTCGTCACCGGGCGCGGCGCCTATGTCGATGATCTGAAAATCGAGCGGATTGTCCATGCGGTGATGGCGCGGGCGACTATGCCGGGCGATATCGCCAGCGTCGATATCAGCGCGGCGCGGGCGGCACCGGGGGTGCTGGGGGTCTGGACCGCGGCGGAACTGGCGGCGGAGGGTGGGCCGACCCACCTGCCCTGCGGCGTCACCCTGCCCGGCACCAACGGCGAGACGGCGTTCCAGACGCCGAGGCCGGTGCTGGCGATCGGGCGGGCGCGGTATGCTGGCGAGGGCATTGCATTGGTTGTCGCCGAGACCTGGGCCGAGGCGCGGGATGCGGCAGGGCTGATCGAGATCGACCTCGACGATGTTGGCACGGTGGTTGAATCGCGCGACGCCCGCGTTGCTGGCGCGCCTGCGGTTTGGGACGAGGTGCCGGACAATATCGCCTTCGTTTGGGGCAAGGGCGATATGGAGGCGGCAATGGCGGCGGTCGCGGCGGCGCCGTACCGGGTGACGCTGCAAAGCCATGTCAGCCGGGTCTCGGTCAACTCGATGGAGCCACGCGGCTGCGTTGGCGAGGTGGTTGACGGGCGGCTGGTGCTACACGCCTCGAACCAGGGGCCGCATGGGCTGAAGGGCGCGTTGGCGAAGATATTCGGTGTCGAGGGTACCGATGTGCGGGTGATCGCCCATGATGTCGGCGGATCGTTCGGGATGAAAGCCGGTGCCTATGTCGAGGACGTGCTGTGCCTGTTTGCAGCGCGCCAGATCGGCCGCCCGGTCAAGTGGATCGCCGACCGCAGCGAGGGGTTCCTGACCGATGATCATGGCCGCGACACGGTGATCGATGCGACCCTGGGGTTCGACGACGACGGGAAAATTCTGGGGCTGACGGCGCATTTCGACCTGAACATCGGGGCCTATCTGTCGGGCCGTTCGCTGGCGGCGGGGCTGGGGAACCTGGGCGGTATCTCCGGTGTCTACCGGATGGGGCCGACGGCGGCGACGGCTTACGGGGTGTACACCCATGTTTGCACACTGGGGCCGTACCGCGGCGCTGGCCGGCCGGATGCGACCTTTGCCATCGAGCGGTTGCTGGATATGGCGGCGGCTGGCCTTGGCGTCGATCCGTTCGAGATGAGGATGCGGAACCTGATCCCGCCGGAGGCGATGCCATATCACACCGGGTTCATGTTTGAATATGACTGCGGCGAGTTTGCCGAGAACATGAAACAGGCGTCGGAGAACGCCGATATTGCGGGGTTTTCGACGCGTCGTGATGCAGCAAACAAGACCGGAAAGTTGCGCGGGCTCGGCTATGCCAACCCGATCGAGGTCGCCGGGGGGCCGTTTGTCAATCCGGGCACCGATCATGCCCGGGTCACCGTGCATGCCGATGGCACGGCGCTGATCCATGCCGGGTGCATGTCGACCGGCCAGGGCTTACAGACCATGTTCAGCGAGATGGTCGCCAACGGGTTGGGAATTGCCAAGGAAGACATCCGTTTTGCCCAAGGCGATACCGATGATCTGCCGGGCGGGCGTGGCTCTGGAGGTTCGGCGGCGACGCCGACCGGGGGCTCGTCGGTGACGCTGGCGGTGCGGGCGGTGATCGAGAAAGGCAGCGAGATCGCCTCGGATATGCTGGAGGCGGCGGCGGCGGATATCACCTTTGCCGATGGCGCGTTCCGGGTGGCCGGGACCGACCGTTCGGTCAGCTTGCCGGAGGTTGCGGCGGAGGCGGCGTCGCGCGGCGCCGATCTGGCAGGGCAATCGATCTTCACGCCCTCGAAGGTGACCTTCCCCAATGGCTGCCACGTTTGCGAGGTCGAGATCGACCCGGAAACCGGGGTGGTCGAGGTGTGCCGCTACACGGTGGTCGAGGATGTCGGGCAGGTGATGAACCCAACCATGCTGGCGGGCCAGATGCATGGCGGTGTCGCCCAGGGTGTCGGCCAGTCGCTGATGGAGCGGATGGTCTATAACAGCGACGGCCAGCCGCTGTCCGGCTCGTTCATGGACTACGCCATGCCGCGCGCCGACATGATGCCGGAGATGCAGTTGCAGACCCGTGAGGTCCAGACCGAAGTCAACCCGGTCGGCGCCAAGGGGGTTGGCGAGGCGGGCACGGTAGGCTCGATGGTCTGCGTCATCAACGCGGTATGCAACGCGCTGGCGGTGCGGCATTTCGAGATGCCAGCGACGCCGGATAGGGTTTGGGCGGCGTTAAGGGGGAAGGTTTAGGGGGCGGAGAATTTTTTGTTGGTAACCCGCTGATGCCCGCAAATCGCCGCTCAGATCCGACGGAAGCATTTGTCGGTTTTCGAGTCCTCTCGGAACAATCACCAAGGCAATCTGATGGTCGCTCTTGTGCCAGGAGGCGACAAATAAGCCTGTTTAGGACACGTGGTTTTCCACAGATGTATGGCGGGCGTCTGACATGGATCAATGCGTCTTGAGTGTGGCTCCTGTAATGTTGTCCGGATGGGAGTGCCGACAGACATGGGCTGCCGTTGCTCTGTTCGGTCGGCGGCCTGACGCTGAGAGACCCGGAAATGTCGATGTCGAGAAAACACCAGATCAACAGTGGTCGCCCGTTAAGCACGCGATATGAGGAGGCGATAATCGCGAGCGGCCTAGTTGATGATGCTGGCGAGATCGAGGATTTGGACCCAAAGCCCCTTCGCTACCTAGAGGGTAATTTTATCTGCACTCGTGGTGACCGTGCGGAGTGTCTTTGGATTATCGTCTCCGGCTCCGTTTCGGTTCGTGATGAGAACCGGACGCTGTTTGTTCGCGGACCGAACGAGGTTGTCGGGGAGCAGAACCTGTTGGGGAATGGATTTCTCCGAATGTATGATCTTGTCGCCAGCGAGAGCCAGGTTGAGCTCTTGAAGATCGACAAGTCTGATCTGGAAAAGCATACGCATTCAAAGGTGCTCTGGAGAAACATCTCGAAGATCATCTCACTGAAACTGAAGGAGGCCACCGTCAAGTCATCCTCTCTCAGCCGCCGGTTGGAGGACGATACTCGCATCCTGAAAGCCTACATGAATGAGTATGCGCTGGGCCGCCGACTGCAAGCGGGGCGTGGCCGCTTCACAGATTACAAGCTGGAACGTGCGATTGTCTGGTTCTCGGATGTCGTCAATTTCAGCCACCACGTGCTGGAGTTCGCACCGACAAGGACGGCCGACATCGTTCAGAGGTTTTTCAACGCTCAGTCTTCGCCGCTCGCGGAGTGTGGTGGTCACATTGACAAGTTCATGGGCGATGGGATGATGGCTTTCTGGATAATGTCGGAGAACGAGCCTGTCGGGCTCACGTGTTCGCGAGCCATAATAGCTGCTGAGGAAGCGGTCAAAGCCGTCGCCAAAATAAAGATCGGAACAGAGGCTCTCCGTCTTCGCATCGGCTTGCATATAGGTCTGGTCGTGAGTGGCGATTTCGGTTCGGTTGCCCGGCACCAGTTCACACTGATCGGTCCCGAGGTAAACAAGGCTGCCCGCCTTGAGCAAGTTCACGCTGACGACGTGGTCGAAGGAGAAACAGACATCGGCGCCATTCGTATCAGTTCCGACTTTAGAGATGAACTGGCCGATCCGGTGAAGCTAAGATACCGCAACCACAGCAAAGTGCGCGCGAAGAATATCGGTCAGATCGATCTGTTCAGCTAGAGACGGAATGGCCGCCATGGACAAAGCCCGGCCATGACCGCTCTGCGTTAACCCATGCCGACTTGGCCAATAAACTCCGCGAAGTATCGTGTGCATAGGGGTGGCCAATGCGTTCTGGAAGCCGAAGGTCAACTTCGGGTCAAATTGCGACCTTGAGGCGTATCTTATTGTACGTCCGAATTCCGCCAAGCGCCAATATCCGCCTTCGGTTTCGGTATTCAACTACCCGCTTTCTGCGCCAACACCGCCTGAACCACCACATCCCCAAACGCCGCCGTCCCCAGCTTTCCGCCAAGATCGGCGGTGCGCGTCGCCGGGTTGGCCAGCAGGGCGTCCAGCGCCGTGATCATCGTCCGCCCGGCAGCGGTGAGGTCTGATCGCGCGTGGTGGGCGCCGAGCCATTCGAGCAGCATGGCGACCGACAGGATCATCGAGGCCGGGTTGGCCTTGTCGTGCCCGGCGATATCTGGGGCCGAGCCGTGTTGGGCCTGGGCGGCGCACAGCGTGTCGCCGGCCATGATCGAGCCGGCCAGGCCGAGGCTGCCGGACAGCTCGCTGGCGAGGTCGGACAGGATGTCGCCATAGAGATTACCGGCGACGACGACATCGAAGCGCTCGGGTGCGCGGACCAGCCAGGCGGCCATGGCGTCGACCAGGACATCGTCGAGGGTCACTTCGGGGAAATCGCGGGCGACGGTGCGCACCGCCTCGAGGAACAGGCCGTCGCTGCGTTTCATCACATTGGCTTTGTGGATCGCGGTGACCCGGCGGTCGCGGGTCATGGCCAGCTCGAATGCGCGGCGGGCGATGCGCTCGGAGGCCTGGCGGGTGACTTTTCGTAGCGAAATGGCGACATCGGGGGTCGCGAGCAGATCGGCGACGCCTTCGTGCATGTTGCGGTCGGCGTAGTAGCCCTCGGTGACCTCGCGCACGATGATCAGGTCGAACGGGCGGGCAGCGCCGGAGGGCGTGCGGGCCGGGCGGATGTTGGCGTAGAGGTCGAGCTTGGTGCGCATGAAGGCCGAGATGTTGATGCCGCCCTGCTCGACGGCCGGATAGGCGGCGGTGTCGCAGGGGCCGAGGATGATGCCGTCATAGCCGGGAAAGCGGGCGATCAGGTCGGGGCGCAACGTGGTGCCGTGTTTGGCCAGGCTGTCGAGGCCGACGGTGTCATGCTCGAACGTCAGCCTCAGGTCTTGGGCATCGTTGAGCGCGGTCAGGACTTGCATGGCGGCGGCGGTGATCTCGGGGCCGATGCCGTCACCGGGCAGGACGAGAAGTTTCATGGTGTGGTTTCCCTATCCGCTGGCGGATTTATGGCGCGCCAGATGATTCCCGGCTTGACGCCGCCATAGGTGGTGCAACAGCGTCGGCCAATCAATCGCAAATTCAGGGAGTTGCCGTGACCGTAGCCGAAAGCTTTGCCGAATTTGCAGTCGGGTTGCGGGATCATCCGTTGCCCGACGGCGCGCTGAATGGCGCCCGGCGGTGTCTGGTGGATTGGTGGGGTGGCACTATTGCGGGCGGCGTCGAGGCGCCGGCGACGGTGTTGGTGGCGGCGTTGCGACCGGGCGGCGGGCCATCGCGGCTGCTGCCATCAGGCGACGGGACCGATATGCGGACGGCGGCGCTGATCAACGGAACGGCGGCGCATTCGGTGGAGGTGGACGACATCTACAGCCCCGGACTGTACCATCCGGGGGTGTCGGTGATCAGCGCGGCGCTGGCGGCGGCGGAGGGTGAGGGGGCCTCCGGGGCCGATCTGTTGACGGCGATCGTGGCTGGCTACGAAGTATCGAACCGGATCGCCCGTGCGATTAACCCGGCGCATTACCGGTACTGGCATACCACGGCGACGGTGGGGTATTTCGGGGCGGCGGTGGCGGCGGCTTGCGCGATGCGGCTGAGCGCCGGGCAGACCGCCCATGCGCTGACGACGACAGCGACCTTTGCCGCTGGGCTGCGCCATGCCTTCGCCAGCGATGCGATGAGCAAACCCCTGCATGCCGGGCGCGCCGCCGAGGGTGGCGTTTTCGCGGCACTGGGGGCGCGGCATGGGCTGACCGGGGTGCCGGATATATTTGAAGCCGCGCGCGGATTTGGCGCGGTGATGAGCGAGGCGGTGGACTGGGACCGGTCGGTGGCGGGGCTGGGCACCGAGTGGACCATCGAGCGGATCACCTGCAAGCCCTATCCGTGCTGCGGCCATGCCTTCGCCGCGATCGATGCAGCGCGGGCGATCATGGGTGGCGGGGTCGAGCCGGGCGAGATTGAGCGGATCGAAGTCGGGACCTATCGGGCCGGGGTCGAGATTTGCGAAAACCGCGACCCGTCAACGCCTTATGAGGCGAAGTTCAGCATTCCTTATTGCGTCGCGCTGGCGGCGTTGAACCGGCCGATTGATCTGGCGGCATTCACGCCGGGGGGGCTGTATGACGGTGAACTGCGGGCGATGATGGCGCGGGTGGAACTGGTGCTTGACCCGGCAGCCGAGGCAGCGTTTCCGGCGATGCGGGCGGCCGAGGTGGCGATCTCCACGCGCGGCGGGCTGGAGCAGCGCTATCGCCAACCGACCCGGCGCGGTGATCCGGACTTTCCGATGAGCGATGCGGATATCGACACCAAGTTCCGCATGCTGGCTGGCCCGGTGATCGGCCCGCAAGCGGCAGCGGCGTTGTCGGGCGTGCTATGGCGGGTCGATGAACTGGAGACCGTCGCGCTGATACCGATAGCGGAGATGGTGGCGAATTGCCCGATCCCGAGCTGATTATCCCTGTCGAATCAACGCGGTCCACACGTGCGCAGGCCCGTTGGGCCGCGATGCCGGACAACCTGCAGGGCGGGATACTGTATCTGATCGCGGCGGTCATCCTTGTGGTCATGATGGCGCTGATCAAACTGGTGGGTCAGCGGCTGCATGTCACCGAAATCCTGTTCTTCCGGCAGCTGACCATGGTGGCAATCGCACTGCCGGCGATCATTGGCAGGTTTCCAGGCTCGATGCGAAGCAAGCGGGTTGATTTGCAGTTGATGCGGGTCGGGTTGGCTTTTGGGGCGATGATGATCGGGTTCACCGCGGTGATCCATCTGCCACTGGCCGAGGCGACGACGTTGGGATTCACCAAGACGTTTTTCATGACCATCCTGGGCATTTTCATGCTGGGAGAAGTCGTGCGCGCGCGGCGCTGGGCGGCGCTCGCGGTGGGGTTTGGCGGGGCGCTGATCATTGTCTGGCCGACCGGCGCGGGCGAGATCAACATCTACGGGCTGGCCTCGATCGCCAGCGCCTGCATGGTGGCGCTGGTGATGGTGCTGATCCGCAAACTCAGCCGGGTCGACCAGCCGGTGACAATCCTGAGCTATCAGGCGATTGGGGTCGGGGTGTTGATGTTTCTGCCGATGCTGTGGTTCTGGCAGACTCCGACCCTACGCGAGGCCGGGTTGCTGGCAATGATCGGTGCCTTGGCGGTGGTTGGGCAGTACATCAACATCCTGGCGCTAAAGGCGGCCGAGACCAGTTCGTTGGCGCCGCTGGACTTTATCCGGCTGGTGTTTGCCGGGGCGTTGGGCTGGATGGTGTTCGCGGAATGGCCGGAGGATCGGGTGTTTCTAGGCGCCGCCGTGATCGTCGGGGCGGCGCTTTATACGCTGCACCGGGAGCGCCGGGTTAAGGCGGCGGATTGATCGCAACCTGCCACCCTACTGCCACCCTGTGGAAAATGCGGCGGTTCTGGTGGATCGAGCGTCGCTCCAGTGCCATTTCAACCATTTACACCCACTTCGGAGGCTTGCGAAGGCCATACCTGCCGAGTAAGGTCGGCCTGCGCTGCTGCGTGATGCGCTCAATGGAACGGGGTTCACAGACGACATTCCGGACAAGAATGGCAAACCGCAGCAATTGGAAAAACTGGGAGGAAATAACATGGAACGTCGTTCCTTTATAACGGGCGCCGTCGTCGGCGCAGGAGCAGGCGCGGTCGGAACTTATGCGGCATTGAATGCGAGTAACAAAGACAATCAGCAAATTGCTGATCTTGAGGCCCAACTCAAATCCGCGCAGGGTAAACTTTCAGATGCTGAATCGCAGCTTGCCAAGGCACCTGAAGCGCCTGCGATCATTCAGGGCCGCAAGGAGATGGTCATCGTCTCGACCTGGCCTCGTGATTTTCCCGGCCTTGGCCTCAGCGCCCAGCGCGTGGCCGCCCGCATCACCGAGCTCTCGGAAGGCCGGATCACCACCCAGTACTTCGCCGCCGGCGAGCGCGTTGGCGCCTTCGACAGCTTTGACGAGGTCGCGAGCGGAAACTCGCAGGCCTATATCGGTGCCGACTATTACTGGAAGGGCAAGCACCCGGGCTGGGCCTTCTTCACCTCGGTGCCGTTCGGCCTGACCTATACCGAGCGCGCCGCCTGGCTGAAGTATAAGGACGGGCAGGCGCTGTGGGACGAGCTGGCCGGCGAGTTTGGCCTGAAGTGCCTTCCGGTCGGCTGCACCGGCACCCAGATGGGCGGCTGGTTCAACAAGGAAATCGACACAGCCGACGACCTCAAGGGCCTGAAGATGCGTATTCCGGGTCTGGGCGGCGACGTCATGACCAAGCTCGGCGTCTCGGTAGTTTCGCTGCCGGGCGGCCAGATCTACGAAAACCTGGTCTCCGGTGCCATCGACGCCACCGAGTGGGTCGGCCCCTATAACGACTACTTCCTGAAGTTCTACGAGGCGGCCAAGTACTACTACTATCCGGGCTTCCACGAGCCCGGCGGCAATATCTCGTTCGGCTTCAACAAGGCGTTCTGGGACGGCCTGACGAGCTGGGAGCAGGAGCTGATCCGCACCTGCGCCTACGAGGAATACGCCAACCAGATGGACGAGACCAACGCCAACAACGGTATCTACCTGAAGCGTCTGATCAACGACCACGGCGTCGAGTTGCGCCAGTTCTCGGAAGAAATCTACGACAGCTTCGGCACAGCCTCCGCCGAGGTGTTCGCGGAAACCCGTCAGCATGGCGACCTGGCCAACCGGATCTACGAGAGCTTCGAGGTTGCGCGCGAAGAGATTGGCAGCTGGATGGCGATCGCCGACGTCGCCTATTCGGTGCAGCGTAACCGCGTGCTCGGGATCGGCGCATAACGCGAGTAACGTGCAATTGCTACACACGGGGCGGGGCCATTGGTCCCGCCCCCTTCATGATATCAACCTACGGAACACCGCGACATGACCAGCAGTGCTGCACAGCCGCTTATCTCCGCGGGCACGCCTGCGCCCATCGTGAGGATATTCGGCTGGGCCAATCTCGGGGTGATGATGGCGTTCATCGTCAACACCGTCCTGGAGTTTTGGTTCGGATGGCCGGGGGTCCGGCCACTGTTCGCTGGCGGCGATGGCCCGGCGGTTCTGATGCTGGTCCAAACCGCAATCTACGCCGGCGCGGTCGGGCTGGCGATCTGGTATGTGCTCACCACGCGTGATCGCAGCCTTCGCTTCGACGCGACGACGATCTCGGATGCCAACCAGTTCTTCATCAGGGCTGCCTTCTGGGTGGTCTTCCTGGTCGGCATCGCCGACACCGCGATCTCGTTCGTCCGGGCCGAGGGCCTGTTGGAGGGGCTGGTCGGCCGGGAGATGATGTTCGAGCTGGGCAAGTCGAGCTTCCGCGGCTTGTACGTGCATGTGCCGGTGGCGATCATCGGGATCATCATCGCCATCTTCGTGCGCACGCCGGGCTTCTACTGGCTGTCGCTGCTGGTGGTGGGGGCGGAGCTGCTGATCGTGTTCTCGCGCTTCATCTTCTCCTACGAGCAGGCCTTTATGGCCGATCTGGTCCGGTTCTGGTACGCGGCACTATTCCTGTTCGCTAGCGCCTTCACGCTGCTGGAGGACGGTCATGTGCGGGTTGACGTGCTGTATGCCGGCTTCATCCGGCGCACCCAGGGGCGGGTCAACGCAGTGGGTTCTATCCTGCTGGGGATGACATTGTGCTGGGCCGTTCTGCTCGTCGGTATGTGGGGAAAATCGAGCGTGATCAATGCCCCAATCCTGGTCTTCGAGACCACACAGACCGGGTTCGGCATGTATGTGAAATACTTGATGGCCGGGTTCCTGGGGGTCTTCGCGGTGTCAATGATGCTGCAGTTCGTCAGTTCACTGTTCAGTTCGGTGGCCGATGCAAGGAACGATCCCAGTGGAGCAGCCGACGACCACGCCAGTCACATCGCCTGAGAACACTACCTGAGAAAGCCCTTCGCCCATGGAACTGTTTTTTCTAGCCATTCTGGTCTTGCTGATGATCGTGGCGCTGGGCTCCGGTTATCCGGTGGCCTTCGCCCTGCCCGGCTCGGCCATCCTGGCGATCTCGCTCGCGGCCATCAGCGGACAACTTTACGCCGGCGATCCATCTGCCTTTTTTGCGCAGGGAGGGCCAGTCCAGTGGCTGAGTGCCGGTGTCACAAATTTCCGTGGCATCTACTGGGAGGCTGAACGCGATACCCTGATCGCCATCCCGCTGTTCATCTTCATGGGCATTATGCTGCAGCGCTCGAAGATCGCCGAGGATCTGTTGGTGACCATGGCCCAGTTGTTCGGGCCGATCCCGGGGGGCTTGGGCATTTCAGTCGTATTCGTTGGCGCGCTGCTGGCGGCAACCACCGGGATCGTTGGCGCCACCGTGGTGGCGATGGGGTTGATTTCGCTGCCGGCGATGTTGCAGCGGAACTACTCGAAGCCACTGGCTACTGGAACAATCGCCGCTTCGGGCACGTTGGGGCAGATCATTCCGCCGTCGATCGTGCTGATCATCCTGGCCGACCAGCTATCCAGCGCCGTCGATCAGGCGGGAACCTCCCGTAAGGAGTTCTTCAAGGTCGCGACTGGCGAACTCTCGATGCCGTCGGAGTTCAATATCGTCTCAACCAGCGCCGGTGACATGTTCCTGGGCGCACTGGTGCCGGGGCTGGTGTTGGTGGGGCTGTATATGGCCTTCATCCTGATTTTCGCCCTGATCAAGCCGAGTGCTGCACCGCCGGTGCCGTTCGAGGGCAAGGTCGACCGCCGGTTCGTTGGCACCGTGCTGATGATTTTGGTACCGCCACTGGCGTTGATCTTCCTGGTGCTGGGATCGATCATCGCAGGTATTGCCACGGTGAACCAAGCCGGCGCGATTGGCGCTGTCGGTGCGATGATGATGGCCGGTTATCGCCTGAAGCCAGGCTGCCGGGATACTTTTGCGCCGGCAATCCTTGGGATGATTTCGCTGATTACGATAATGGTGGTGACCAGCATCTATGACATCAACGTCAAGAACATCCAGACCAACGACGATGTTATTGGCGTGACGCTGGCGGTGATCGCGGTATTCGGACTTACGGTTTCGATCCTCTGGAGCGGCTGGCGCGCCTACAAGATCGAGGACACGCTTTCAGGCGTGATGATCGACACCGCCAAGACCACTTCGCTGGTATTCATCATCCTGCTGGGTGCTGCCATGCTGACGGCTGCGTTCCGTTCGTTCGGCGGCGAGGAACTGGTGAAAGAGTTCCTGAACGGAATGCCCGGCGGGTTCTGGTCGAAATTCGTCATCGTGATGGCGGTGATCTTTTTTCTCGGCTTTTTCCTCGATTTCATCGAAATCGCCGTCGTTGTGGTGCCGATCGTATCGCCGATCCTGCTGGCCGACCCGTCGGCCAACGTCACCGCAGTTTGGCTCGGGGTGATGATCGGGTTGAATATCCAGACCTCGTTCCTGACCCCACCATTCGGATTTGCGTTGTTCTACCTGCGCGGTGTGGCGCCACCCAGTGTTAAGACGCTGGATATGTACAAGGGCGTGATTGCCTTCATCGGCTTGCAGCTGGTTGCGCTGGCGGTCGTCGGCAACTATCCGGCCCTGGTGAACTACCTGCCAAATCGAGTTTCGCTGACCTCCGACACGGCGCCACCGCCGCGCAATCCGCGGCTGCAATACTGCATGGAGGAATATGTCGCCGCACAATTCGCCGAGAACGGCGACGCGCTCCGCAAGGCGATCAAAGAGGCACAGGGGCTGGACTACAGCTACCTGCCGAAGAAATTGCAGACCGGGATTGACGCCGGATTCAAGAAGGCCGAAACCACCTTCGAGTTGATTGCCGCAGCAAAACAAGCCGAGGCGGCGATCGAGGCGGAGGCGGTCAATTACCGGCCTTTGCACATCGTTGTTCGTGAAATTCAGAACAAGGCCCTGATCGTCGACACCAACATCAAACTCGTCGAGCAGCAGCTCCGCCGGGCCGAGGCCGATAGCCCGCTGAAGCAGATTCGCGAGACCCGGCTGGGCAAGCTAAACGCCGAGCGTGATGCGCTGCTGGCAACGACGCCTGAAAGCTGGGAGGTGGCGCACAAGGCCTTTCTGAAGCATACCAAGGCTGAGCGGTCGGCCCGAAACGCCTACCGCAAGGCAGTGGACGCGGCCTATGAACCAGTGGTCGAGCTGCGCGCCATTATTGCCGACACCGGAGCGCTGGGGGCGCTGGGTCCCGTGTTGAACGCGCTTCAGGCGGATGTTCCAGGCTTGGAGTTCGACCCAGCGATTGCCAAGATCGAGGCGGTTATAAAACAGGTTGGCGATGTCGCCGGAACCGGGGATATCAAAGGGCTGCTGACCAAGGCCCGCCGTTCCCTCAAAAGCAAGACACCGAATCCGGAAGAGGCTGCACAGTTCCTGTCCGATGCGGCTGTGGCCTTCGACGCGGACCTGGCCTGGCGCAAGCGTGCCGAAGCCGGCC
Organism: Thermohalobaculum sp.; assembly: GCA_035527255.1. GTDB lineage: Bacteria > Pseudomonadota > Alphaproteobacteria > Rhodobacterales > Rhodobacteraceae > Thermohalobaculum. Next base: position 10,312 of record DATLAW010000133.1, on the reverse strand, counting down.
TGAAGAACGGGTTGGCGGAATACGACGCAGCGATCCACGACACCATCGGCCTGCGTGGCCAGCCACGGTTGCCGAAGGAACAGGCGCTGTTTGTGGCCAGTTGCAGCGCCGGACATCGGGATATCTCACTCAGCTTCTGACGCTGGGTACATTCGCGGACCTCACGATCGGCGCCGTCCACTCAGGTGTTCGCGCCCTCGATGGCGGCAATCACTGCCTGGGTGACTTGCGCCGTCGTCGCCTCGCCGCCGAGATCGCGGGGGCGGACGCACCCTGCCCCGGTGACATGTTCAATGGCGGCGATCAGTGCCTTGGCGGCGCCGGGCTCGCCCAGGTGGTCCAGCATCATCGAGGCTGACCAGAAGGCGCCGATTGGGTTGGCGATGCCCTGCCCCATGATGTCGAAGGCGGAACCGTGGATCGGCTCGAACATCGATGGGTAATGGCGCTCGGGGTTGAGGTTTGCGGTCGGGGCTAACCCAAGGCTGCCGGTCAGCGCGGCGGCAAGGTCGCTGAGGACATCGGCGTGCAGGTTGGTGGCGACGACGGTGTCGATTGTGCCGGGTTTCAGGACCATCCGTGTGGTCATGGCGTCGACGAGCATCTTGTCGGTGGTGACATCCGGGTAATCGCAGCGGATCGCCTCGAATACCGCATCCCACATCACCATGCCGTGGCGCTGGGCGTTGGATTTGGTGACCAGCGTCAACAGTTTGCGAGGCCGACTGCGCGCCAGCTCGAGGGCGAAGCGCTGGATCCGCTCGACGCCGGTGCGGGTGAAGACGGCGACATCCATGCCGACCTCCCCCTCGTGCCCCTGATGGACCCGGCCACCGGCGCCGGAATACTCGCCTTCGGAATTCTCGCGCACGATCACCCAGTCGAGATCCGCCGGCCCGACGCCACGCAGAGGGCTCTCGATGCCGGGCAGGATACGGGCGGGGCGGACATTGGCGTATTGATCGAAGGGCTGACAAATCGCCAGACGCAGGCCCCAAAGGGTGATGTGATCGGGCACGCGCGGGTCGCCGGCCGAGCCGAAATAGATCGCATCGAAGGTCTTCAGCTGCGCCAATCCATCGGCGGGCATCATCGCACCTTCGCGGAGATACCGCTCGGAGCCCCAATCGAAGGAGGTGGTGTCGATCCGGAAGCCACCGTCGCGGGCGGCGAGGGCGGCGAGGACGTCGAGACCGGCGGCGATGACCTCGGTGCCAATCCCGTCACCGGGAATCGCGGCGACGCGGTAAATGTTCATGGATGCTCCTGAGTGGCCCGGTGAGGTCGTGGTCCAAAACTGATTTTCTGTCGTTAAATTCTTGATCTATGGACTGGAATGCCGGGTCAAGTCCGACGATGATGAATTATCAATCGAGCCCCTGGCGGAGATGAATATGCGACCGAATTGGCTGACCACGGAAATAAAGGCGCTGGTGTTCGACCAGTACGGCACCATCGTCGACATGCAGGGTGGGCTGGTGGCTGCCGTGACGCCGTTCCTGGCGGCCAAGGGCTGGGATGGCAAGCCCAACAGCTTCGTCACCTGGTGGCGGCGGACCCATTTCGAGAACTCGATGATCGATGCGCTGTGCGGGCGCGGCCATACGCCGTATCGCGAGATCGGGCACCGCGCGGTGAGCCATGTGATGGACCGCAGCGGCATCGACTACACTCAGGGCGAGGTGCGCTGGCTGGTCAGCGAGATCGAGCGGCTGAAACCATTTCCCGACGTGATCGCCGGGCTGGAGCGGCTGAAGGCGGCGGGCTACGGGCTGCATATCCTGTCGAACGGCGACCGCGACATGTTGGAGGCGGCGGCGCCGCATATCGGGTTCCCCTTCGACAGCCGGATCTCGGTGCAGGAAGCCGGGTTCTTCAAGCCCGCCTGGCAGACCTATGCCAAGGCCGAAGAGCTGATCGGGATTGACCGCTCCAGCCTTTTATTCGTCGCCAACCACGCCTTTGACTGCATCGGCGCAAAAAGTTACGGGATGCGGACCGCGTTTATCGACCGGCGAAAGCGGCCGTTCGGCGAGACCCCGCATCAGCCGGATCTGGTGGTGGCGGATTTTTCGGAGTTGGCAGGGATATTGGCCGAGTGAACGGCGGAGAGAATTGGCAGAGGAAATCCCACCGTGCAAATCGCAGGTAGTAGCAAGTGTCACCCATACCCGAGTATCTTGTCTTATCGAATTCTTTGAATAAAATACGTTACTGCTGCGAATACCCATAATGTAACCAATAAATTTTCTTTCATAAGCGTCACTAAATCTTCATTGAACATCTAACACCCCGACCAGATCTGGCGCACCTCCAGTGATGTTGGCGGGATTGTAACCGCAAACGGGCACCTGCTCAAGCGATGGGCGGTGAGTCCCTCGGAGCGCCTTGGTGCACCACCCCGCCTTGGGGAGGTGCCCCCACGCATCGGGCGCAATATGCGCACCTACGAGTTGTGCATTGCTTCCGCCTGCCTCATAGATTGGCGTGAAGACAATAGAGTGGAGCGCGCAGCGGATGGGATCACTGGTTGGCGACCGTTCGGTCCGGGATTTCGTCGATGCTCACGCAGCGACGCGACCGGAAATGCCGTTTATGATCATCCCAGGCACCGGATTTCAGGTGAATTACCGGGAACTCAGAACTGCTTTAAATTCATTTTCCAATGCATTGTCAGAATTGGGCGTGACCCACCAACAAACCGTCTCGGTGATGATGCAGAATTCCTGGGGCTCGGTGCTGGTGATGTTGGGCACGCTGTATGGCGGGCGGGTCACGGCGCCGATCAATCTGGCGGCGGGCGACCCGCAGATTGCCTATGTGATCGAGCATTCCGAGACCACGATCATCTTCGTCAGCCCGGAGGAGGAGCCGCGTCTGCGGCAAATTTTGCAGGGCGTCGCCCGCCCGATCCGGGTGATCCTGTGCAATACTGTCACCGGGCCGGTCTGGCCGGTCGAGGTTACTGGCACCCGTGCCGCCATCATCGATCATGATAACAATGTCGATGGCCTGCTGATGTACACCTCCGGCACAACCGGCAAACCGAAGGGGGCCGTGCTGCGCCAGCGGGCGCCACTGTGTGGCGGTGAGAACACCGTAATCGCGCACGAGCTGACCTCGGCCGATCGGGCGCTGCTGATGTTGCCACTGTTTCATATCAACGGCTTTTGCGTGACGCTGATGAGCACGCTGGTCGGTGGCATGTCGATGGTGGTGCCGACGCGCTTCAGTGTCAGCGGGTTCTGGGACCAGCTGGTGACCCATGAATGCACCTGGTTTTCCGCCGTACCTACGCAATTCCAGTACCTGCTGCGCGCAGCGGAGGCGGACGGGGCGCCGCCGCGTGATCGGCTGACCAAAGTGCGGTTCGCCCGTTCGGCCTCGGCACCGCTGGCACCTGAGGTTCACAAGGCCTTCGAGGAATTGTTCGGGCTAGTGCTGATCGAGACCATGGGGCTGACCGAAACCTCGGCCCAGATCACCTCGAACCCGATGCCGCCGGGGAAGCGGAAATATGGCTCGCCCGGCATGGCTTACGGCAACGAGGTGGCGATCCTGAGGCCGGAGAACCGCGAGGTGCCCCGGATGGTCAGCGGCGAGATCGCCATCCGCGGCGACAATGTGTTCCGGGTCTATCTGAAGAACCCGGAGGCGACGGCGGAGGCTTTTACTGAAGACGGTTGGTTCCTGACCGGCGACCTAGGCCACATGGATGCGGACGGTTATCTGTATGTCACCGGGCGGCGTAAGGAGCTGATCATCAAGGGCGGCGAGAATATCGCCCCGCGCGAGATCGATGAGGCGCTGTTGCTGCATGCCGAAGTGCTCGAGGCGGCGGCCTTCGCCGTGCCCTCGGTCAACTATGGCCAGCAGGTCGAGGCGGCCGTGCGGCTGACCGAGGGCGGCACCGTGAGCGAGGCAGAGCTGCTAGCGCTTTGCCGCGTGCAGGTCGGGGCGTTCAAGGCGCCGGACCGGGTGCATATCCTCGACGACCTGCCGAAGGGGCCGTCGGGAAAGGTGCAGCGGATGAAGCTGGCAGAGCTGATCGCCGAGATGGCGCGATGAGCCGCGGCCTGAATACTCGCCCGCTGGGTGCGGCGCTAGGAATCGAGATCGTTGACGTCGATCTGAAGCGCCTCAATCAATCGCAGATGGCGGACATCGAGAATTGCTTCGACAGCACCTCGGCGTTGCTGATCCGGGGGCAGACGTTGTCGCCTGAAGACCTGGTGGCGTTCTCGCGGCGGCTGGGGGATCTTGACGAGGCGCCGGTGAACGAGGCTGGCAAGACCGTGGTGGCCGGGCTGCCGGAGCTGTACGTGGTGTCGAACATCAAGGACGCGAACGGCGTGCCGATCGGCTCGCTGGGGGCCGGCGAGGCAGTGTGGCACACCGATATGAGCTATCTGGAGAACCCGCCCGACGCCTCGCTGCTGTATGCGCTGGAGGTACCGGCGGAGGGTGGTGACACCTGGGTTGCCAGGATGGTCGCGGCACTGGTCGGGATGGACCCGGCCTTGCGCGCCCGCATCGAGGGGCGCCGGATCAAGCATGACGGCACCTACAATTCGGGCGGCTATCTACGCCAGGGGGTCGAGGCGACGGATGACCCGCTGAAGGCCCCGGGCGCCTACCACCCGGCGATCTGCCGCCACCCGCGCACCGGGCACGAGGCGCTGTATCTGGGGCGGCGGCGCAACGCCTGGGTCGAGGGGTTGGAGCGGGCGGAATCAGAGGCGCTGTTGGACGAGGTGTGGGCCCATGCGACACGGCCGGAATATTGCTACATGCACCGCTGGCGGGTCGGCGACGTGCTGATCTGGGACAACCGGGCGACGCTGCACCGGAGGGATCCGTTTGATCCGGCAGCGCGGCGGCTGATGCACCGGACGCAGGTGCGGGGGAAGGCAGCGCCGGTAGGGGCTTGAGGTTGCTGCGCAGGCGGCGGGATTCAGTCCCGCCATTACCCCCGCCGCGCTCCGGGTTTATGCAGCCACGTCTCCGCGCGGCGGGTAGTTACGTTCTTTAGCCATTCCCACGGCATCGAGAAGCTGTTCGGCGGTTGGGCGCAGGAACGGGAAAGTGTTAATTGATGAGCCCCAAAGCCGGCCGTCACGCTGGATGAAGAAGATTGCCGCTTCAGCGAAAAGGGCCGGTTCGGCCTCGCGGATCGTATGCGAGATGCTGAGCCCCAGCGATCGCGCGACACCGATCGACAGATCATAGCCGACCGCCATGTCGCCCAGGCCCCATTCGGCAACGGCTTTCTCGGCCCGGTCCTGAGGGTCGGTCGAGATCGAGATGACATCAACCCCAAGGGCGTCGAACTGCGCCTTGTTGGCGACGATATCGGCCAGTTGGTCGGCGCAGCGCGGGCAGTGCAGCCCGCGATAGACGTTGAGAACGGTCATGAAGCCCGGCTTCAAATCACCGATAATCAACCGCCCGCCACCGACGCGTGGCAAATCGAGACGCGGGAAAGGTTGGCCGGGAACTGGGTGGTCAGTCATGGCCATGCTCCGGTTTGTGTGTCGTCGTTGGACGACGGTCTGACCCCAGTCATTTCCCAAACTTCGCCCAATACCCGCCGAACAGCGCCTCCTCCGACGGCCTGTCCTCGGGGATCGTTGTCACCAGGTGGGTGATATTGATGAAGTTCTTGTAGTTCAGGTTCTCGGTGATCGAGTTGCCGGCCCAGGTGCCGCAGCCCATCGACAGGGTGAAGGGTAGCCCGTTGTCAAAGCTGCCGCCGTTGCCGAAGGTGTGGGCCTGGTTGACCAGCACCCGGACCACGTCGAGGTCTTCGGCCAGGGCGCTGGCGCGTTCGGGCAGGCTCGTGTGGATGCCGCAGGAATGACCCATGCCCTCATGCGCCAGGATGTCGTGGACCAGTTGCTTGGCGTGGGCAAAGTCGCGGGCGCGGTAGACGGTGAGGACCAGCGATAGCTTTTCGCCCGACAGCGGGAAGTCCTCGCCGATGCCGGTCTCCTCGACCATGAGAAATTTCGCGGCGGCGGCACCCTCGCCGAGTTCGAAGGCTTCGGCCAGCACCGGCATGTCCTTGGCGATGATGTGGCGGTTGAGATTGCCGTTTTGCCACAGCGTGTCGAGCACCCGCTGGCGAGCGCCGCCGGTCGCGAGGAAACCCCCTGCCCGCTGCAACGCGGCGATGGTGTCGTCGTAGACCGCATCCAGCAGGATCACTGAATTCTCGGATGAGCATGAGGTCGCGTTGTCGAAAATCTTCGAGCGCATGATCTTGTCGGCGGCAACATCCAGATCGGCGGTCTCGTCGACAATCACCGGGACGTTGCCGGCGCCGACGCCAATAGCGGGCGTGCCGGATGAATAAGCCCGCCGGACGTTGTTTTGCGATCCGGTGACCACCACCAGATCAGCCATGGTCATCAGCGCCTGGGTCGCGGCCTTGTCGACCGGGGCAACCAGGATCTGGATCAGGTCGGGATCGAACCCGGCCTTTGTCAATTCGGCCCGGGCCAGATCGACATAGCGCGCGGTGGTGGAATAACCGGCGGGCGATGGCGCGACGATCACCGCGTTGCCGCCCTTCAGCGACATCATCGCCTTGTTGGCGGGGGTCGCGGCCGGGTTGGTCGAGGGACAAATGGCGGCGACGACGCCGACCGGCTTGGCGTATTTCACCAGACCCTTGGCCGGGTCCTCCTCGATGATGCCGACAGTTTTGGCCCGCAGAAGGTCGCGCAGCGCGCCGAAGGTTTTCCGGGTGTTTTTGGTGATCTTGTCGGGGATATTGCCGAGGCCGGTATCGGCAACCGCAAGCTTGGCCAGCTCGCTCGCGTGTTCCGGTTTGTATATCGCCCAGGCCAGCGCCGTGACGGCCTCGTCAATACGGGCCTGGCTGGCGCCCTTCAGGGTTGCCATGGCAGCGCGGGCGCGGGTGATCTGGGCCGCGATCGGGGCATGGCCGGCCTGCGGGTCCTCAGGTGCTGGCTGGAGGTTCATCAGAATCCTTATTTTCGGGCTGCGGCGGCGAGGTTGCGGACCTTGCGCGAGGCGGTGACCTTGCCCTCGGCGGCATAGGCTTCGTGGTTCTCCTCGATCTTGTCGAGGTCGTAGAGATAGTTGACCATGGTCCCGAAGGACTGCGCCAGCCCCTTCTCCGAGGTATCGCCCATCCAGTGGATGTCAAGCAACTGCGCGCCGTTGCCGAGGTGGAATCGGGCGACCTGGTCGGGTGGCTGGCCATCGCCACGTCTGGCGTCGACGAAGTAGCGCGCCACCAGCGGCAACAGCAGCGCCTCGAGCTCGGTCGCCCGTTTCGGGTCGTCGCGCCAGTGGTTGGCATTGATCAACGCCAGGACCCTGGCCGCGGGCAGGTCCGGGTCGCGTTTTGCCTCGTCAGCCAGCCACCGCGACAGGCCGGGTACCGGCGAGAGGGTGACAAAGTTCTCGAGCTTCGGCAGGGCGTGAGCCAGATCCTCGGCCACCTGCTTGATCAGGAAGGCACCGAACGAGACGCCCTTGAGGCCGGTCTGGCAGTTGGAGATCGAGTAGAAGACTGCGGTGGTGGCATCGCGCGGGGCGATCTGTTGGCGCTCCGATGCCAGCAGCGCTTGTATCGATCCGGGGACTGCGCGGGTCAAGGCGACCTCGACGAAGACCAGCGGCTCGTTCGGCATCGAGGGATGGAAGAAGGCAAAGCAGCGCCGGTCCTCGGGGCCGACTCGGCGGCGAAGTTCGTCCCAGCTGTCGATTTCGTGGACCGCCTCGTAGGCGATGATTTTCTCTAGAATTGCGGCTGGGGTGTTCCAGTCAATCGGGCGCATGACCAGAAAACCCCGATTGAACCACGATCCGAGCAGGTGGCGGAAATCGGCGTCGATGCGGGCAAACTCCGGATCGTCGCGCAGCATTGTCAGCAGGTCGGCCCGCATCGACACCAGGCGCCCAGTGCCGTCTGGCGCCAGGTTCAGCCGACGGAACAACTCGTGCCGCCGGGTCTCCGTCACAGCGGCGAGGCTGGCCAGCGCAGCCGAGGAGCGTTCGGCGGCATAGCGCTCGGCGGCGGCGGTTACCGCCTCCGGATCAGGGTCATACTCGGCGGCGAGCGACTGGAAGAAGGCGCGGCGGCCCGCTGGGTCGAGCCCGTCGTAGCCTTCGAGAATGCGCGCCGCCAATGCCACTCCGGTGGCCTCGCCCTTCGACGACAGAAGATCGGCGCAGTGGCGGGCCAGTGCCTCAGGTGTCGCGCGCTCGGACCCACGCCAGTCGATCAGACGAGTGCCGCGCTCCAGCACCGTGGCGAGAAGGTCGTTGAAGGTGGGCATGGCGTCAGGCGCCCGCCGCGATGGCATCGGCGATGGCCTGGCCCAGATCCAACGTACGGGCCGAGCCGCCAAGGTCCGGCGTTTTCGGGGCATTGTTGGAGCCAAGCACCGTCTCGATACCGCGGATAATCGCGGCGGCGGCTTCCGGCTCGCCCAGATGATCGAGCATCATTGAGGCTGACCAGATCTGGCCGATTGGATTGGCGATCGCCATCCCGGCGATATCTGGCGCCGAGCCATGCACCGGCTCGAACATCGAGGGGTGCAAACGTTCGGGGTTGATGTTGGCGGCGGGGGCGACGGCGATGGTGCCGGTGACACCGGGGCCGAGGTCGCTGAGGATATCGCCGAACAGGTTGGTGGCGACGATCACCTCGAAACGCTCCGGTTGCATCACCAGGCGGGCGCACAAGATATCGATGTGGTGGAGCTGGTTTTCGATCTCCGGATACTCGGCGGCGACGGTGTTGAAGCGCTGGTCCCAATAGGGCATCGAGATAAAGATGCCGTTCGATTTGGTGGCGCCGTCGACTCGGGACTTACCCTTGGCCTTGGCCAGCTCGAAAGCGTAGCGCACGATCCGGTCGCAGCCCTTGCGGGTAAAGACCGACTGCTGGGTGACAAACTCGCGCTCGGTACCGGCGAACATAATGCCACCAACCTGGCTGTACTCGCCCTCGGTGTTCTCGCGCACCACCCAAAAGTCGATATCGCCTGGCTGCTTGTCGCGCACTGGAGGGGTGATGCCGGGCAACAGGCGAACCGGGCGAAGATTCACATACTGGTCAAACTCACGCCGGATCGGGACCAAGAGGCCCCACAGCGAGATATGGTCGGGCACGCCGGGAAAGCCGACGGCGCCGAGGAAAATGGCGTCATGGTCGCGAAGTTGCGCGATGCCGTCCTCCGGCATCATCGCGCCGGTGGCCTTGTAGCGCTCGCATGACCAGTCGAAATGCTGGAAGTCGAAATCGATCCCGGTCAGTGCGCCGGCAGCCTCGATTGCCCGCAGCCCCTCGGGCATGACCTCGTTGCCGATGCCGTCGCCGGGGATCACTGCAATCTTGTGTTTAGCCATTCACCGCGCCCCTACCCTTAACCATTCGGACCTTACCATTCGGAAACTATCTTGCAGTGCAACATAACCGATACGCAAGGCCAATCAAACCGGGTTGCGAGCATGAGGGTGATTTTACAGGTGTTTTATTGACAGGCGAGCGGTTCGCCGCCATTCGTCACGCTCCAAATTCGATCGAGGAGACAGCCTGTGCCTATCCACCCTGAAGCGCACGAAATTCTGATGCGGGTGACCACCGCGACCATCGCCACAATCCTACTGAAGAAGGGTCTGCGCAATGTCTGGATGCGCGGCACCTTGCCGTTGGTGCCGGGGCAAGGCCGCGTGGTTGGGCCTGCGTTCACCCTGCGGTTTGTGCCCGCACGCGAGGATCTGGCGACCCCGGCAGCCTGGGGCTCGCCGGTCTCGACCCGCGCCGCCATCGAAGCGATGCCGCAGGGATGCGTCACCGTGGTCGATGCCATGGGGGTGACCGATGCGGGCATCTTCGGCGACATCCTGTGCGCCCGGATGAAAATGCGCGGCGTTGCCGGGTTGGTGACTGATGGGGTCTTGCGCGATATCGACGGCGTCCTGGGCACCGGCTTGCCGCTGTTCTGCCGGGGTGTAGCGGCACCAGCGGCGGTCACCTCGATGATCTTTGCCGGTTGGCAGGAGCCAGTGGGTTGTGGCGGCGTCGCGGTGTTCCCGGACGACATCGTGGTGGCAGACAGCGACGGCGCGGTGCTGATCCCGGCGGCCTATCTGGATCAGGTTCTAGCCGAGGGGCCGGAGCAGGAGCGGATGGAGGGCTGGATCATGGACGAGGTCCAGCGCGGCGCGGAATTGCCGGGGCTGTACCCAATGAACGAGGCGACCAAGGCGCGCTATGCGGCGTGGAAGGCGGCGCAGGGGTGAGGCGGATCAGGTCAACGACCGGCGC
>DATLAW010000132.1:0-9788 GCA_035527255.1 Thermohalobaculum sp. | reverse complement strand
AGCGCGCTCGATCATGGTCGGCTCCGGCGCGGCCGGCTCCGCAGGCTCCTCAACCACGGGATCGGCTGCGATCTCTTTTTCGACGTCCGACAGCATTTGGTGAATCGTCGCCATCTGGTTGTCCCGGTCGCCGCTCGCTGTCAGTGGGGTTGGGCCGGGCGCCGCAACTTCTCTTTCGATCTCAACGCTTGTACTCATCTCACGCACTCCGCAAATGGACAACTCCTTAAAACGTCGCTCAAATATACACACGCCTGCCTTTGCAATCAACTTAAAGTTGACTTCACTTACATTAGTCATGTTTTTCGAATTAAAGCGGTTCAATTGATGCATTGAGAGTTTCAAAGAACAACTGTTCTCGATTGTGATGGTAAACGCCTCCCTTTCACCTGTAGATTCAATACATCGCCGCCCAAAGACTCGCCCAGCCCTGCGGCGACGTCGGTCGCATGGTGCGAAGCGGCAAGTCGCTGGCCGTGTTTTTGAGTTTTCTGCAGGCCGGGAGCAGGTCGAGTCGGGTGGACTACCAAAACACTCCCGAAACACCCCTAAAACACTCCCGAAGGAATCTCAGCCCGAAGCCCGGTTTCGGGCTGGCCTAACCCTGCGGCATCAGCCGGATGTGCAGATCGCGCAATTGCTGCGTCGTCGCCTCGCTCGGCGCCTGCATCATCAGGTCCTCGGCCCGCTGGTTCATCGGGAACATGATCACCTCACGGATGTTCTCGGCATCCGCTAACAGCATGACAATACGATCAATTCCCGGCGCGATACCGCCATGCGGCGGGGCGCCATAACGGAATGCATTCAACATCCCGCCGAACTTTTCCTCGACCGTGGTCTTGTCGTAACCGGCAATCTCGAACGCCTTGAACATGATCTCCGGCTTGTGGTTCCGGATCGCCCCCGAGGAAAGCTCTATCCCATTGCAAACAATGTCATATTGCCAGCCAAGGATTTCCAGCGGGTCCATCGTCTCCAACGCTTCCAAGCCACCTTGCGGCATCGAAAACGGGTTATGCGAGAAATCGACTTTCTTGTTTTCCTCGTCCCACTCGAACATCGGGAAGTCAACAATCCAGCAGAAATCATAGCGATCCTTTGAGGTTAGGCCAAGTTCCTCACTGATCACATTACGTGCTTTGCCAGCCACATCGACAAATGCCGACGGCTTGCCACCCAGGAAGAACGCCGCATCACCAACCCCAAGCCCAAGCTGCTGGCGGATCGCCTCGGTCCGTTCCGGCCCGATATTCTTGGCCAACGGCCCAGCCGCTTCCATCCGCTTGACTTTCACTTTAACTTTCACGATCTCAGAGAGATCGGGTGTAATCATAAAGTTTGTTGTTAGGTTTCCGTTGTCTGCGGGCGTTTGACGTTTCGGGGCCTTTTTCTCGATTTCTTCCTCTACTTCGACCTCACGCCAAAAGATATAGCCCATCCCCGGCAGGCCCTCTTTCTGCGCGAACGCATTCATCCGGTCACAGAACTTCCGCGAACCGCCACCCGGGGCAGGGATCGCCCTGATCTCGGTGCCGGGTTTCTCCAGCATTCCGGCGAAAATCTGGAAGCCGGACCCTTTGAAATGCTCGCTAACCACCTGCATCTCAATCGGATTCCGCAAATCCGGTTTGTCGGTTCCGTATTTCAAAATCGCGTCGGCATAGGCAATCCGCGGGAACTCCGGCGTTACCGGACGCCCGCCACTGAACTCCTCGAAGACCCCGCGCATGACCGGCTCGATGGCCTGGAACACGTCCTCCTGCTCGACAAAACTCATCTCCATATCCAGCTGATAGAACTCGCCCGGCGATCGGTCGGCACGGGGATCTTCGTCACGGAAACATGGCGCAATCTGGAAATAGCGGTCGAACCCCGCCACCATGATCAACTGCTTGAACTGTTGCGGCGCCTGGGGCAGGGCGTAGAACTTACCCGGATGCAGCCGCGACGGCACCAGAAAGTCGCGCGCGCCTTCCGGCGACGAGGCGGTCAGGATCGGGGTCTGGAATTCGGTAAAGCCACCCTCAACCATACGCCGCCGGATCGACGAGATCACCCCCGAGCGCAGCATGATGTTGGCGTGCAACGCCTCGCGCCGCAGGTCGAGGAAACGGTATTTCAGCCGCGTCTCCTCCGGGTACTCCTGGTCGCCGAACACCGGCAGCGGCAGTTCCTCGGCCGCGCCAAGTACTTCAATTTCCCGGATAAACACCTCGACCTCGCCGGTCGCCAGCTTCGGATTAACCAGCGCCGCATCGCGCGCCTTGACCTCACCGTCGATGCGGATCACCCACTCCGAGCGGACCTTTTCGACGTTGGCAAAGGCCGGGCTGTCGGGGTCGGCCAAAACCTGAGTGATGCCGTAATGGTCGCGCAGATCGATGAAAAGAATGCCGCCGTGATCGCGCACCCGATGCACCCAGCCCGACAAGCGGACGTTTTGGCCCACATGGCTGGTGTTCAGTCCGGCACAGGTATGGCTGCGATAGGCGTGCATGGCTTAACCCCCCAAGGATAGGGCGCGCGCCGGTAGCCGCGCACCCCTTCATCCGGTGCCGGGATAGACTGGTTTAGCGCGCATGTGTCAAGAGGCGGACACCCCTTCGGCCCGCCAGACAGGCGTGCCGGATTGAACGGAAAACCCCAAAGAAATAGGCGCGGCAGTTTCCCGCCGCGCCCTAAAATCTGTCGGCGATCAGCCCTGCGTCGCCGGGGTGATCTTCAGCTCAACGCGGCGGTTCTGCTGACGGCCTTCAGCGGTATTGTTGCTGGCGACCGGTTGAGTTTCGCCAACGCCATAGGCTGCCATCCGTTCCGGGACAACTCCGCGGCTACGGAAATGGTTCGAGACCGAACCGGCCCGCCGCTCAGACAGCGCCTGATTATACGCATCCGATCCCGTGCTGTCGGTGTGACCAACGATATCAAGATAGCTCTGTGGATACCGGTTCAGAGTGGCGCTCACATTATCCATGGCGCTGTAGAACTCTGGCCGGATCGTCGCCGAATCGACCGCAAAAGTCAGGCTCGACGGGAAGTTGACCAGTAACGCGTCGCCGTCACGGGTGACCTCGGCGCCGGTGCCCGCAAGCCCGGCCTCCAGCTCCTGCTGCTGGCGGTCAAGATACTGTCCGACAGCGGCACCCGCCAGCAATCCGACGCCGGCGCCAATCAGCGCGCCACGGCGGTCGTGTTTCGTAACTAACGTGCCAGCCAAAGCGCCGCCAAGCGCACCCAGAACCGCTCCGCCGGCCGTGTTCGGATTATCCTGCACTGTTTGACAGCCGACTAGCAAGCTGCCGCAAACGGTGATGACGATCGCATTCTTCAACATGGTTTTTCCCTCATTTGACCAAGTTCACCCGTTCTAACGTGGGGACGCAGGACATCCGTCGCAAGATATCGTCCGTCAATAATAGTAGCATTCGGCAACTGACCTGCCAATGGGATCAGCGCCGAAATTCGCTGTCGTCACTCAATCGGTCAATGACAAAATCGGTCTTATTGATTCTCCGGCCTCGTTAAATATTCCCGATTTCGCTACCATCGATCCTGATCCGCAACGAGATGATGCCGCAAATCGAGGCGAAGCCCCATATTTCCATACGAATTCTGACTCACAATCGCAACAAACCCGCGACAGCCAGTTGATCAGCGGTTAAAGACTCGCGCCATGCATGTAATCACAACCACCGATGCCCTGGCCAAGTTGACCGCCGATTACGCCAAGGCCCCCTTCGTCACCGTCGACACCGAGTTTATGCGCGAACGGACCTATTGGCCTCAGCTCTGCCTGGTCCAGATAGCGCGCTCGGGCAACGCCCGCGAAGACTCGGTCATCATCGATCCCCTCGCTGAGGGTATTGATTTAACGCCGTTGTTTGAGTTGATGTCGAACACGAGCGTTGTCAAAGTATTCCATGCGGCGCGTCAGGACGTGGAGATTTTCCACAATCTCAGCGGGTTGATCCCGGCGCCAATGTTCGACACCCAGGTTGCGGCGATGGTCTGCGGCTATGGCGATCAGGTTGGCTATGAGACCCTTGTACGCAGCATTGCCAAAGCCGAGCTCGATAAGAGCTCTCGCTTCACCGATTGGGCACATCGACCTCTCAGCGAGAAGCAGCTGGTCTACGCACTCGGTGACGTGACCTATCTACGGGATATCTACCAGACCCTGTCCGAACGATTACGCGAGACTGGGCGGGGCCATTGGGTTGCTGAAGAAATGGCGATCCTGACCGCCCCCACGACCTATTTTACCCAGCCAGCCGAGGCTTGGCGCCGGATCAAGGCGCGGAGCCATAGCCCGAAACACTTGGCTGTTGTGCGCGCCCTTGCCCATTGGCGCGAAGTCAGCGCTCAAACGCGTGACGTACCACGCTCACGCATCCTCAAGGATGACGCCCTGCTGGAAGTTGCTACCGCCCGGCCCAAGTCGCCGGAGGAACTCGGCAAATTGCGGTTGATACAACGCGAGGCACGACGGCCCGAAATTGCCAACGAGATAATCGACGCGGTGGCTTTGGGCGAGGCTTGCCCACCGGCCGAGCGGCCAACCCTGCCGCCCCCACCGAATCGGCGTCAGGGTTCTGCGGCGATTGCCGACATGCTCCGTGTGTTATTGAAAGCGCGGGCCGAGAAGCTGGGCGTCGCCTCCAAGCTGATCGCATCGAGTTCTGATCTTGAGGCTCTGGCAGGTGAGGATGACCCCAACGTTTCAGCGCTGAAGGGTTGGCGCCGCGAGGTCTTTGGCGATGACGCGTTGCGCGTTATGGCGGGTCAGTTGGCACTGGTCGCCCGCCCGGGCGGTGTCGAATTGATTGAGGTTGGCTGAGCTGACCCTAGCATCCAATCACATGCTAGGCCTCAGGCTCTCAGAAAGTCATCTGCAGTCCGCCGCTGACCCCGTGAATGCGAATACCGATAACGCCGGCAAATTCACGCGTCGGTACCAGCAAGTCGGCGCGGATAGCCCGTGCAGATGCGGAACCCTCACCTAGATTTAGACTCGGATCAGGTGCTTGCGCGATGAAGTCGAAGTCGACGAACCCATCCGGTCCCATCTTGCCGTCGCGCCGCGCCCGTAGTTCTGGAGCACCAAAGCCCACCCCCGGGGCGATGCCGCGCGCCGTGATGGCATAACCGTTACGGGTGCGCCCGATCTCAATGTGTAGAACCGCCTCGACTGGCGCAAAGCGCGCCGACGAGGCCGCTTCTTCTGCTGCAACGGCCTCACTGTCGTCGTCCGAGCTGAATAGAGAACATCCGCCGAGGCCAAGGGCCGCAGCGATTGCAGCAGCTCTGGCTAGCGCGATTCCGGTGCGCATTGGTCGCCCTCCCGTTTGATTTCTCCGGCTATGTGTCACCGGTTGCGTTTCTGCGGGGAAATGGCCATATCCGGGCGACAAATAAAAGCACAAAGTGTGTTTTGCGCCAATACTGCGCTGATCGGACACCCGGAGTGGGTTCGGTGCGTGTTTCGCCTGGAACTCTGCTCCGCCGAGCGGCGCGCATGGGAGAATGGAATGGCTGCTCCAACGGAAATCTCGCCAGAATTCGAGGAGATCGTCGAAAACTTCGAGCTGTTCGATGACTGGGAAGACCGCTACCGCTATGTGATCGAACTCGGCCGTGCAATGCCGCCATTGCCTGAAGCGCGCAAAACCAACGCCACGAAGGTCGAAGGCTGCGCCAGTCAGGTCTGGTTGGTCCCAGACATGCGTCGCAATGCCGCCGGACAGGATTGCCTGCATTTTGATGGCGACAGCGACGCGATGATCGTGCGCGGCCTCATCGCGGTCCTGCGTGCGCTCTATTCCGGGCAGCCCATTTCGAAAATCACATCAATCGACGCTCAGGCTGCACTCGGTCGCCTCGGGCTGGAACAGCATCTGTCCTCGCAACGTTCGAACGGGTTAAAGGCGATGGTGCGCCGCCTGAACGATCTCGCCCAAGCGGCGAACCCGGTGTAAATTCGGACGCCTGTGGTTTTCGATTAACTCCGAGTATACATTGTGCAGAGCACGCCGTTCGCGACCCCCGACCCGTTTCAAACTGGATCAAACAACCATGACCAATGCCCTCTCCCAGCTTCTGCAGGAACGCGAATGGCTGTTGCTCGACGGTGCCACCGGGACCAATCTATTCGCCGCTGGGCTGATGTCGGGCGACGCTCCGGAGTTGTGGAATATCGACCAGCCGGAAAAAATCATTGCGCTGCACGAGGGCTTCATCGAGGCCGGGTCAGATGTGATCCTCACCAACTCATTCGGTGGCACGCGTTATCGCCTGAAGTTGCATGATGCCCAGGGCAGGGTGCGCGAGTTGAACGTCGCCGCGGCCCGACTGGCCCGCAAGTGCGCTGACGCTGCCGGGCGCACCGTAGTCGTGGCCGGCTCCGTCGGCCCCACCGGTGAGATTATGGAACCAATCGGCCCGCTTGCCCACGCCGACGCGGTCGCCGCATTCGAGGAGCAGATCGCGGCGCTGATGGAGGGCGGCGCCGATGTTATCTGGGCCGAGACGATATCGTCGGTCGAGGAATTCCGCGCCGTCGCCGAGGCCGCTGCCAACCTGGGCGCGCCGCTCTGTTCGACGCTCAGCTTCGACACCGCCGGGCGCACGATGATGGGGGTGACCAGCGAAGCCTACGCTGCACTCGCCTCCTCACTGGCGACCCCGCCACTGGCCATAGGCGCCAATTGCGGCACCGGCGCTTCTGACTTGTTGCGCACGGTCCTTGGTATCTCGGGCGCTGCGCCCGGAATGGTCGTTATTGCCAAGGCCAATGCTGGCATCCCCAAATATGCGGACGGCCATATCCACTACGACGGTACGCCGGAGCTGATGGCGGACTACGCCTGTCTGGCGCGCGACTCCGGCGCCCGGCTGATCGGCGGATGTTGCGGCTCGATGCCGGAACATATTCGGGCGATGCGGGCAGCGCTGGAGGATCGCCCCAGAGGTCCCCGACCCGGTCTCGAGGAGATTCGCAGCCGGATCGGAGACTTCACCTCGGCAAATGACGGCACCGGCGAGGCGGCGGGAGCCGGGCCCCGTCAGACCCGCCGCAGCCGGCAGCGGGGTTGATTTTTCCCATATTTCCACAACCTTTTAGCACACTGGTCGGTTAACGCTCTAGGGATGACGATTTTAATGTATCAGCACGCCGAAAACTGACTGATCATTGCACAGGGCAACAATACCGTTGGCGCCACCGGCGCCTGACGCGGGAGTGCATGAAATGGCCAACCAGGACGACGAAATAATCCTCAGCGAGCTCGACGACGACGAGCTTGTCCTGCAGATGCATGACGACCTTTACGACGGTCTGCGCGAAGAGATCGAGGAATCCGTCAACATCCTGCTCGGGCGTGATTGGGCGCCGTACGACGTGCTGACCAAGGCGCTTGTCGAAGGCATGCGCATCGTCGGCATCGATTTTCGCGACGGCATCCTGTTCGTGCCCGAAGTGTTGTTGTCCGCCAACGCCATGAAAGCGGGAATGTTCATCCTGCGGCCGTTGCTGATCGCGACCGGCGCACCGCGCCTCGGCAAGATGGTCATCGGCACGGTCAAGGGCGACATCCACGACATCGGCAAGAACCTAGTGTCGATGATGATGGAGGGTGCCGGTTTCGAGGTGATCAATCTCGGCATCAATAACTCGGTCGAGAAGTACCTCGACGCGTTGGAATCGGAGAAGCCGGACATCCTCGGCATGTCGGCGCTGCTGACGACGACCATGCCTTATATGAAGGTCGTGATCGACGCGCTGAAGGAAAAGGGCATTCGCGACGACTATGTGGTGATGGTCGGCGGGGCTCCGCTGAACGAGGAATTCGGCAAGGCCATCGGCGCCGATGCCTATTGCCGCGATGCCGCCGTGGCGGTCGAGACTGCCAAGGAGTTCATGTTTAGGAAGAACAACATCCTCGCCGCTGGCGGCTGATAAGCTATCGTCTCCAATCGGATTCCCTCTCCCCTCTGGGAGGAGGGCCAGGGAGGGGGTCTTTTTCCCCAGAACCGAATGCACCTCGATCCGAAAACGATCAATGACGATACCCTGACCGAGACCGGACTCGCCGCCACGAGCGTGGCCGATGTCTCCGGCCGGGTGCTCCTACTTGCCTGTGGTGCGCTGGCCCGCGAGATCCTGGCGCTGACCCGGTTGAATGGCTGGTCCCATCTCGACCTCGCGTGCCTCCCGGCCAAGCTCCACAACGAGCCACAGAAGATCCCCGATGCGGTTCGCGCCAAGGTCCGAGACGCCCGTGCCCGTGGCTACACCAAAGTTTACGTTGTCTACGCCGACTGCGGCACTGGCGGCCTGCTCGACAAGGTCTGCGCCGAGGAGGGCGTCGAGCGCATTGAAGGCCCTCATTGCTACAGCTTCTTCGATGGCAACGAGGCCTTCGCCGAACGCAGCGAGGCGGGTGAGATCACCTCCTTCTACCTGACCGACTTCCTGGCCCGCCAGTTCGACACCCTTATCTGGGCGGGTTTGGGGCTGAATCGCCATCTGGACATGCCCCAGATGGTCTTCGGCAATTACGAAAAGATCATCTACCTGGCCCAGACCGACGACCCGATCCTGGAAGCAAAAGCCCGCGCTGCGGCCAACCGGTTGGGCCTGGCCTTCGAGATACGCAAAACCGGTTATGGGGATTTAGCCGGATTCCTGGCGACGGCGGCTAAGGAGTAAAAGTGTTGTCCCGGGCGTGACCCGGGACCTCGACTCGCTCTAAACAACGCTGCGAGCCTCCGGCAAACGCAACCGTGTTGGGGGCCGGAGTCCCCGCCCCTCAATCTTCGTCTCGCACGAGCCGCAACTCAGGTCGCTCGTTACGACCGGACGGTTCGGTTTTGTCGAGCCCACCGTCGATCGCGGTGAAGCTGCCTTTGGGTGCGTGCTCGAAACTCGCCTGCCCCTCGCCGAATCCAGCCAGTGGCATCGCATCGCCGTGGACTGGATCGGGGGTTACCTCAACCGGCCGAATCGACATCTCGTCAATGGTGAAGCGCAGTGGCATTTCGCTCGTATCGCCGGCCTCGACCGTGCGGCCGCTCACCGGGTGCAGGCAGATAATCAGCCGCTCGATCTTGCCAAAATTGTCGCGCAGCGGCAGCAGCACCACTTCCCACACCGACGTCTCATCGGGCGCCAGCAGCCGGGCATAGCCAACGCCCGACTCCGCCAGCGTCTCGGCGATCAAGGCGACGAAACTCTCTCTTGCCGGGCCTTGCATGATCGAGCGCGCGCTCATGCCGCGCAGCTCGTAGCCGAAGGCGTCCAGCAGCGCGGTCCCGGCCAGCCGGAAGCGCATGTTGCCCTGCCCAAGGTCCTCGAGCACGAACAGATGCCGAGCGTCGCCGGTCATGTCGCGTGGGTCGACTTCGGCCCGATAGGGGCAGGGCCGTATCCCAAACCCCTGCTTACACGCTCAAACTATTTTTAACTAACGCATTGATATTCGGCTGTTAAACGCTTACTTTCGCGGCAATGGTCAAGCGCCATTCATACCCTTTCTTACCCGTATCTGCTTACATGGTGCTTACACAGCTTGCTTACACGGTGCTTACACGGGCTTTTAGCCCCATGAAAAAGGACCAAACAGATGCCGAAAATTACCAAGAAAACCGTTGATGCCGCCGCGCCCGATCCTGGCCGTCGCTATTTCGTTTGGGATGAGCAAATACCGGGCTTCGGGCTGCTGATCCTGCCGTCTGGCGTGAAGTCCTACGTGTTCCAATACCGAAGCCCGGATTCCGGCAGTCATCGC
>DATLAW010000131.1:0-16762 GCA_035527255.1 Thermohalobaculum sp. | reverse complement strand
TGGAAATCCCCGTCAGGCTGGCGTAAAGCGGCGTCGGGAATCAACTGGTTGGGCAATTGCCCGGCACTGCAACGCAGCGAGACGAGATTGAAAAGCCGCACCGAGGGTTACCTTTATCTGCTGGGCTTTGGCCTGTGCATTCCGCTCGCCAATTGGATGATCGGCAATGTCGGAACGTTTTGCGTGCCGGAAGGTCCGTGTCTGATCCCGGTGGCTCCAGGGATCATGGCACCCAGCGGGGTGTTGATGATCGGGCTGGCGCTGGTGCTGCGCGATCTGGTGCAGCGGCGGTTGGGGCTACGCTGGGTGACCGGGGCGATTGTTGTCGGCGCCGGGCTTTCGGCGCTGGTGGCGCCACCAGCGTTGGTGGTTGCCTCGGCCGCAGCCTTCCTGTTGTCGGAATTTGCCGACTTGAGCGTCTATACCCCGTTGCAGAAGCGCCGGCTGGTGTTGGCGGTGCTGGCCAGCAGCATGGTTGGGCTGGTGGTCGACAGCGTGGTGTTCTTGTATCTGGCGTTCGACAGCCTCGATTTCCTTGCCGGTCAGGTGTTGGGCAAGGGATGGATGGTGCTGGCGGCGCTGCCGTTCATCGCCTGGCTGCGCCGCCGCGACGAACGGCTGGGTTTGCACCCGGCCTAACCTCCTCGTGCCACCGCTGGCAGGCTCCGTGGCCGCATATAAGGCAGGTTGGCCCGGCGTTTCAGCACCCACAGGGAAGCAGATTCGAGGCATTGATGCTTGAGCGTGTCTGGGTCGGCGAGGCGGTTATCGTCTGAGACCCCAACTTCAAGGGTGCCAATTCGCAAGACGCCATGCTTCAGGATACCCTTCTTCATTTTGTGGATCTGATCGCCACTGGCATAAAACATTCTGCCCTCCATCGCCTTTTGGCGGAGCCGGGGTGTGCCGAGCCGATTGGCCTTGGCGATTCCCCCGGAATGGTTAACAACTTGAGAGAACATGATTAATAAAAAGAAAATACACGCGGAAGTTGTTTCCGTCCGCGTAAATCAGTCGATCCGCGGCCAGGTGTCGGACAACCGGTAGCCGCCGGGCCAGGGGTCGGTTGGATCGAGCATATGCTGGTGGGTGCCGGTGATCCAGGCGCGGCCCGCCAGGGTTGGGATGATGGCCGCCCGGCCGTACACGGTAGCCTCGGCGGCGATGGTGCAGTGGAATTCCGACCCGATCAGCGAGATGCCGGTGAAACGGTCGCCGACCTTCAGCCGCCCGCGCGCATGCAGCACCGCCAGCCGGGCCGAGCAGCCGGTGCCGGTGGGCGAGCGGTCGATCTTGCCGGGTCGGACGGTTACCGCGTTGCGACCGGTGGCGACGCCGTCCCGCATCTCGATTGGGGCGGCAATCTGGCAGAACGAGATATGGTTCCAGTCAGCAATCGAAGGGTGGGTAAAACCGAGTTGTTCGTTGGCGGCGGCAGTGATCCGCATGCCGGTCTCGGCGATCTCGCGGGCCTCATCCGGGGTCAGCCCGAAGCCGAGTGCCACGCTATCGGCGATGACAAAGCTGTCGCCGCCATATGCTGTATCGACGGTCAGGGTGCCAAGGCCGGGAACTTCCAGCGCTGCATCCAGCCGGTCGGCGAAGGAGGCGACGTTGCGGATGGTCACCAGCTCGGCACGGCCATCGCGGACGGCGACACGGGCCTCGACCAGGCCGCCGGGTGCTTCCAGCATCAGCACGGTTTCAGGCTCGGTTACGGCGACGATACCGGTCTCGACCAGCACGGTGGCGACA
Source organism: Thermohalobaculum sp. (assembly GCA_035527255.1). Taxonomy (GTDB): domain Bacteria; phylum Pseudomonadota; class Alphaproteobacteria; order Rhodobacterales; family Rhodobacteraceae; genus Thermohalobaculum. The sequence goes on along the minus strand of DATLAW010000131.1, from coordinate 15,007 downwards.
CAGATCGAGTTCGAGCCGGACATCGGCGGGGTATCTTCCGGCTCCATAATGATCCATGCGGCGTCAGCCTGCGGGTGCTTCGGCGGCACCAGCAGATTGACATGACGGAAGACGCCGCCGCGCGGCTCGTTCAGCAGGAAATTGCGCAGGGTCTGGTCGCTGGCGATCCAGCGCGATTGCTCCCACACGGTATCGCCCGGCGGCGGGGCGACACCGCCAACGATAACGTCGCCGACCTCACCCTCGGCATGGCAACTGACGACATGGATAGTTTTGGCGCTGCGCATTGGCTGTTCCAGCTGTTTCTAGCCGGTGTAGTCTTCGCGGTGTGTTGTGCACTCGGCAAGGGTATTTTCCGCAGTATGGGGGATGCGGTCGGGCGATCCAGGACTATGTTGGTTAGCAAGAGCGACAGCGAGGGAGATCGGCATGGGCCATTTGGTCGATGGGGTATGGCATGTGGACCGGCCAAAGGGCGCGGCGTCGGATGGGCGTTTCGCGCGCCAGCCGGCGGTTTTCCGCAATTGGGTCACCGCCGACGGTCGCCCGGGGCCAAGTGGGGTGGGTGGGTTTGCAGCCGAGAGCGGGCGCTATCACCTCTATGTCTCGCATGCCTGCCCATGGGCGCACCGGACGATGATCTTCCGGATGTTGAAAGGGCTGGAGAGTCATATCGATGTCAGCGTCGTTCATCCACTGATGAAGACCGACGGCTGGCCCTTCGCCACCGATTTCAACGGCGCCACCGGCGATCTGGCCCTCGGCAAGCGGTTCATCCGTGAGGTCTATCTGGCGGCCGAGCCGCGAGCGACGTGTCGGGCTTCGGTGCCGGTGTTGTGGGACAAGGTGCAGGCCACCATTGTCTCGAACGAATCCTCCGAGATCATCCGGATGTTCAACAGCGCCTTCGACGCCATGACCGGCTGCGCCGATGACTTCTATCCGGAGCCGCTGCGGGCCGAGATCGACGCGGTCAATCTGCGAGTCTACCGAAGCGTCAATAACGGGGTCTACAAAGCCGGGTTCGCCGGATCGCAGGCGGCGTATGAGGAGGCGGTGACCGCATTGTTCGGGACCCTCGACTGGCTGGAAGTGCGGCTTGCGCACCAGCGCTACCTGGCGGGCGATCGGGTCACCGAGGCGGACTGGCGGCTGTTCACCACGCTGGTTCGGTTCGACCCGGTCTATGTCGGGCATTTCAAATGCAATATCAGACGGATCGTCGACTACCCGGCGCTGTCGGGGTATCTGCGCGAGCTGTATCAATGGCCGGGTGTCGCGGCAACGACCCGGCTGGATCACATAAAATACCACTACTACGCCAGCCACGAGAGCCTTAACCCGCGCGGGCTGGTGCCACTAGGGCCGGAGCTGGATCTGCTGGCGCCGCATGGGCGGGGCGATGGTGATGAGGAAAACGATAGTCCGGATTGCAGAGGGTGAGGCTGGCCTGGCGCAGTTCGTGGTCCAACAGGTTCAAGGCTGCTGGTCAGCCTGGACTTTCTCCTTGGCCAGCGCCTCGCCGATCTCGGCGATGATCTTTTTCCAGGTGGCAACGTCCTGGGCGCCGTTCACGACATAGCGTCCGCCGATGACAAAACACGGCACGCCGCTGACCCCCATGTTGCGGGCGGCATCCTCCTCTGCGCCCAGAACATCGCGGTCGGTGTCGCCCGCCAGCAGTTTGGCGACGACTGGGCGCTCCATACCGGCGGCAACGGCGGCATCGAGCAGCGTCTCGTGGTCCGAAATATCCTCGCCGTTCTCGAAATAACGCTGGAACAGCTGCTCCACCACCGCTGTCTGGTTGCCGGTGGCCTTGGCCCAGCGGATCAGCCGGTGGGCGTCGAAGGTGTTCGGGGTACGCTTGATCTTGTCGAAGTCGAGCTCCAGCCCGGACTCCGCCGCCGTCTGGCGCACCCGCGAGTAAACCCGCTCGGCCCCCTCCGGCCCGCCAAATTTGGCCTCAAGGTATTCGCGCCGGTCCATGCCCTCGGACGGCATGGTCGGGTTGAGTTGGAATATCCGCCACGATACATCGAACGGATCGATGCCGGTCTCGGCGATGGCCTGATCCAGCCGGGCCTTGCCAATATAGCACCACGGGCAGATCGGGTCGGAGATGATATCGAGTGTGATCATAGGCTGAATGTAGTCCGGCTTTGCGATTTGGAAAACCCTATTTGGCATCACATTCTCCGGCGGGGCGGACAGCAGACGCCCTCACTCGCGGCCGATGCGATCCAGCTGGGCTTTCAGGGATTCGCCGGTCAGGGTCTCGAAGGGCAACGCCAGGAAGGCGTTGATGCGGGTCGAGAGGCGGTGATAGGCGATCTGGAAGGCGGCGCCGATCAGGTCGGGCGGCGCGTTGGCGGGGTCGTCCACCCCCCAGTGGCAGGTTAGGGGTGCGCCCGGCCAGATCGGACAAATCTCGCCCGCGGCCGAGGCGCAGACAGTGATCACCAAATCCATCTCCGGCGCGCCGGGCGCCGCGAACTCGAGCCAGCTTTTCGAGCGGTAGCCCAGCGTCGGCAGCCCCTTGGTCGCCAACAGCCGCGATGCGGCGGGGTTGACCACTCCGGTCGGGTTCGAGCCCGCCGAGTAGGCTTTCACCCAGTCCACCCCGTCGCGATTGAAGATTGCCTCGGCCAGGATCGAACGGGCCGAGTTGCCGGTGCAGAGAATCAGGACGTTGAACATGCTGCCCCTTGTCGGTTGCTCAAGCCGCAACGAGCAACGTAATGACGACGACGACGGGCATCAGTCAAGAATTGCACGAAGGTCGATACTGCCATCGATGCCGATATTGTCCCAGTGCTGGCGCAAGAAACTCTCGGCGGCGATGCGTCCGGCGTCTTTCAACCGGTCAAGCAGTTCCGGTTTTGGGCTGATCTTCGTCGAGGCGCTGAGTTCGAGCATGGTCGGGTCGTCGCTGATAGAATGGATCAGCACGTCCTTCATTTCCCCGGATGCCAGCTTTCCTTCGGCGATCAGGCGGCGGACGAAGGCGACCGCGCGAAGCTCGCTCAACAGAGATGAGTTGAAAGATATTTCGTTGGTCCGATTCTGGATGTCGCGGGCGGTGCGCGGAATCTCGGCACGCTCGATCGGGTTGACGTGGACGATTACGATGTCGCGGGCATCCGAGCGGTAGAACAACGGGAACAGGGCGGGGTTGCCCATGAAGCCGCCGTCCCAATAGGGCTGGCCATCGATTTCGATCGTCTGGAACAGGTCCGGAAGGCAGGCGGAGGCGAGAATGGCGTCGATCGAGAGCTCGTCACCCGAGAACACCTTGATCTTGCCGGTTCGCACATTGGTCGCGCTGACGAAAAGATGCGGGTAACAGGCGCGGCAGACCAAATCGAAGTTGATGAGGCTTTCGAGCAAGTCCTTAATCGGGTTGATGTTCAACGGGTTCCAATCATAGGGCGACAATGACCGGCTGAACGAATCGCGGAGCAAGGCGGAACGCTCAACCGTGATCTTCTCGACCGCCTGCGCGGCGTTGTTTGAGAACAGTGCCAGCCAGTCCGTCAGCGGATTAACATTCCCACGGGCACTGCGGCGCACGCTGCCCCAAAACTGGTCGAGTTGCGAACGGGCGCCTTCGCGCCCATTGTCGAGAAAGCCGGTCTTCAGCATTGCCCCGTTCATGGCACCAGCCGAGGTGCCGCTGATTGCCTCGATGACCAGCCGGTCCTCCTCCAGAAGGCGGTCGAGTACGCCCCAGGTGAAGGCGCCATGGCTGCCACCGCCTTGCAGCGCGAGGTTGATCGTCTTGGACTGGTGGATCGCGGTCACAGCACCGTCCAACCCCCGTCGACCGAGATCGTCGTGCCGGTGATCTGCGCCGCGTCATCGGAGCAGAGGAAGGCGACAGTACCGCCGATCTGGCCGGTGGTGGCAAATTCGCGGCTGGGCTGGCGTTCCAGCATCACCTCGCGGATCACGGTTTCGCGGTCCATGTTGTGGGTTTTCATCTGGCCGGGGATCTGAGCCTCGACCAACGGGGTCAGCACATAGCCGGGGCAGATAGCGTTGCAGGTGATCGGCTCCTCCGCCGTCTCCAGCGCGGTGACCTTGCTAAACCCAACAACGCCGTGCTTGGCCGCGACATAGGCCGATTTGAACGGTGAGGCGGTCAGACCGTGCGCCGAAGCGATATTGACGATCCGACCCCAGCCGGCCTTGCGCATTAAGGGCAGAGCGGCGGCGGTGGTGTGGAAGGCAGATGAAAGGTTGATGGCGATGATCGCGTCCCAGCGGGCAGTGGGGAAGTCCTCGATCTTCGAGACGAACTGGATGCCGGCGTTGTTGACCAGGATATCGACGCTGCCAAATAGCGCCGCTGCCTTGGTGACCAGCGCGCGGCAGGCATCGCCATTCGACATGTCCGCCTGAATGTAGCGCACATCCGTGCCGGTCTCGCCGGCGATCCGTGCTGCCAACGCATGATCCTCCGGCGCATCAGTGAACGAATTCAGAACCACGCTCGCGCCGCGCGCGGCCAGCGCCTCAGCGATGCCAAGTCCGATGCCGGAGTTCGAACCAGTGACGACCGCGACCTTGCCTTTGAACTGCATTTCTCACCCTCTTTCATTCGGGAATGATTTGGGCGAGTTTGCCCACCATTGATAGAGTCGTTGCTGTTAGAATAGTTTTGCAACGCACAATGGCGAGAGGCGAACCGTCGCAATGGCGAAAGCAGCAAAAAAAAAGGCGCCTCCCGAAGGAGGCGCTGAAGTTGTTGAGGCAGGTTTCATACAGGCAAGAAACCTATCGAGCAGTGAGGGAATTATACGGAAATGCCATCGAGGCGGCAAGTCCCTTTTAACTCACTGGTCGAAAAGATGGACTCGACGCAATTTGGGGTTGCAAAACGCAATCGTCATTCTGGTGGCTTTTGGCGGGCTCGCGGGCGGCTTTGACAGTCCAGGGGTGGCCGCCGAGCCGGCCCACGGAATTGCCATGCATGGGGCGCCGGCACTGCCGCCGGGGTTCACCAATTTGCCCTATGCTGACCCAGCTGCACCGAAGGGCGGGCGCGTGGTTTTTGGCGAGACCGGAGGCTTCGACAGCCTGAATCCATACCTACTAAAAGGCCGCGCGCCGTGGGGCGTAAAAGTGCATACCATCGAGTCGCTTATGGTGCGTAACTGGGACGAACCCTTCGCGCTTTACGGGCTGTTGGCGGAGACGGTCGAGGTGCCTGAAGACCGGTCCTGGGTTGAGTTTACGCTGCGGCCGAAAGCGCGGTTTTCCGATGATAGTCCGGTGACTGTCGAGGACGTGATCTGGTCGCTCGAGACGGTCGCGACCGAGGGTCATCCGGCCTATCGTAACGCCTGGAAGGCGGTCAGCGGGGTCGAGAAAACCGGCCCACGAAGTCTGCGGATAAACTTCTCCGAGCCGAACCGGGAACTGGCCCTGATCATGGGGTTGCGGCCGGTTTTGAAGAAATTGGAATGGGTGGATCGCCCATTTTCACAATCGACTCGAGCACCGATTACCGGGTCCGGGCCGTACATCGTCGATCGGGTAGAACCTAACCGTTTCATCAGCTTCCGGCGCAATTCGAATTATTGGGCGCGCGATTTGGCGGTCAATCAAGGGCTTAACAATTTTGACGAGATAAAATACGAATTTTACCGTAATTCCGAAGCCTTATGGTCGGCAGTTAAGACGGGAGAGGTTTCAATTTTCGTCGATTACGATGCAACTCGCTGGGTCGAGGGTTATGATTTTCCGGCGGCGTTGGACGGTCAATTGATGCGCGGCGAAATTGCTCATGGCCGGCCGACCGGGATGTATGGGTTCGTGTTCAACACCCGTCGCGTAATCTTTTCCGATCTCCGGGTGCGCGAGGCGCTGGCGCTGAGCTTCGATTGGGAATGGGTGAACGAGAGGCTGTTTCGTGGGGAATACAAACGGATTGAGAGTTACTTCTTCAACTCGGTTCTGGGCTTCTCCGGCCCCGCGATTGGGCGGGAGGCCGAGTTGCTGGCGCCCTTCGCCGCATCGCTGCCGGAAGGCACTTTGGAGACCGGCTGGCAACCGCCGCTGAGTGATGGATCGGGGCGTGACCGGGGCAATCTGCGCACTGCTGGGCACCTGCTGGAGGAGGCCGGTTGGCGGGTCGACGGACGGCTGCGTCAGAACGCTGAAGGCGAGGTTCTGAGTTTCGAAGTACTGGTCGCGAGCACCGAGGATCAGACCCTGGCCGAGCTGTGGAGTGAAGCGCTTTTGCGCCTGGGTGTTGAGGTCCGGGTACGCCGGGTCGACAATGCGCAATACGCCGCCCGGCGGCGGGATTATGACTACGATATGACTGTCAACCGATGGTTCCTTTCGCTGAGTCCAGGGGTCGAACAGCGACTGTATTTTGGATCTGATGGAAGGGTTGATCCGGGTACGCGGAACTACATGGGGGTCGACGATCCAGCGGTTGATGCGATGATTTCGGCGCTGCTGGCGGCCGAGAACCAGTCTTCTTTCGAAACTGCGGTTCGGGCTTTGGACCGAATTTTGAGCGCCGGGATCTATGTGATTCCCTTTGGTTTTTTGCCGACCGACCGAATCGCCTGGCAAAATGGTTATGCCAAACCGGCAACTGATTCGCTGTATGGCTGGCGGCCCGAGGTGTGGTGGAAGGTGCCGGACTAGGGATCGCGAGAGCGGAATGGCGACCTGTTGCGCTGCGCGGTCAGCCTTGACGCCTCATTGGATGCAACCCGACCGGGCCGCAAGCGCGTAGTTGACCAGCTCCGGTCGCGACGCCCGGTTCTGGGTCAGGTAGGCGTTGATCAAAGCTTCTGCCCGGGCCGGGGCATGGCTCCCCCAGTGGCCGAGACCGTGCAGCGCACCCTCCTGGCAGGCGGGGTGCGGGATGGCCAATGTCCGACCCATCGCCTCGATTAGTGCCGCGGAAAATTCCTGGGCGAGGCGCGGATCACCAGTGTCGCCAAAGTAGATAGCGTCCCACCACATGTAACACAGCATATTCAGCGGCTGGTCCGGCACCTCGGACAGATGGCCGAGGGCAGGGGTGCAACGGGCACCAAAAATCTGGGAATATACCCGGTCGATCCTAGCCGCGAGTTCCAGCCGGTCGGACTGCGGAACGGCAGGGTCCGAGATCAGGCGGAGATCGCTGCCGCAACCGGTATCGATCAGGTATTTGAGGCCGGAGGCGATCTGCTGGTCGCTGTAACGAAACAGCAGCAGTGCTGGGGCATCAAACAGCCGCAGGGCGTGCGTGGTGAGCGTTTTTGGCGCGATCTCGATGTATTCGTAATCAGCGGAAAAGTACCACTCAGGTTCGTCATCCGGGTGGTCAAAAAGCTGATCGAGTCAAGTCTGATAGTCGGGTTCGGTCATCGGCTGCCTTACAAGTGGGCGATTTCGCCGAGGATCAGGGTGAGTGCAATCGACCACATCACCAGGGCGATGACGACATCAAGAACCGCCCAGGCATTGGTTCGGGCGAAGAACGGGGCCAGCAGGCGCGCGCCGTAGCCGAGGCCGAAGAAAAAGACAAAACTGGCGAACGTTGCGCCGCCGCCGAAGGCGATCTTGTCGGGCCAGCCGTGGAAATGCGTGGAAACTGCGCCGATCAGTCCGACGGTATCGAGGTAGACATGGGGGTTCAGCCAGCTGAGTGCCAAAGCGGTGATAAGGGTGGCGCGGACCGAGCTACCGTTTGGGTCCGCTGCCTGGAGCGCGCCGGGATGGAAGGCGCGCTTGAGGCTGATGGCACCATAGACGATGAAGAAGGCGGCGCTGCCCGAGGTCAGGGCAGCGATCGCCCAGGGAAATGCGTGGCTGATCGAGCTGATGCCACCGACGCCTACAGAGATGAGGATGGCGTCGGAAAGTGCGCAGATCAGGCAGACCCAGAAGACATGCTCGCGCAACAGGCCCTGGCGCAGGACAAAGGCGTTCTGCGCCCCGATGGCGAGGATCAGGGAGAAGCCGGTGCCGAAGCCAGTGAGGATTGCTGAAATCATTTAGAAATTAATTCGCATGCAATTTGCCTTGGCACAATCAAACTTTCGGAATTCCGTTCTTTGCCCCGGCTGCCTTGGCAATGGCGCGCTTGTGGGCGTCGGTGTTGCGGGCAGCGGCTTCACGTTCAGACTTTGTGCAGGGTACCACGAGACCAGCCGAGATTACAAGCTTAGCAGCCTCCTCGATGGTCATGTCAAGCAGGATTACGTCCTTCTTCGGCACGAACAGCAGGAACCCCGAGGTCGGATTCGGGGTCGTTGGCAGGAAAACACTGACCATTTCTTCGCCGCCCTGCTTCTCCTTGATCTCGCCCTTGGTGTCGGTGGCGATGAAGGCGATGGCCCAGAGGCCCTTGCGCGGGTACTCGACCATGCAGGCCTGGCGGAACGAGCTTTTGGTCTGGCTGAGGACGGTCTCGACGATCTGTTTCAGGGCATTGTAGATCGAGCGAACCACCGGCATGCGCGAGACGATGCTTTCGCCCAGCCGGATCAGTTGCTTGCCGAAGACCCGCTTGGCGAAATAGCCGACCATGGTGGTGAAGATCAGGAAGATCACCAGGCCGAAGCCGGGGATGTCGGCATCGATATAGGTGCGTGGATTGTACGGGGCGGGGACCAGCGGCACCACCTTCGCATCGACGAAGGTGATGAAGTTCCAGGTCAAATAGAGGGTCAGGACGATCGGCGCGACAACGATCAGCCCGGTCAGGAAGTTTGCCCGCATACCGGCCCAAACGCCAGGCGGACGGCGGACCCGCCGTTTGCCTTCGCCGTTCTTGCCGTCAGGTTTTGCCGCCATCGTCTCCGACCCTTTCGCCGAACTGGTTCCGGCGGTCCGGTGGAACTTAATAGCCGCGCGCCCGGTCTACAATATGCAAGAACCGTTCGCCCCGCTGGTGCCGGGCGATCTGGGCGATAATCGACTGGCTGGCGGTCTTTGGCCGGGTCACGCTGGCGATGTGCGGGGTGACGGTGACCCGGGGATGGGTCCAGTAAGGATCGTTGGGTGGTAGCGGCTCGACGTCGTAGACGTCCATCGTGGCATGGCGCAGCAACCCGGCGCTTAGCGCGATGAGCAGGGCCTGGTGATCGACGAGCTGGCCACGGGCAGCGTTGATTAAGCAGGCGTCCAGCGGCATCAGGGCGATGCGCCGGGCATTCAGGATGCGGTGGGTCTGCGCGGTCGCCGGCAATAGGAGCACCAGGATCTCGGCCTCGGCGATGGTCTCGTCGAGCGCATCGGCGCCGGTGCGGCATTCGACACCGGCGATGTCCTTGGGCGAGCGCGACCATCCAATGACTCGAAATCCATGGGCCGCCAATTGCGCGGCACAGGAAGCACCCAGCGCGCCGAGACCGAGGATGCCGACAGTGCGGTCGCGGGCGAGCGGTGGATAGTCGACCTCCCACTCCTCGATCGGCGAGCTGTGGATGTAGCGGTCGACGTCAAGATGGTGGCGCAACACATGGCCACAGACGTAGTCGATCATGCCGAGGGTCAGTCCATCCTCGACCATGCGAACAAGCGGCACATCCGCAGGCGGGTCCAATTCCAGCACTGCCTCGACTCCCGCCCATAGGTTCAGGATGCCGGCAATCTTTGAATAGGGTTTGAAATCCTGCACCGGGCCGTTGGCCGCAAAGATCAGGTAGTCGACAGTGGCGGGGTCGACTGTTTCCGGGTCAATATGCAGGGCGATCTTGATGCCCGCAGCCGCCGCAGCATCGATCAGGTGCTGCTGGTAGGCTGTGCGGTGATTGGCTTGGCCGGCGAATGCAACGAGTGGCAGTGGTATCGATGGTGGCACGGCATGTTCTCCCTCAGCGGCGGTGGACATGCGCAGATTGGATCAAACCGAAGGCCAGGAGCAAGACCAACATTGCCGAGCCACCATAGCTGACCAGCGGCAGGGGCACGCCGACCACCGGCATCAAGCCCATCACCATCGCCATGTTGACGGCGAAATACAGGAAGAACGTGGCGGTCAGACCGCCGGTGATCAACGCTCCGTAGCGGTCGTTGTTGCGGGCCATCGAGGCGAAACCGAAGATCACCACCAGCAAATACAACGCCAGCAGCGACACCGATCCGGCGAAGCCAAACTCCTCGCTGAGCGTCGTGAAGATGAAGTCGGTATGCTTCTCGGGCAGGAAGTTCAGCCGCGTTTGAGTGCCTTGCATAAAGCCGCGTCCAGAGAAGCCGCCCGATCCCATGGCGATCTTCGACTGGGTAATGTGGTATCCGGCGCCGAGCGGGTCGGCGTCGGGGTTCAGAAACGTATCGATGCGGCGATACTGGTAGTCCTTGAGCATCTGCCATTCGGTGCCACGCGAGGCTATTACGGCATAGACGGCACCAACGGCCAGCCCGATGGAGGTGCTAAAATACCACCAGCTGACCCCGGCCATGAACATCACCATCGCGCCGCCCAATCCCAGCAGCAGTGCGGTGCCGAGGTCCGGCTGCTTCAATACCAACAACATCGGTGCAGCGATCAGAATAGCCGGCGGCAGGAGCCAAAGCGGGTGCGAAACCCGGCCCCGATCAAGCCAGTCATAGTAGCGCGCCAGACCCATAACGAGCGCGATCTTCATCAGTTCGGATGGCTGGAGCTGCAGAGGGCCAATCTGGATCCAGCGCTGCGCCCCCATGCCGGATGTTCCAAAAAACTCGACAGCCACAACGAGCGCAAAGGCGCCAAGATAAGCAAATGGCGAAGCCCAGCGAAAAAAGCGGATGTTGATCATTCCGACGACCAGCATCAACATGATGCCGACGCCAAAGCGGTTCATCTGCCGTCCGGCCCAGGGCTCGAACGAACCGCCAGCGACTGAGTAGAGCATCAGGAAACCGATGCTGGCGATGGCGCAGACCAGAAGGACAATCGCCCAGTTCAGGCGCAGGACCTTTCGGATCAGGCTAAGTTCGATGTCTTTACTGGCGATGCTCATGTGCGGACCCTCGGTTCGGCGGGCTCCACATTTTCCGGACGCGGCCGGGGCGGTTGCGCCGGGCGCTGGCCCGGCGGGTAGGCTTCCGCCGGCACCTCGGATCCGTAAAGCGCGCGCATCATTACATCGCGGGCAATCGGAGCGGCGACAGCGGATCCCCCCCCGCCATGCTCGACAATGACCGAGACCGCATATTTTGGCTTGTCGAAGGGCGCATAGCAAACGAACAAAGCGTGGTCGCGCCGGGACCAGGGTAGGTCTTTGTTGCTGGTGACGCCGGCGGCGCGTTCGGAGGCCGTGATGTTGCGCACCTGGCTGGTACCGGTCTTGCCGGCCATTGCATAAACATCATCGGCGATGCGCGAGCGCCGCGCAGTACCGCGTTTAGCGTTTACGACATCGAACATGCCTCCGCGCACCAGTGCCAAGTGCTCGGCGCGCAAGCCCAGCTCGGCGGGCTCAGGCACCGGCACCGGAACGCCGCCACGGGCCCGGATCAGGCGCGGCTGCACTTCCCGACCGGAGGCAATCCGCGCCGTCATAACCGCGAGTTGCAGCGGTGTCGCGAGCACGAACCCCTGACCGATAGCGGAGTTCAGCGAGTCACCAGTTTGCCAGGCTTCTTCATATGACCGAACTTTCCAATCCCGGGTCGGAATCAATCCTCCCTTGATCGCCGGGATCGGTATATCTGCGGCGGAGCCGAGGCCAAAGCGGAGCGCCATCTTGGCAATGGTATCAATGCCAAGGCGCTTCGCCATTTCGTAAAAGAAGACGTCACAGGATTGCTCGAGCGACTGGCGCAAATGGACATGACCATGCCCGCCCCGGCGCCAACAGTGGAACTTGCGGTTGCCAAGTTTCAGCGCGCCATTGCAGAAGACCCGTTCCCCCGGTGAAACCAATCCAGCTTCCAATGCGGCCAGCGCCACCATCATCTTGAACGTCGAGCCAGGCGGGTACATGCCGCTGGCCCATTTGTTCGCCAGCGGTCGATGATCATTGTTGAGCAGCTGATCCCAGTCCTCGACAGGGATGCCGCGAACGAAGAGGTTGGGATCGTAAGTCGGGTTCGACGCGAGCGCCACCAGGTCGCCGTTATTGACGTCCATCACCACGACAGCGGCACTTTCTTGCTCAAGCCGCTCGCGGACATAGGTCTGCATGCCAAGGTCGAGGGTCAGGTGAAGGTCGGCGCCATGAATGCCGTCGACGCGGTCGATCTCACGAATGACCCGGCCGAGCGCATTGACTTCGATCCGCCGCGTGCCGGCCCCGCCGCGCAGTTCATCCTCCAGGGCGCGCTCAATACCGGTCTTGCCTATCTGGAAGCCCGGGATCTGGAGAACCGGGTTGGCGATTTCCTGGATCTCCAGATCCTTTTCAGTCACCCGGCTGACGTAGCCGATAATGTGAGCGGTGAGCTCGCCATGAGGGTAGTTCCGGGTCAACCCAACCTCGGCCTGGACGCCGGCCAATGAGGGGATGTTGACGTTGACTTCGGCAAAATCATGCCAGTCGAGATGCTCGGCCACCGCGACCGGCACGAAGGAGCTTTTCTGGCGCATCTCCTTCAGCACCCGGCGACGCCGGTTCTCCGGGATGTCAATTATCAAGCTAAGTTGGTCGAGCATTGCCTCGACATCGCCAGCCTGTTCGCGGATCATCACGACCCGGTAATTCTGGGCATTGACCGCCAGCGGCAGGCCGTTCCGGTCGAAAATCTCGGCCCGCACCGGGGGAATCAGGTGGATGTTTATGCGGTTTTCCTCGGCGAGCAGGCGGTAGCGCTCGGTCTCGACGACCTGGAGTTGGCGCATGCGATAGGCCAGCACCAGACCAAAGGCCAACTGCGCCCCCATCAGGAACAGGCCTCGCCGGGTCACCGGCCAATTGCCAGTGACTTTAGCCTCTTCGCGGCGCTTGAGCGCTTCCCGGCGGGCGCGTCTGTCGCGGTTCATCGACCTGGCCCCGTCGCCGTAGTCTTGCGCCACCCGACTTGGAAAAACCAACGGAACACAACAGTAAGCACCGGGTAGAGCAGCATCGTTGCGAGCCATTGATAGGCCAGGTCGATCAGGTACGGCGGGTGCGCGAGCAGGATAACCACGATCAACCACTGGGTCGTGAGGACAACGGCAAGGACGGTCGCGAGCAACAACCATTCAGTGGCGAAACTGCGGCGCGACAGGCCGGAGCTAAGGGATTTGAGGAACTCGGAGGCGATGACGAGCGTCAATACGCCGGCACCGACCGGCACGTCGGTCATCAAATCGCGGGTTAGACCAAGGCCAAAGATAGCGATCAGAACTGCCGATCCCGGTCGCCGGGTCGACCAGTATGCGACGACGCAAAAAAGCAGGTCGGGTGATGGATAGGCGTCAGCCGAAAGACCAAGCGGCGCGGCTTCGATAAAGATCGCGACCAGACCCAGCCCCATCATCAGGGTGATGCGCATAAGCCGGTATGGCGAATACCATTGAGCGCTTTCCATAACTCAGCCTCCGCCGCCAGTGGCATCTGGCGTAATCGGTTTCGCCGCGTCGTCGACGCCGCGTGGGCCTGACAGGATCAGCCCACCAGGGCGGTCAATCCGTGTATCGGGAGTGTAGCGCAAAAGTCGCACAAACTCCAACCGGGCGAAATCGGCGCTGAGCGTCACTCGCCAGGTACCGCCGGGCAGGGCGACCAGGCGGCCAACGGGCAGGTTCGGCGGAAACACGCCACCGTCACCTGAGGTTCGGACCAGATCGCCGGGTTTGACTTCTTCCGGGCTCTCCAGGAATTCCAGAATGGGTGCCGAGGTCCCATTGCCCGACAGGATCGCGCGCAGGCCGGAAGGCTGCACCAGCACCGGCACCCGCGACGAGAAGTCGGTCAACAACAACAGCCGCGTGGCGTGGTCGCCGATCCCGACAACCCGCCCGACCAGCCCGCTGCCATCGACCGCAGCCGAACCATCGACAACACCATCACGAGCGCCGACATTGACAATTGCGGACTGAAGGAATGGCCCGCCGGAATCGGCGATCACGTCTCCGGTGACAAAGGTGCTGTGGGGGGCGACGCGCACGTTGTTGAGGGCCCGTAGCTGAGCATTCTGTTCTTCAAACTGACGGGCGGTCTCGCGCCAGGCGCGGAGCCGTTCGATCTCGCGTCTGAGGTCGCGATTCTGCGTGTAGACATCGAAGAAATTTCGGTAACCGCGTGACATTTCAGTCAAAAGTTCGATCGGTTGACTGACAATGCCGAGCGAAGGAATGAGCGCGTCCGCAAGCGTCATGCGCAGGCGCTCGAGCCGTGGACTGTCGCTGCGCCACAGGGCCAATAGTATCAAGGAGGCAACGACAACGAACCCCAAAAGGATACGGCGAACCGTCCGGGTAAGCGCTGTCTCCTGTGGCGAGGCGGCTCGCCTCACGTCGTTCTCCCCTGTGTCAGGCGCTGATCTTCATGACATGGCTAAGGCGGTCAAGATTTTCCAGCGCGCGGCCGGTGCCGAGCGCCACGCAGGCCAGAGGATCATCGGCGACCGAGACGGCCAGACCGGTCTGTTCACGCAGGGTCACGTCTAGATCGTGCAACAACGCGCCGCCACCCGCCAGCATGACACCGTTATCGACAATATCCGCGGCCAAATCCGGCGGTGTCGCCTCCAGCGCCACCATGACCGCTTCGACGATCTGCTGGACCGTCTCGGCCAAGGCTTCGGCGATCTGCGCCTGGGTGATCTCCTGTTCCTTAGGGACGCCATTCAACAGGTCGCGGCCACGGATCCGAAGGGTCTCGCCGACCCCATCGACCGGCATCCGCGAGGTGCCAATGGCCTTCTTGATTTTCTCCGCAGTCGATTCCCCAATCAGCAGGTTATGCTGACGGCGAAGATGGCTGATAATCGCTTCGTCCATCTTGTCGCCGCCGACGCGAACTGACCGCGCATAGACAATGTCGGACAGCGAAAGCACCGCGACCTCGGTCGTGCCGCCGCCGATATCGACGATCATCGATCCTGTGGGTTCAGTGATCGGCAGGCCAGCGCCGAT
>DATLAW010000130.1:0-5239 GCA_035527255.1 Thermohalobaculum sp. | reverse complement strand
CGTCGGACCAAATTCGACGGAGGGAACCGCGTTGAAGGTGCAGAGGCGGTATCCGTAATCACAACAAGTTCGCACCATGCTTTGACAAGGGAGGAGACGATGAAACATTTTGGCTCATTGCGACTGGCCGCAGCCTTCGTCACCTTGGCGATGATCGTCGGCGCGGGCAGCCCGGCCGTCGCCGCCGACACGTACAAGCTCGGCTATATCACCGATTTCTCGGGTCCTTTCGTGGATACCTTCAAGCCCGTGTTCCAGGGATTCGAGCTCTACATGAAACGGGTAAACGCCGCAGGCGGCATCAATGGACACAAGGTCGAGATCATCACCCGCGACGACCAGCTGAACGCCCAGCGGGCGGCGTCCCATGCCCGCGAGCTGATCACCAGCCAAAAGGTCAACAGCCTGTGGGCTATGAGCATGTCAAGTACACTGCCTGGCGTCTACCGGGTGGCCAAGCGGAACAAGGTCCCGGCGATCTCGTCCGTCAGCGCCATCGGCATGACGCTGCCGCCGGCTGCCGGCTACGCCTATTCGACCGGAAATCCCTTCAACGTCGCCGGAGAGGTTGCGGGCAAACTCGCGGCCAAGCTTTTTCCCGGCAAGGGCCGCATGACCTGCGTCACGATAGAGTCCGCGGGCGGGTTCGCCGCATGCGCCCACACGGAAGCGTCGTTCAAGGCCCAGGGCTTCACCGTTTCCAAAGTTTTCTTCTCGCCGCGCAAGGTGGAGTTCGGACCGCTCGGCCAGAAGATCGCTGGCACCAAGCCCAAGCTCGTCGTGACCCACTTGCCGCCCCGGCTGACCGAAGGCGTGATGATTCATACCCGTGCCGGCGGCTACAAGGGCCCGATGCTGATGAACAACGTCAGCATTAGTGAGGCCGGCCTCATTCAAGGTATCGAGAAAGCGGGCTCCGCCGAAGGGGTCTACACCTTCTCGCGCTATACCTTGGCGCATGAGGAGACCGCCGACCTCGCCGAAATCAAGGCGACGGCCAAGAAGTTCGGCATGAACCCCGATGAGATCGCGGTCAACCACGTGATCGGCTGGGTGAACGCCAAGCTGGCGTCGGCCGCCTTGAAGAAGTGTGGCTGGCCATGCTCGGGCGAGGCCATGAACAAGGCGCTCGCCAACATTTCTGTCGACATGGGCAAGCTCACCGGTGGCCCGATCACATTCAAGAGCAACGATCATCAGGGAACGTCCTGGTGGAAGGTCTACAAGTTCGACGCGGGTTCCAATAAGTTCAAACCCGTCACCGAGTGGGTCGCCGCCCCGAGCACGCTGCAGTACAAAATCACGAAATAGTATGGTCTGGCTGCATGGAATGGTGAACAGGGACCGCGTCTGAGAGTTCTCGTCGTTAACGACATCGGAGTCCGGTGGAACCCGCACAGGGTTCCGCCCGGCCTCGCCCCGCGCGTGCCCCTGGCTTGGATCGGGCTGCCGCTCTGCACGGCCGCTCGCGACGGAAAGGAAAGGCCATCGTGCTGCAGGTCATCACCGTTCTGGAGATCGCCGGGGTCTACGCGCTTCTCGCGCTCGGGCTGGTGATGATCTACCGCACCAGCCGCATCCTCAACCTGGCGCAGGGCGAGATGGCGATCACATGTGCCTATGTTGCCGCGGTGACGACCGGGGCCGGCCTGCCTTGGATCGTTGCCATCCCCGCGACCTTGGCCACCGGCGCGATCATCGGGGGTTTTGTCTACTTCGTGATCATGCGCCGCATCCTCAGCGAATCGCCGGTCGTCGGAATCCTAACCACAGTCGGTATCGCGATCCTGCTACGCGGGCTGATGGTGATCATCTTCGGCGGTGAAACCAGGATGGTGGATTCGCCCTTCAAGGCCGTGACGACAATCGCCGGCGCCCGGGTGACCCAAGAGCACCTGATCGTCCTGGTTGGATCTTGGACTTGCGTGCTGTTCGTCATCATCCTGAATTTCTTTACCAAGACCGGGCTCCTAATGCGGGCCGTCTCCGATAACGTTGTGCTGGCGGCCCAGCGCGGAATCAACATCGATCGCATCGTCGGCATCGCCTGGGTTCTCGCGCTGATAATCGGGGCGGTGGCAGGCTTCCTGCACGGACAGCGCGCGCTGATTTCGATCGCCGCTGTCTTCATTGGCGTCAACGCGCTGATCGCCGCTCTGATCGGTGGCATGGACAGTTATCCGGGCGCCATTATCGGCGCATTGGCGGTGGCCGTGGTCGAGTTCGTGACGACGCAGTTGGTGGAATCCCATTGGGCAGAAATCGCCCTAGTCGCCCTCATGTTGATCGTACTCACATTCCGACCGTGGGGGCTGTTCGGCACGGTCGAGGAGCTGGAACGGGTGTGACCCGGCCAGGGAAAGCATCGGTCGGGCGGCCGCCGACCCTGCCAATCCGCACCGCGCACACCTTCTATCTATTCCGGGGGCGCGAATGGCTTTGGCTGGGTTTCGGCCTCGTCGTCGCGGTTTTTTGGCCGGTCATCGTCAACCAACACTGGCTCCACGTGACGAACCTGTCGCTCGTCGCGGTCATGGGAGCAGTCGGCTTGAACTTGTTGACCGGGAACGCGCGGCTGGTCTCGCTGGGCCAGGCGGGGTTCCTGGCGATCGGCGGTTTTTCCGCCGGCGCCATGTTTCATCATTTCGGTGCGCCTTTCTGGGTCGGCTTGTTCGTCGCCGTGGCGCTCGGCGGCATCGCCGGATTCGTTGTCGCTATACCGTCGCTGCGGCTGAAAGCGCTGTACGTCGCGATCACGACACTGGCGCTTCATCTGGGCGTCACTTCCGCGTTCGCTGTGTACCTTGCGCGCGTCATCCGCTCCGAGGGTGTCATTGTCGACCCGCCGAACCTCGGCTTCTTCGTGCTCGAAGACATGGCGGCTTGGTATTACTTCCTGCTCATCATTGCCGCGCTCATCGTCATCGGCGCCCTCAACCTGCGCCGGAGCTTTCTGGGGCGGCGGTGGGTCGCCGTCGGCGACCACGAGCTGGCATCGGAAGCCCTCGGCATTTCGGTTCACCGGGCAAAGCTGTCCGCTTTCATCGTCACGTCCATGATCGTTTCGTTCGCCGGTTGCCTCGGTGCTTACTACGAAGGCGTCATCACCGCGGGGTACTATGACCTCCATCTGGCGATTGCCTATCTCGCCATGATCATTGTCGGCGGGCTGGGCAGCGTGTTGGGATCCATCCTCGGCGCGTTCGTCATCACATTTTTGCCCTATCTGCTCGATCTCCTGATTGGCGTGATTGGGGTTAAGATCGCCGCCGGTTCCTTGAGCGGGCTGCACTCGGTGCTCTATGGGCTGCTTATCGTGGGGTTCATGTTGTTCGAGCCCTTGGGTCTTGCCGAGGTGTGGCGGCGTCTCCGCGACTATTTCATATTGTGGCCGTTCCGATACAGGCCCCTTGAGCAGCGGCGGCAGCGATGACCGAACCCCTTCTCGTGGTTGAACAGCTAGAGGTCGTCTACGGCGACGTGGTGCGCGCCATGCAGGGTGTCTCGATTTTCGTTGACGAAGGGTCGATTGTGGCGCTGGTCGGCCTCAATGGCGCCGGCAAGACGAGCACGCTGCGCGCGATTTCCGGCTTCCTTCCAGTGGAGAAGGCGTCGATCACCCAAGGCACTGTGCGCTTCGACGGCCGATCCATCCGCGGCTTGACGCCCGATCAGACGGCGCGCCTCGGCATCGCCATAGTGCCCGAGCGGGACAAGATCTTCACCACACTCACCATCCACGAGAACATCGAGGTCGGATGGCGCGCGCGTCGCGAGACGGGGGACAGCGTTCCAAAAGTGACACTGTCCAACATTTACGATCTCTTCCCGCTGCTCGCCGATAAGCGCAACCGGCGCGCGATCCTGGTCTCCGGCGGCGAGCGCCAACTGGCGGCGATCGCCGCCGCCCTGCTCAGCCAGCCCCGGCTCATGTTGGTCGACGAAGTCTCGATGGGGCTCTCGCCGCTCATAGTCAATATGGTGCTCAGCCAGCTCAATGAACTGAACCAAGAGCTCGGCCTTAGCCTGCTCGTCGTCGACCAGAACGTGCGGGCTGCGCTCAGTATCGCGAAGTACGGCTATATCATGGAGAACGGCCTCATCGTCCATGACGGGACGACCGAAGAGCTGATGGCGCACGGGGACGTCCAGGAATTCTATCTCGGCGTTTCCGGCGAAGAACGCCAGAGCTACCGGGACGTCAAGCAGTACCGGCGCACGCGCCGCTGGTGGGCGTGACGATGGCAGCCAAACTCGAGATCCGCGGCCTCCGCCTCGCCTTCGGCGACATCGAGGCGCTCCGGGGTGTCGACATTGATGTGCCGGGCGAGGGCATCACCGCGCTGATCGGTCCCAACGGAGCCGGCAAGACGGCGCTCCTGAACGCCGTCAGCGGCATCTACCGGCCGCAGGCTGGCAGTATCATGCTCGACGGTCGGGAGCTGGTCGGCACCGCGCCCCATGCCATCGCCAAAGCGGGCATTGGACGCAGCTTCCAACATCTGGAGCTGTTTGCGCGCCTGACCGTGGTGGAGAACCTGCTGGTGGCGCGCGACCAATTTTTTCGGGGCAATCCGATGTCCGCAATGATCTTCCATGGTTCGGTGCGCCGGCAGGAAATCCGCCACCGCGATGCCGTCGAGTTGATCATCGATTTTTTCGAGCTGTGGCCCTATCGCGAAACGCCGGCCAAGGCGCTGCCCTTCGGCGTTCAGAAGATCGTGGGTTTCGCCCGCGCGATGGCACTCGAACCCAAGTTGCTGATGCTCGATGAGCCCGGTAGCGGTCTGACCCGGGACGAGAAGGAAGATCTGGCACGCTTTTTATTGCGCCTTCGCTACGACTGGGGCATCCCGATCCTGTGGATAGAGCACGACCTGGACATGGTGCTCGACCTGGCCGAGATGGTTTACGCGCTCGATTTGGGGCGCGTCATCGCCAGCGGCAGCCCGAACGAGATTCGCGAAAACGCGAACGTGGCGGTGTCCTATGTCGGCTGACCGGCCTGTCAACTTAACTTGAGCTAGGCCAGCCGAAGCTCAGAGCCAGATCGGTTTACGCTGCCGTCGTCATAGTTCGCCATTCCGCCATCGCCTGATTGCGGAAAGTTCGGAGTGTGCGACGGGAGATGAGGTGGCGATGGACATTAAACAGATTGTAAATAGGGCCGTGAGTGGAAAGGAATCTTTGCGCTGAACTTTGCGACTTGAAACGCTGCGTCTTTCGTACTCGCCGTCGT
>DATLAW010000129.1:0-4867 GCA_035527255.1 Thermohalobaculum sp. | reverse complement strand
TCATGATCGCTCATACCCGCTTCGGCCAACAGGGCCTAGGCGGCTGCCGGATCGCGGGTCTGCGGTGGCAGCTTGAAGTATTCGATGTGCATCGGGCCGACGTGATGGTTCTCGGCAATGACCCCGGTGCCATCGATGCCGAGCGCCAGCACGGCATTGTTGTCGACCGCGAGTTGGGCCGCGCGACGCACCCGCACGTCGTCGTAGGGCGGCTGATCGTTGTTGAAACGGCAGACGATGGTGGAACCCGTCGCGATCTCCGACCTAACCATTCCCATGCCATCGAGCGGGGCGAGCTGGTCGGCTTCGCTCAACTCATTGGTATCGACGTCACCGGATTCGAAAGCCCCGAGCATCGCGGTCGGATCGGTGCCGAAGTCGATGAACTCGACCGCATCCAGATAGGCGTCGCCCTTCCAGTATCCGTCGCGGCGAACGACCCGCGCCCGAACCCCCGGCTCATAGAGCTCGATGTGGAAGGCGCCAGTTCCGATGTTGAATTACGCCACGAGATCGCCGGCAGGATCGAAGCTGCGATGCACGATCAGCGCCGGATAGTCGGTGAAGCCGGCGATCAGCGTGATGTCCGGCCCCGGCAGCGACAGTTTGACGGTGTGGCTGTCCGGGGCGGTGATGGCGCCATCGATTGCCTTGTTGGTCGTGGCATCGATGAGCGTGCCCATCCGCGCCGCCATCGAATTGCCCTCGACGTCCTTCTCGCACCAGCGGGTGATGTTGAAGACGACGTCCTCGGAGGTGAAGTCGTCGCCATTCGACCACTTGATGCCCTTGCGCAGATTCAGCGTATACTCGGTCGCGTTGTCGTTGATCTCCCAGTTCTCCACCAGCCACGGGGTGAAGGAGCCGTCGATCTCCCAGCGCGCGAGATACTCGCAGGATTGCCGCGAGACAATTGAGTCCCAGTCGAAGGTGCGCGGATCCTTCAGCCCCGCCGCCCGAACCGGTGTGGCAATCCTGAGGGTGCCGCCCCTCTTGGGCTCTGCCGCCAACGCCACCGTCGGCGCCGCCAACCCGGCCAGCGCGTAAGCTCCCGCCGCCGTCACGCCGATTGCCATCATCGAGGATAGATACTCGCGCCGGCTAATCTGGCCGCGCTTTAGCGTCTCAACGAAGTCCTTGGCCATCGGATGCAAGCTGCGATCCGTCATCATGTGTTTGGTCATCGTTCTCTCCCTGTTGAAATCCACGTTGGCCGCGGATCGATGCGTTGTCGTGCCATTGGCGCCGGATCACCGACGCAGTGGCCATGGTGTTCGATAGTAAGTCAGCCGCTCGGAGATTACGCCGTCGTCGGATGTCTTGATCACCGCAGAACCCTCGACCGTCGTGCCAATCAGCCGCCACCAGTACCATTCCAGCAATACACCCTCATGGTCCTGCACCGTCTTGTCAATTATTTCGAACGTGAACTGTGCGCCGAGGGCGGCGGTTTTGTTGGGCCAGACCGGCATGTAGTCAACCAGCGTCGCCTTGGTGATGGGGCCGGGGTCGGCTGGATCGTCGAAGATGAAGTCGTCGGTGATGGAGGCCATAAGCTTGGCGGCGTCCATGGTGTTCCAGCCGTCGATGTAGCGCGCCCGATGCGTGAGGCGCTTTGAGACGGGGGCGGTTGTTGTCAACACGGGCGCCTCAGGCCGCGCGGCCGTAAAAGCCGATCCGCTCCTCGTCCGAGAACCGGACACCGGGGGTTTCGTAGTAAGAGAAAACCGCGACGATGCGGTCGACCGGGCCGACAACCGGGGTGACCCGATGCGCGGTGTTCTTGCCGCGGAAGACGTTGAGGGTGCCGGCCTCAGCGGCGAAGCTGTGGACCTCGCCGTCGTCGCCCCGCAGCATCCGGGCGACGCCGTCGTAGTTCGGGTCGTCATCGCTGCGCAGGCCGGTGCGGTATTCGAAGGCGCCGCCACCAAGGGGGGCCTGCAACAGCAAGGTGGTCGTGAACTCCGACCGGTCGAAATGCCAGTTCAGCGCCTCGCTAGCGGTGTATCGCATGACATTGGCGCAGGCGATCGGGTCATCCATGGGGTGAAGCACGGGCTTGTCCATGGTCGCAGCGATGAAGCCTGCCAGGTGGGGCCAGTTGTAGAGCTGGACCAGCAGGCTTTCGGGGATCTGGTCGGCGCAGATGGTTTGGTTCGAGGTCTCGAACAGCTTTAACGCCGGATGGTCGGGGGCGAGGCCGGGGACAGACTTGCGGAAATAGACGTTGTGCGAGCGCTTGTGGGTGAAGGCGCTGGTATCGAGGACCGGGGTGACCTCGGCGGCTGCATGGCGCACCGCGCCGGGTCTCATCAGGCCCTCGAGGTTGTACATGCCGTCCCGCGCCAGATCGGCCTTGCAGCGATCCACCAGGGCGCGCCACTGCGGCGAGCCGGGCTGGTCCAGGGGATAGCGGTCGAGATCAAGGATATCATGCATGGCGTTGTTCCGGTCGATATGGGTGCGTTCGAGAATCAATCGCTCGATTGGGAGAAATTTGGCACGGAAGGTTTGAATTTGCAATCTGATATCACAGATGGATCGACAGGATAATCGCCTGCTGGTATTTGTTTCTTGTCGTATCTGATCGAGCGCCCTCGAATCAGAGATCACACTTGGTAATCGGGGATGCGAATGAACGTAATGCGCCATAGTCCGGTTGACCGGATCAGAGCCGAGTTGTCGGAAGTCGCCGCGCTGGATGCGGATAGCGCTCGCACCATGCCGCCGGCGTTCTACACCTCGCCAGAGTTTCTGGAGGTTGAGAAGGAGCACCTGCTGCGGCGCCAATGGCTTTGTGTCGGCCATGTTGGCGAGGTCGCCAAGCCGGGCGACTATTTCACCACCGAGCTATTGGAGGAGCAGCTGCTGGTCGCCCGTGACCTGAAGGGCGAGGTGCGGGTGCTGTCGAATGTCTGCCGCCATCGCGGCAATCTGGTGGCCGAGGGCAAGGGCAACACCAAGCGGTTCATGTGCCAGTATCACAGCTGGACCTACCGCACCGACGGCACCCTGCTGCGGGCGCCGTTGATGGAGGAGGCAAAGAACTTCAACCCGAAGGGGTGCGCCCTGCCCCATCTGACCAGCGAGATCTGGAATGGCTTTATCTTCGTCAACCTGGATGGCACGGCCGAGCCGCTGGGGCCGCAGCTGGAGAGACTATCGGGGATCATCCACAACTATCACCACGAATTGCGCAACCTGCTTTATACCGGCGGGGATGTCTGGGGGACGAACTGGAAGAGCCTGACCGAGAACTTCATCGAGGGCTATCACCTGAGCGCTACCCACAAGGATACGCTGCACGCGACGACGCCGACCAGTCTGTGCTGCAAGCTGCCGGGCGAGGCCCAGTACACCGGCTACCGGTCCTACTATAATCCCAGCGTTCCAGATCGCGGGCCGTATCACCCGGACCTGACCGATGACGAGAAGCGCAACTCGGTCATGGGGGTCATCTATCCGTGTTTCCTGTTCGGTTTTGCCACCCACTACACGCTGTACATGACGCTGCGCCCGGTCGGGGTCGACAGGGTGGCGCTGAAATGGGGGGTATTGGGGTTGCTTGACGACCCGGAGCATCCGGAGGTGGTGAAATTCGTCGAGCTTTGTCATGCCTTCAACGCCGAGGACCGCGAGAAGTTGGAGACGCAGTTGAAGGGATTGCAGACGCGGTTCTTTGCCACCGGCCCGCTGGCGCCGGCGGATTTTGAGGGGACCATCTGGGATTTCCTGCAATATGTCGCCAGCAAGCTGGGGGCGCAGGTTGATCTGGGCGACGGGGCCGCCGGATGACGACAGCGACCGTGGCAAAGCCGATGGCTGCACGCGCGCCCGATGCCGAGGCGAAGCTGGGCGACCGGATTTATCAGGCGCTGCGGTGGTCGCTGATTGTCGGTGAGCTGGAGCCTGGAGATACCGTCTCGACCCGGACCCTCGCCGCCGAGCATGGGGTCAGCGTCATGCCAGTGCGCGAGGCGTTGAAGCGGCTGGAGGCGGAGAAGGCCCTGACCGGAGCGGCCAAGCGCGCCTATCGGGTGGCCGACATGACCCCGGCCCGCGCCGTTGATCTGTTCCAGATCCGGTCGGTGCTAGAGGGTGCGGCGGCGGAGATCGCCGCGACCCGGTTGCCCGAGGCACAGATCGAGCGGCTGCGCGATTTGACCCGCCAGATGGACGCGGCAATGGCGCGCGAGGACGCTCGCAGCTACCTCGCCAGCAATTTCACCTTCCATTTCATCATCTATTCCGGCGCCGGCAATCCCGATCTGGCCGCCATCGTCGAGGGGTTATACGCCCGAACCGGCCCGTGGCTGTCGCGGGCGATCCGGCAGTTTTCGCGGATCGAGGATTGGGAGAACCACCACATGCGGATCGTCGACGCCATCGCCGCCCACGACGCAACGGAGGCCCGCCGGCTGATGGAGGCCGACATTCAATGGAACACCAAATTGTACCGAGGGATGATTTAGAGCGAGGCGGCGGTACGAATTATTCAGAGTCGAGATTTCGGTGCTTCTGGAATAGCGGGCCCTTAAAGGGCTGCGGTAGTGTCTCAGTTTGAATTTCTGCTTCGCGGACTTTGCCGCCATTTGCCACCCAGGCACAACGGAGGGCCGCGCCCTTCCTCGGGTGGGCGCACACGGCCTTTGTGCGAGCCCCTTTATGGTAGCGGCACCTTGTAACCTGTGAGCTTTGTGCAAGATTGCAAATGCGCCCTCCCTGGGGGGAGGAAGGGCGCGGCCCGGCGGGCTTCGCCCTTGATTCCGGGCCAGGTGCGTGGAGGCGCAGGTCAGCTAAGGGCTCGAAGCAGAAATTCGGTGCTCAGCAGGACTGGCGTCAGACGCAGAGTATTGCGGCAACGCTC
>DATLAW010000128.1:0-6730 GCA_035527255.1 Thermohalobaculum sp. | reverse complement strand
CGATAGAACTCGCGGTCACGGCGGTGGCTGAGTTGCTGGCCAGCGACGGCGATGCCACCGGTCCAGTCGCGGATCAGCCCGGCAATGGCACGCAGTACCGTGGATTTGCCGGAACCGGATTCGCCAACCAGCCCGAACGAGCCGCCCTTCGGCACGTTGAACGATACTCGATCGACGGCGACGTTGCGCGCCGCGCCCTCGCCGAAAACGACGGACAGGTCCGAGACCACGATTGCGCCGGATGGGTTCTCAGACATGGGCGTCAACGCTCGGCTCGTCGAGCCAGGCCGGGTCGCGCTGCATCACTTCCAGCCGGTGCGCCGGCGCGTCGAGTCGGGGCAGCGAGTTCAGAAGCGCCCGCGTATAGGGGTGTTGCGCCTGGTGCAGCGCATCGGCGCGGCAGGTCTCGACGATACGGCCGCCATACATGATCATCACCCGGTCACAGAAGGTGGAGACCAGGTTCAGGTCGTGGCTGATGAAGATCAGCCCCATGCCGCGCTCACGCACCAGTTTGTCGAGAATCTGCAGCACGCTCATCTGCACGGTCACGTCCAGCGCCGAGGTCGGCTCGTCGGCGATCAGCAGGGCCGGATCCGGGGCCAGCATCATGGCGATCATGATGCGCTGACCCATGCCGCCGGAAACCTCGTGCGGGTATAGTTTGGCGACCCGCGCGGCATCGCGAATCTGCACTGCCTCGAGCATTTCGATCATCCGGGCGCGGGCCTCGCCCCGGCCGGCATCGGTGTGGAGCCGGTATGATTCCTGGATCTGGTCGCCGACGGTCATCACCGGGTTCAGCGAGAACTTCGGGTCCTGCATGACCATCGAGATTTTCTCGCCCCGGACATGGCGCATTTCACGCTCGGTGAGGGATTGCAACTCGACGCCGTCGAACTCGATCTTGCTGGCGGTCGCCTGGCCGGGCGGGCGCACCAGACGCAGGATCGCGCGCCCGGTCATCGACTTGCCAGACCCGGATTCGCCAACGATCCCGACCCGCTCGCGCCCGACCGAGAACGAGATGCCACGCACCGCCTCGACCATGCCGCCGCCGCGTTTGGGGAACCGGACCCACAGGTCCTCGACGCGCAGGAGATCGGTCACTGGCCACCCCGTTTCGGGTCGAGAACGTCGCGCAGTCCGTCGCCCAAAAGGTTGAAACCCAGCGAGACAATAAAGATCGCCAACCCCGGCATGGTCGCGACCCACCAATGGTCCAGGATGAACTTGCGTCCAGCCGAGATCATCGCGCCCCATTCCGGCAGTGGCGGCTGGGCGCCGAGGCCGAGAAACCCCAAACCTGCGGCAGTGAGGATGACCCCGGCCATATCAAGCGTCATCCGGATGATGATCGACGACATGCACAGCGGCCAGACATGGCCGACAATGATCCGCAACGCACCAGCCCCCTGAAGCTGGATGGCGCTGATGTAGTCAGTGCGGCGGATGGTCAGTGTCTCGGCCCGGGCGATGCGGGCATAGGGCGGCCAGGCGGTCAGCGCGATCGCCAGAATCGCGTTCTCGATTCCGGCGCCAAGTGCTGCAACGAATGCCAGCGCCAGCACCAGTCTGGGGAAGGCGAGAAAAATATCGGTGATCCGCATCAGCACCAGATCGGCCCAACCGCCCAGATATCCCGCCGCCGTCCCAACCAGCAGCCCGAAAACCGGCGCCGTCAGCGCCACCAGCGCGACAATGAACAGGGTGATCTTGGCGCCGTGAACAATGCGGCTGTAGATGTCGCGGCCAAGCTCATCCGCGCCGAGGATGTAACCACCCTGCCCCGGAGGTGTCAGCCGGGCGGAAAGGTCTTGCGCGAAGGGGTCATGGGTGGCGATCAGCGGTGCGATTGCGGCGATGATGACCAGCCCGACAATGATCAGCAGGCCCAGCATCGCCAGATAATTTGAGCGGAAATTGGTCCAGCCGAGATAGATTTGGGCGACCTGCGCCTGGCGGCGCGAGCGTGGCGTATCGGTGGTCAACCACTGGTGCCAAGTCTCCGGGGTCGCTGATTTCCTGGTCATCGCGCCCTCGCATCGACAAGTTTATATAGCACGTCGGACAGCATGTTCAGCCCGACGAAGATCAGCCCGACCACGACCGTGCCGCCGAGGACTGCGTTCATGTCGGCGGATAGCAGCGCGATGGTGATGTATTGGCCTAGCCCGGGCCAGGCAAAGATCGTCTCGGTCAGCACCGAGCCTTCGAGCAGGTTCGCATAGCTCAGTGCGATCACCGTGATCAGCGGGATCATCACGTTGCCCAGCGCATGGCGCCAGATCACGGCGCGTTCGCTGAGGCCCTTGACCCGAGCGGTGGTGATGTATTCCTTGCCCAGCTCTTCCAGCATGAAACTGCGCGTCATGCGGCTGATATAGGCCATCGAGTAGTAGCCGAGGATCGAGGCTGGCAGCACGATATGGCTGACTGCGTTCCAGAAGATCGTCATGTCACCGGCGATCAGGCTGTCGAGCAGGATCATGCCGGTCCGCGCCGGGACTACATCGACGTAGTATATATCGAGGCGGCCGGGCCCGCCGACCCAGCCAAGAATGCCGTAGAAGATCAGCAATCCGATCAGGGCAATCCAGAAGATTGGCATCGAATAGCCGAACAACCCGAATATTCGGACCAGATGGTCCGGCAGGCGGCCCTGGTTGACCGCAGCCATCACCCCCATCGGCACGCCAAAGAGTACCCCGATGATGGTGCCGATTGTCGCAAGTTCAAGAGTTGCCGGGAAAACCCGGATGATGTCATCGGCGACCGGCTGTGCGGTCAGCAGCGACATGCCAAAATTCCCGGTCAGGACATCGCGGATATAGAACGCGAACTGCACCAGTAGCGGGCGGTCGAGGCCCATCTCGAGATAGACCCGGTTATACACCGCTGCGCTGGCGCGGTCGCCGACCACTGCGAGCACCGGGTCGATCGGCATCACCCGGCCAATAACGAAGGTCACCAAAAGCAACCCAAGCATGGTGATCGCGACCGATACGATCACCGTTGTCAGCGCTTTCAGCCGACGCCAGAGCGGCGCGGAAAAACCGCGCCGCCCATTCATTGGCAATACCTCTGCCATACGACTACTTGGTGACCGTCCAGTAGTATGCCGCAGTGATTGCTGAGCCGGTAACGAAGCCCTTCACGTTGTTCAGCCGAGCGATCTGCTCGATCTCCTGGAACATCATGACGAAGGGAGCCGTGTTCTGAAACTCCTTCTGGATATCGATGTACATCTGGCGGCGCACATCGACATCGGCCTCCTCGACTGCCGCCGCGGTCGCTTTGGTCATCTCGGGGATATCCCACGAAATGCGCCAGGCGAGCTTGCCGGTCAGCTGGGCTTCGTCACTGTTATCCGGATTGTGAGCGAAGGTGTCGGCATTGGTGTGCGGGTCCGGATAGTCCGGCCCCCAAGCTTCGAGCGCGATATCGAAGGTCCGTGCGCGATACAGTCCCAGAACCTGCTTGCCGGTGCCCTGGTTGATCGTGACGTTGATGCCGGCCTTGGCAAAGGTGCTCTGCAGCGACTGCGAGATGGCGATCCGATCCTGATCGTTGCGAACGTTCATCTCGATGTTGAAGCCGTCTGGATAGCCCGCTTCGGCCAGCAGTGCCTTGGCCTTGTCGACGTTGAGGCTGTAGGGCTTGTCTTTCAGCTCACCCAGATAAGTCAGCGGCAGGAATGCCTGATGCGGCACGTACTGGCCCTTGAGGAATGAGTTGGCCATGCCGTCATAGTCGACGAGGTATTTGATCGCTTCGATTACCTTCGGATTGGCCAGGATCGGATTCTTCTGGCTAAGCCCAAGATACATGATGCGGCCGCGAAGGTCACTGTCGACGGCGAGATTCGCGTTGCCCTCGGCCGCAGCGATGTCCTCGGTGCTGAGGTTGCGTGCGATATCGACGTCGCCCTTCTCGAGCAACAGCCGCTGGGTGGCGGATTCATCGATGTGGCGCACAATGACGCGCTTCATGGGTGGCTCGCCGCGCCAGAAGCCTGGGTTCGATTCCAACGTGTAGCTTTCGTTCGGCTTCCAGTTAACCAGCTTGTAGGCACCGGAACCGGCCGAGTTGGTCTTGAGCCAGGTATTGCCCCAATCGCCCTCAACCGCGTTGCTTGTCACGGTCTTGCTGTCAACGATGTAGGCGATCGTTGCGGTCAGGCAGTTCAGCACAAACGAGGTCGCGTATTTCTTGTCGGTGGTCATCTGGAAGGTGCTGTCGTCCAACGCCTTCAGCGTCTCGCCCATGTTGTCGGCGGTAAAGCCGAACTGGGTGACGATGAATGACGGGGTCTTTTCCATTGCGACGGCGCGTTGCAGTGAAAACTCGACGTCATGGGCGGTGACCGGGTTGCCGGAGGTGAAGGTCAGGCCGGGGCGGATCTTGAAGGTGAAGACTTTCCCGTCGCCGGAAACTTCCCAGCTTTCAGCAATTTCGGGCTGGTAGCCGCTCGACAAGTCAGCCGGGTCGAAGCTGACCAGCGAGCCATACAGGTTGTTGGCGATGTCCGACCCGGAGAATTCGAAACTCTCCTGCGGGTCGAGCGAGATCAGGTCGTCGATCCGGGTCGCAATGACCAGGATGTCTGCCGGCGTCTCGGCCAGTGCCTGGGGCACCGGCACCGCGAGCGGTGCAATCAGGGCCGCAGCAAGTGAGAATGCAGAAAGTTTCCGCATCAGTCCCATGGGTATTCCTCCTTAGTTTGATTATCCGCCAGGTCACGAGCGCCCGGCGGTTCGGCGGTCTGGGGAACTCCCCGTCCGTCAATTCTTCACCACTTCCAACGGCACACGATACGCGGACCGATACGCCGTCGAAAAATTCGTCTGCTTGACGCCCGCAAGGGTTATCGGCGCGATGGCTTTCGGATCGCGGCCACGCAGGATGGATCGTGGGGAGAATTTAGCGGCGAGTCAAGGAAGCTCGCGCAGGCCGGCGAGCCAGCCTTACAGAGACTGCCTTACCGGGGCTGGCTTACAACGACTGGCTTACAGCGACTGGCCGACCGGCGGCGGCATACTGCCAGGCAGCCGGGTCTCAACCCGACGCCATCCGCCCGCATTTTCACGGCAGGCGAGGCCAAAACGGGTCGTGCGCTGGTCATCGACGACGACTTCCTCGACGAATTCACGGCACCAGTGCTTCGTCTCGCTCTGATAGGTGCGAACCGGCGTGATCGAGACGACACCTGCGAGCTTTTCGTCGGCCAGCGAAAACTGTGCGCCACTGAGCGAGGATTCGAGCGCATTCTGCACTGCCCGGTCGGTCAGCGCGACAATCTGGACTTCGCGCTCGGCCAAGGCTCCGGCGATGCGCTGCTCCATCAGATTGTTGCCGAACACCATAACGGCGATCGCAGCGGCAACAGGGGTCGCCCAACGAAGCACGGTCGCGCCAATAGCTCGGCGTCTGCGCACCGCGAAACCAGCCCGCACACTGCTGGCGAGGGCAAATGACATTGGCGCGTCGAGCTCTGCGGCAAAGCTTGCCTGCACCGCTTCGTCGATCCGGTCGAAATCGTCGAGAATGGCACGCGCATCGGCGTCGTCGGCAAGCGACCGCCGCACGAGGGAGCTGTCATCCAGCCCAAGTTCCCGGTCGTGATACGCCGTGAGCTTTTCGAATGTCACTTCGCTCATTTCTCAGTCACTCCTCTCAACGACTCCCCGAAGCGCCTCACGGGCCCGGGCGATGCGGCTTGTCACCGCGGCAACACTAGCGCCAGTTATCTCGGCCGCCTCTTGGTAGCTGCGGCCTTCAACCGCGACCAACAGAAGCGCCTGGCGCTGATCCCCGGGCAAAAGCGCGATCGCCGCGCTAACCGCCGAGAATTCGAGCCGGGCGATCACCGCCCTCTCTCCGTCCACGGACCGCTCGGAATCCATCTGGATTATACCGTGCTTCTCGCCCCTGGTCTTCTGACTGCGCGCTTCATTGAGGTGAAGATTGTGCGCAATCCTGTACATCCAACTGTCGAGCCGGGTCCCCGGCTCCCATTTGTCGAGGTTGACAATGGCGCGCTCGATGGCCGCTTGGGCTAGATCGTCAGCCGCCGGACCGGACCTCGTGAGCGATAGCGCGAACCGTCTCAGACGTGGTAGGAGAGCGATCATCTCCTTCTCGATCTGTGGTTCCACGCGCCTTACCTTGCCTAATACCTCCACGACTATCTGAATCGATAACACCGCAGAAACAAAATTCCTTCTAAAAAAAACCGTTTCGGGGTAAAATTCTTTTGAGAAAAAATATTTATTCCCGGAAAGATTCAACCATG
Source organism: Thermohalobaculum sp. (assembly GCA_035527255.1). Taxonomy (GTDB): domain Bacteria; phylum Pseudomonadota; class Alphaproteobacteria; order Rhodobacterales; family Rhodobacteraceae; genus Thermohalobaculum. Next base: position 435 of record DATLAW010000128.1, on the reverse strand, counting down.
AAAGGTGTTATCGGTGTGATGGAACCTTCACTTGAAACACAGAATATGTACTGCAGTCGCGTATTTTTGGGCTCAATGGTTTCGTTTTTGACCATTTTTTGCGTATTGAGCCTCTCCCCAGCAGCCGTGGGTCCAAATGAAGGCTCCATCAACGTCACAGATTCTGACGTGCAAACTCGCCTTATTGGCGAGCGAAATTTGCCACTATCCGATGACGATCAACGCCGCCTCACTGGGACTTACCTCGGTCGGGAGAGGCGTAATCGCGTAAATATGAACGAAGTCGCCATTGCTGGCACGACGGTTTCCTCCGACAGCGCATCTGGCGATGAGAGTTCCACCTCAGTCAAGAACCCGGCCAGCATTGCCCCGCCCACCTCGGGCACTGATTTGGTCCCGACAGAACCCGATGATGGTGAGTTTAGTGGCAGCGCG
>DATLAW010000127.1:0-10867 GCA_035527255.1 Thermohalobaculum sp. | reverse complement strand
CTGGGTCTTGGGGATGCAGGGCAGGACGCCGGTGCCCTCGCAGGCCAGCACTTCGTCGCCGTTGTAATAGCCGTGGTCTGCCAGCACGGTGACTTCCGGGCACCCGGTCGCGTCGCGGGCCTTGCTGCCCATGGACGCCGGTTGTGCACGGTCACTGCCGACCTTGGCCACCGTGAAATTCCTGTCGCGGTTGTTGACCGCTTTGAACTTGCTCCCATCGATGGCCACGACTGTAGCGCCCCCGGCTCGGGTGAACAGGTTGACCTGACGGCACAGCATGAGGAATTGCGCGCAGGCCGCGCCGATCGCCGGGCCGCTGCCGCGGCGAAAGTCGGCGATTGTCTTGAAGTCCGGCATCAGCCGACCCGTCAGCCACATCGGCTCGATGTTACGCTGGGTCTCCCGTTCGAGTCGGCAGCTTGACTGGATGCGATCGAGATGGCCGTAGAGGTAGATCTTCAGCAGCGTCGCGGGGTGATAGGCGGCCCGACCCGTCGCTTCCGGAACAACGCCCGCGACAAAACGCTTCATCCCAACTCCCGCTGATCGAAATCATATTATCAGATCCATGCGTTTTCACGCAGGCTGGACCCGTTGCGGACAAACGAAGGAACTCAGCGTGACGGCTGAGCAGGGCCTCACGGACGACGACGAAGGGCCCGATAGGGTCCGAGAACTGATCACCGCTGAACAGCGGCTCTCTCGACCAACATGTACAGTCCCGCGCGGGCGCCCACGAGGATCGTTATGATGGCGACGGGCGCGCTGGCCGACAGCAATGATAAGGCCGAAAGGCCCTGGCCGACTGTGCAGCCCACTGCAAGCACACCGCCGATGCCCATGCTGGCCGCACCCAGCATCTGGCGGCGCAGCTCGCGGGCGTCGTCACAAGCCTCCCAGCGGAATTCGCTTTTGAAGCGTGATCCAAGTGCGGCGCCGACGATCACTCCGGCGACGGCGCCGATGGCGAAAGTCGGCTCGCCAAGGCTTGCAGTCATGACATAGAGAAGGGTTTGGCCAATCGGGGCGGAGAAACTGAAGGATTCGACCTCGACCGGGTCGAAGCCCGTAGCCGCGATCCAGGCGGTTGCAGCCCAAGCGAAGACGATCGCTCCGCCAACGACGAGCGACCACAACAGATGTCCGCTCGGCCGCCTGAAGCGCGCATCCATTAACGCCCAGCCTGACAGCAGGGCAGCGGCGGCCAGCGCCGGGGCCAAGGGTGATACCGAAAGCGCCGCGCCAGCAATATGCGCCAGCCCGTGATCCGCGGTGCCACCGTCAATGGCGACCACCGGCACCAGCCAAAGGCGCAATGGCGCCAGCGGCCCGGCGATTGTCGCATAGGCGGCGATGCCGATTGTCGTGACCATGACCAGCCCGCGCAGATCGCCGCCGCCAACCCGCGCCAGCGATCCAAGCCCACAAGTGCCGACCATCGCCATGCCATAGCCGAACATCAGCCCGCCGATCACTGTGCCGGCCGGCGACCAGGCAGTTCGGAAATACCGCGTCACATCGGGATCGAGGTGCCCCGCCGCGATCAGCCCGAAGGTTCCGGCGATCGCCACCGCTGCCGACATCGCCAGCATGCGCATGCGCCCCAGGTCGGCGCCGTAGACCGCATCCTCGACCGCACCCATGGTGCAGTAACGGCCAACCCGCGCCGCGAGGCCAAGCAGGATGCCGCCGCCGAAGCCCGCCAGCGTTGCCAGATGCCCGTCCGCCAGCCCGAACATGGGCGTGGTCCTCCCGATCCTTGGTCCTGGACAACCGATCGAAGATTCGCGGTTCAGGACTTCGCGGTCAGGGTCTCACGATTTCCCGGTGATGTCAGCGCAGAACATTTCATAGACCAGCTCTAGCATTTTTCGGGTCTGGCCGTCTGCCAGCCGGTAATAGATCGCCTTGCCGTCGCGCCTGGTGTCGACCAGCCCTTCGAGGCGCAGCCGGGCAAGTTGTTGGCTGACCGCCGCCTGGCGTTGCGCCAAGAGATGCTCCAGCTCGGTCACCGACCGCTCGCCGGAGGCCAGATGGCATAGGATCATCAACCGCCCCTCATGGGCCAGGGCCTTGAGGAATTCGGTCGCGCGTTGCGCATTGGCCATCATACGATCGAATTCGGCCTCGTCGTGGCCTTCCTCAAAAACTGGCAATGCCATCAATTGTCCCGTTCCTAGAATTCCAGCCGATCAGTGATAGCCTCAATCCCGGCCTTTGCACAGGCCTCGTCGATCTCCGGCCCCGGTGCGCCGGAGACACCGATGGCGCCGATGATCGATCCGGACGCCTCCACCGGTACACCGCCGCCGAGGGCCAAGGCGCCCGGAATATCGCGCAGACCCTTGCTCAGGGTGCCTGCTTCGATGGCATGATCGAGTTCCAGCGTGCTGGTCCGGAAGCTGGCAGCGGTCCAGGCCTTGGCGACCGCAGTGTCCACGGTGTGAACGCCAGCATAGCGATCGCGGATCACCGCCTGGGTCTGGCCAAACCGGTCGACGACCGCAACGGCGACCTGGTAGCCCGAGTCCCGGCAGTTTTTCAGTGCGACCTGGGCCAACTCGATGGCGATTTCCGGCTTCATCGAATTGAAGCTGACCAGCGATTCGGAATCCTGGCTGCGAACCGGCGTTGCCGTGGCGAATGTGGTGACCATCGCAGCGGCGGCGATCATGCGAAGCGCGTGTCTCATTTGTTGTCCTCTCCTCAGCTTTCGGGCTTCTGTGCCCGGTCGAGCATCTGTTGAAGCATCCCGTAGAAAAAGTCCTCGCCCGGATAGCCCTCGATTCGGCCGACTTCGGCGCCATCTTTCACAAGGACGAACGTCGGGGTGAAATGCGCCCGGCGTGCCAGCGCTATCCCTTCCGGAATTGGCTCAGAGATGTTGCTGCGCAGCAGCGGAGCCCGTTTGCCCTCGGCGGTCTTGGAATAGACAACACCGACCTCTGTGTCCCAGCGCTCGCACCATTCACAGGCGGTCTGGTCGAGCATCAGCAACCGGGTCTCCGCCCAGGACGACACCGGGGCGAGCAGGAGCATGACCAAGATGACCAATCGAAGCACCGCGTTGACCTCGCTATCGACAATACATATAAAAAACCTAATATGAGAATGTAAAGAAAGCAACAGGGCATCCCGCGCGATGGCGTTTGATATCACATACTGGGGGGCGGCGCTGGCGGGGCTGCTGTCGTTTATCTCGCCCTGTATCCTGCCGATCGTGCCGCCTTATCTGTGTTTTCTGGCCGGGGTCAGCTTCGAGCAACTGTCCGAGACCGGCGAGCCGGACCCTGGCGCGCGCCGCCGGGTTGTCCTTGCGGCACTGGCTTTCGCGCTTGGGTTTGCGACGGTTTTCGTCCTGCTCGGGGCGTCAGCCAATCTGATCGGGCAGGCTTTGAGCGCCTACTACGACACCCTGCGTTACGTGGCTGGCACGATCATCCTGGTGATGGGCCTGCACTTCATGGGGATACTGCGCATCCCGCTGCTGTACCGCCAAGCGCGGCTGGAGGTTGCGCGGCAGCCCGCGACGCTGATCAGCGCCTATGTCGTCGGTCTCGCCTTCGCTTTCGGCTGGACCCCTTGCGTCGGACCGGTACTGGCGGCAATCCTGTTCACCGCCGGTGCGCAGGAGACCGCTGCCGAGGGTGCGCTGCTGCTGGCCGCCTATGCGCTGGGCATCGGGCTGCCCTTCGTGTTGGCTGCATTCTTTATCGGGCCGTTCATGGGATCGATGCGCCGATTCCGCCGCCATATGCGGCTGGTCGAGAAAACAATGGGCGCGTTTCTGGTGCTGACAGGCATACTGTTCATTACGAACGCGATGCCGGACATCGCCGGCTGGATGCTGGAATATATACCCGTCCTGGGTTGATCCTGGGACCGAGCCAATGACAGGAGAGTGATATGCTGTCTCGATTGCTGATCGCCGCAATGCTGGTCTTTGCCATGTCGCCGACTTTCGCACCACAATCGTTCGCGCAGGACGCGGACGGCGCGCTTCATACCGAAGATTGGTTCGCCGTCACTTTCAAGGATATGCGCGAGGATCTGGCGACCGCCAACGGGGAAGGCAAGCGTTTGGCGCTGATCGTCGAACAGTATGGATGCGTCTACTGCCGCAAGCTGCACGAGGAAGTGCTGTCCGACCCAGAAGTCGCCGATTTCATCAAGGCCAACTACGTCGTCGTTCAGCTCAACATGTTCGGCGACGAGGAGGTCACCGACTTCGATGGCGAGGTTCTGAGCGAGCGCGATGCGATCCGCCGCTGGGGTCTCATTTTCACCCCGACAATAATCTTTCTGCCCGAGGAAGTGGCTGCGGGCAGTACTGTCGCCCAGGCCGCCGTGCAGATGATGCCAGGCGCCTTCGGCAAGTGGACCACCCTCGATATGTTCCGCTGGGTCCGCGAGAAAGGTTACGATTCCGGCGAGCATTTTCAAAAATACCATGCCCGCAATATCGAGAAAATGCGCGCCGAGGGAAAGCTTTAGCAACGGGTTGGGCTCAAGCTGCGCCAACATCTATTCACAGATTTGAATTTATTGTTGTGTTGTGGCTGGAATTCGGGCAGCTTTCACACAGACAATAAGAAGAATCGATCTTGGGAGGATCAGGATGAAGCGCGTCATGCCTCTGATAGCGGGGGTTGCCCTTGTCGCCGCAAGCGTTACCGCGGTAGCCGAAGTGGCGCCCGGCGACGTGAAAATCGAAGATGGCACGGTCTCGCAATCGCTGACCGGCCAGCCGGGCGATCCGGCGATGGGCCGGGAATGGGCTGCCGGGCGCAAACTGGGCAATTGCCTCGCCTGCCACGCCAACTCGGACCTGAAGAACGAGCAATTCCATGGTGAGGTCGGGCCAGCGCTCGATGGCGTCGGAGATCGCTGGAACGCCGAGCAATTGCGGGCGATCCTGGTCAACTCGAAGGCGGTGTTCGGCGACGCGACCATCATGCCGGCCTTCTACCGCGACTCGGGCTTTTTCCGGCCCGCCGAGGATTTCGCCGGCAAGACGATCCTGACTGCTCAGCAGGTCGAAGATGTCATCGCCTATCTGCTGACGCTGAAGGAGTGACGGACATGTCGTCGCCCGAATATCCACGCGAAGAATTACGGAGAGATTTCATGCAACTGACCCGACGTGACCTGGGCGCGCTGTGCGCAAGCGTCGTCGCGGCCACCGCGCTGGCAGGCCGAGCCGGTCTGGCGCTAGCCGAAGAAGACAACGGAACGGCAGCAGCGATTCAGGCGTTCACCGGCGGCGCCGAAGTTGGCGAGGGCGGTGTGACGCTTGGTGCCCCCGAGATCGCCGAGAACGGCAGTACGGTCCCGATCGAGGTCAGCGCTGACGGCGCCGCCGCGATCATGATCCTGGCCTCGGCCAACCCGAACCCCGGTGTCGCGACCTTCGAATTCTCGGCCTTGTCCGGCTCCAGTTCGGCCGCGACCCGGATCCGCCTGGCCAAGACCCAGGATGTGATCGCAATCGCGCGCATGGGGGACGGCTCGTTCAGTATGGCGAAGCGCCAGATCAAAGTGACCATCGGCGGCTGCGGCGGCTGAACCAGGGCAGAAGGAGTTAACAAATGGCAACAGTTAAACCCCGCGTGAAGGTGCCAAAGAGCGCCGCGGTTGGCGAGGTGATCACGATCAAGACGCTGATCAGCCACGATATGGAAACCGGACTGGTCAAGGACAAGAAAACCGGCGAGTTGATCCCACGCAAGATCATCAACAAGTTCGTCGCCAGCTTCGAGGGCGCGCCGGTGTTCACGGCGAGTATCGAGCCGGCGGTATCGGCCAACCCATATTTCGAGTTCACGATGACGGTGCCGGGTCCTGGAACGATGCGCTTCGAGTGGACCGATGATGACGGCTCCGTCTACGACACGGAAAGCAAAATAGCGGTCGCCTGAACCGGCCGGGGAGGAATCACGCTATGAATAAAGCACTTGCCCTGATCGGTGCGGTTGCATTGGCCGGTACGACGGCGATGACCGCCTATGCGGACCCGGACAATGACCAGTTGGTCATCGATGGCATGACCATCGTCACCGAGGTTGCGGCGCCCGAGGGGAGCCCGTTCGATACGCTCTATTCAGGCTGGCGGTATCGCAGCGACGAAACCCAGGCATTGCAGCTCGATGATATCGAGAACCCGGGCTTCTCCGCCGTCGATGACGGCATCGAGCTGTGGGAGACCGCCGCAGGCACATCCGGCAAGTCCTGCGCCGATTGCCACGGCGATATTGACACGTTCAAGGGCCTGCGGGCCGGAATGCCGAAATGGAACGCCGCTGCCGGAAAGCCATGGGCGCTGGAGCACTGGATCAACTGGTCGATTACCGAGCATCAGGGCGGCGAGAAATGGAAATGGGAGAGCAAACAGATGCTCGCCATGACCGCGCTGATCTCGTCGGTATCGCGCGGGGTGCCGGTTGCTGTCCAGATCGATGGCCCGATGGCCGCTGCCTTCGAGGCGGGCAAGGCGCTGTATTACACCCGCGTAGGCCAGCTCGATATGTCGTGCTCCAACTGCCACGAAGACAATCCCGGCAACATGATCCGGGCCGATCATCTGAGCCAGGGTCAGATCAACGGCTTTCCGACCTATCGCTTCAAGTGGCAGGGTCTCGGCTCGATCCATCGGCGTTTCAAGGGTTGCATGGACAACATCCGCGCAACCCCGTTCGACCGTGGTTCGGACGAGTTCACAGCGCTTGAGCTGTATGTGGCCTGGCGTGGGACCGGCCTAGGCGTTGAAGGCCCGTCGGTCCGCAACTGATCAATGCCTGAATGCCGCCCCCGAAACGGGGCGGCGAGCGACCCGGTTGCATCCCGTTGCGGCCGACAGGTAGATTCGTCCCTTTGATACATGAGCCAGGGAGCCGACCATGATCTCGCGCCGCGATTTTCTCCAGGCATCGGTTGCCGCTTCGGCGATCTTTGGAGGCGGCGGGTTCACGCGGCTGGCTGCCGCTCAGGCGATGACGGAAGACCAGCTGACGGCGTTCGAGACCACTGGCAATGTCACCCTGATGCATATCACCGACATCCACGCCCAGCTCAAGCCGCTGCATTTCCGCGAGCCTTCGATCAATCTCGGCGTCGGCGCCCAGTACGGCCTGCCGCCGCATGTGACCGGGGCGGATTTCCTGAAGCTGTTCAATCTGACACCCGGCAGCCCGCAGGCCTATGCACTGACCTCCGAGGATTTTGTCGCGCTGGCCGGGCAATACGGCCGCATGGGCGGCATGGACCGGGTCGCCACGGTGATCAAACGCATCCGCGCCGACCGGCCGGATGCGCTGCTGCTGGATGGTGGCGATACCTGGCAGGGATCGATGACAGCGCAGCGCACGCTGGGCCAGGACATGGTCGACGTGATGAACGCGCTGAAGCCTGACGCGATGACCTCGCATTGGGAATTCACCCTCGGCATCGACCGGGTGACCGAGATTGTCGAGGCGCTGCCGTTCCCGTTCCTCGGCGCCAATATTTTCGACAATGAATGGAACGAGCCAGCCTACCAACCCTACAAGATGTTCGAGCGCGGCGGTGTCCAGGTCGCGGTGATTGGCCAGGCCTTCCCCTATATGCCGATCGCCAATCCTGGCTGGATGTTCCCCGGCCTCAGCTTCGGGGTCCGCGAGGAGCGGATGCGCGCGGTGGTGCAGGAGGCGCGCGACGCGGGCGCCAAGCTGGTCGTGCTGCTGTCGCATAACGGCTTTGACGTCGACCGCAAGATGGCATCCCAGGTCGATGGCATCGATATCATCCTCTGCGGCCATACCCACGATGCCTTGCCGGAGCCGGTCAGGGTTGGCTCGACCCTGTTGATCGCCTCGGGCTCGAACGGAAAGTTTGTCAGCCGGGTCGATCTGGATGTGGATGGGTCGGGCCTCAAGGGGGTTCGCCACAAGTTGATCCCGATTTTCTCCGACGTGATTGCGCCGGACCCGGAGATGGCGGCATTGATCGACAATGTTCGCGCCCCGTACCAGGCAGAACTGGACGAGGTTCTGGGCAACACCGAGTCGCTGCTGTACCGCCGGGGCAATTTCAACGGCACCTTCGACGATCTGATCTGCCAGGCGCTGATCGAGGAACGCGAGGCCGATATCGCGCTGAGTCCCGGCTTCCGCTGGGGCCCCAGCCTGCTGCCGGGCGCGCCGATCACCCGCGAGGCCCTGCATAACGCCACCGCGATGAACTACCCCGCCGCCTACCGCACGCCGATGACTGGCGAGTTCCTGCACACCATTCTGGAAGATGTGGCCGACAACCTGTTCAATCCCGACCCCTATTACCAGCAAGGCGGCGATATGGTTCGGGTCGGCGGCATGGGCTACAAGATCGACATCTCGAAACCGATCGGCAGCCGGATCACCGATATGACCCACCTTAAGACCGGCGAGTTGATCGAGCCGGCCAAGGAATACGTCGTCGCCGGTTGGGCTTCGGTCAACGAGAGCACAGAAGGCCCGGCGATCTGGGATGTGTGCGAGGACTATATCAAGCGGGTCGGCACGGTTCGGCTCGACCCTAACAACACCGTAAAGGTCACGGGCGCCTGAAATAGGGCCAGCGATACGGTTCGGAGGACAGGGATGACCGAGAGCAAACACACGGCCTCACGCCGCGCCTTTCTGAAGGGCGGTCTGGCGCTGGGAGGCGCGACGGTTGCCGCCACGGCAGCGCGAGCGAACGACCCGGCGATCACCGAGCTGCAACCCTGGACCAGCCAGCTGGGCGAAGGTGTCGATGCGCGGCCCTATGGTCACCCCTCGCCGTTCGAGGAGCAGGTGAAACGGCGCAACGTTGCCTGGCTGACTGCCGACCCGATCTCGTCGGTCAATTTTACCCCACTGCACGAGCTTGACGGCATCATCACGCCGAATGGCCTTTGTTTTGAGCGCCACCATGGTGGCATCGCCGAGGTTGATCCGGCGAAATGGCGGTTGATGATCAATGGGCTGGTCGACAAGCCAATGGTGTTCACGCTGGACGACCTCAAACGCTTTCCCAGGGTCAACAAGATCCATTTTCTGGAATGCGCCGCGAATAGCGGCATGGAATGGCGCGGCGCCCAGCTGAACGGCTGCCAGTTCACTCACGGCATGATCCATAACGTCATGTATACCGGCGTGCCGCTGCGCTACCTGCTGGAGGAAGCCGGCCTCAAGCCAAATGCCGAGTGGCTGCTGCCCGAAGGCGGGGACGCCTCGGGAATGACCCGCTCGCTGCCGCTATTCAAGGCGATCGACGATTGCATGATCGCGTTCAAGATGAACGGCGAGGCGCTGCGCCCGGAGCAGGGTTATCCGGCTCGGCTGGTCGTGCCCGGCTGGGAAGGCAACATGTGGATCAAATGGATCCGCCGCATCGAGGTTGGCGACCAGCCCTGGCACCACCGCGAGGAAACCTCGAAATACACCGATCTGATGGCGAATGGCCAAGCGCGCCGATTTACCTGGGAGATGGACGTCAAGTCAGTCATCACCAATCCCAGCCCGCAGGCGCCGATCACTCATAAAAGCGGCCCAACGGTCATCACCGGCGTCGCCTGGTCGGGCCGTGGGACGATCGCTGAGGTGCATGTCACCCGTGACGGCGGCAAGAACTGGGACCGGGCGCGGATCGAAGGGCCATCCTTGGACAAGTCGATGCATCGCTTTTACTTTGAGTTCGACTGGGACGGGAAACCAATGTTGCTGCAATCGCGTGCGATCGACAGCGAGGGGATGATCCAGCCGACCAAGAACGAGCTGCGCAAGGTGCGCGGCGTGAATTCGATCTACCACAATAACGGCATACAGACCTGGCATGTCCGTGAGACCGGGGAGGCCGAGAATGTTGAGGTTTCTTAAGGGCCTGACCCTTGCGGCACTGATCGTGCTGCCTGCTCAGGCCGGCCAGTTAGGGTTGGGCCGCGAGGCGACGCCAGCCGAAATCTCTGCCTGGGACATCGACGTTCGGCCCGATGGCCTCGGCCTGCCGGAAGGGCGTGGCACGGTCGCCGAGGGCGAGGAGATCTTTGCCGAGCGCTGCGCCATTTGCCATGGTGACTTCGGCGAGGGGGTTGGCCGCTGGCCGGTGCTCGCGGGCGGCCAGGATACCCTGAAGGACAATCGCCCGGTCAAGACCATCGGCTCGTATTGGCCCTACCTTTCGACGGTTTGGGATTATGTCAACCGGGCGATGCCCTTCGGCGATGCCCAGTCGCTGAGCGATGACGAGGTTTATGCGATCACCGCCTATCTGCTGTATCTCAACGACGTCGTTGACGATGAGGAGTTTGAGCTGAGCCGCGACAATTTCACTGAAATCCGGTTGCCCAACGAGGCAAATTTCTTCGCCGACCCGCGCCCGGATTTCGCGGTGCTGAGCGCCGGTGCGCCTTGCATGGCAAACTGCAAGGACAGTGTCGAGATCACCGCCCATGCCGAAGTGCTGAACGTGACACCTGGGGACGGAACGGCGGTGGGCGAGGATGGGCAGACCAATGCCGAGGTGGCGGCGGCGGAGCCCGAGCCAGTGAGCCCGGAACTAATCGCGGCGGGCGAGACCATCTTCAAAAAATGCAAGGCCTGCCATCAGGTTGGCGAGGGCGCCAAGCACCGTGTCGGCCCGCAACTCAACAACGTCCTGGGCCGGGCTGCGGCCAGCGCGGTGGGCTTCAAATACTCCAAGGCGCTGGAGACCAGCGGCGCGGATGGGCTGATCTGGAACGCCGAGACGCTGGCCGCCTTCCTGGAAGCGCCGAAAACATACATCCCGAAGACGAGGATGTCTTTCAAAGGGCTGGACTCCGCCGACGACCGGACCGCGATCATCGCCTACCTCGGCCAGTTCCATGAGTAGC
>DATLAW010000126.1:0-21856 GCA_035527255.1 Thermohalobaculum sp. | reverse complement strand
GATGCCTGGGATCTGCCGCTGATCAACACGCTGGTGTTGCTGCTGTCGGGTTGCACGGTGACCTGGGCCCACCATGCTCTGATCGAGGGTAAGCGTCCTGCGCTGATCTGGGGGCTGATCTGCACGGTTGCCTTGGGGGCGCTGTTCACCATCTTTCAGGCCTATGAGTACAGCCACGCCGAGTTCGCCTTCACCGGCGGCATCTACGGGTCGAGCTTCTTCATGGCGACCGGATTCCATGGCTTCCATGTGCTGATCGGCACGATCTTCCTGGCGGTTTGCCTGTTCCGCTCGGCCAAGGGGCATTTCACGCCGACCCGGCATATCGGGTTCGAGGCGGCGGCCTGGTACTGGCACTTTGTCGACGTGGTCTGGTTGTTTCTGTTCGGAGCGGTCTATATCTGGGGCGGCTGAGGCGGCCATTGGTTTTAGCAAAATGTCGCCGCCCTAGCCGGGCGGCGATTTGTTTTTGGGAAGATGCGGATGCGATTGGGTGCGGGTGCTGCGGTGGTCTTCGGGTTGATTGGCACAGCGTTGCTGATTGGGCTGGGGACATGGCAGCTCAAGCGGATGGTCTGGAAGAATGACCTGATCGCGGGGCTGGAGCAGAGACTTTCGCAGGATCCGGTCGCCGTGCCCAAATCGCCGGACGCGGAGCGGGACAAATATCTGCGGGTCGCGGTGAAAGGCTCGACCGACGGGCGCGAACTGCATTTGTTGGTCTCGCAGATGCCCTGGGGGGCGGGGTTCCGGGTGATCGCACCGCTGGCGGACACATCGGGCCGGGTAATCCTGGTCGATCTGGGTTATGTGCCCGAAGCGACGAAGGATCCCGCCGCACGGCCCGCTGCGACGGTCGAGGTGGTCGGCGCGCTGTATTGGCCGGACGAGACCGACGGCTTTACGCCTGCACCTGACCGCGCGCGCAATATCTGGTTCGCCCGTGATCTGGGACTGATGGCCGAGGCGCTGGGGACCGAGCCGCTGTTGATTGTCGCCGAGCGCCATGGCGGCGGTGACTGGCCGAAGCCGCTGCGCCTGGGCGTCAATCTGCCAAATGACCATCTGCAATACGCCATCACCTGGTTCTCGCTGGCGCTGATCTGGGCGGTGATGAGCGCGATGCTGGTGCGCAGGGAGTGGCGGCCGATCGATTAGACCTGCACTGCCAATTCGGCCATCATTTTGCCGCTACCCGCATAGAAGTTGTTCCCCGCGCGCGGCTGGGTTATGAGCCGGTGAGCAGGGGAGAGGTCGAATAAGTATGCGTTACGTCAGCACCCGGGGTCAGGCGCCGGTACTTTCGTTCGAGGAGGCGATGCTGAGCGGGCTGGCGCGCGATGGCGGGCTGTTTGTGCCCGAAAAGCTGCCGCCGATTCGCGCCGCCGAGATCGCGGCGCTGCCCCAACTGAGCTATGAGGATGCCGCCTTTTGGGTGATGCGGCGTTTCATCGGCGATTGTTTTACCGACGACGAATTTCGCCACCTGATCACCCGCGCCTATGCCGGTTTCGGCCATCCGGCGCGGTGCCCGCTGGTGCAGATCGGGTCGAACGAATGGGTGCTGGAGCTGCATCACGGGCCGACATTGGCGTTCAAGGATGTAGCCATGCAGTTGATTGGCCAGATGTTCGAGGCAGTGCTGAAGCGCCGGGGCGGGCGGGTGACCATTGTTGGCGCCACCTCGGGCGACACTGGCAGTGCGGCGATCGAGGCGTTCCGGGGTTTGGAGGCGGTGGATGTGTTCATCCTGTACCCGCATGGCCGGGTATTCGAGGTGCAGCGGCGCCAGATGACGACGCCCTCGGAGGCCAATGTGCATGCGCTGGCAGTCGAGGGCGATTTCGACGACTGCCAGGCGCTGTTGAAGGCGATGTTCAACGATTTCAGATTTCGCGACGAGATCGGGCTGGCGGCGGTAAACTCGATCAACTGGGCCCGGGTGCTGGCGCAGGTGGTGTATTATTTCACCGCCGCTGCGGCGTTGGGTTCGCCATACCGGCCGGTCTCGTTCTCGGTGCCGACGGGGAATTTTGGCGATATTTTTGCAGGCCATGTCGCCCGGCGCATGGGGCTGCCAATCGAGAGACTTGTTATCGCCACCAACGAGAACGATATCCTGCATCGGACACTGCAGACCGGGGTCTATCAGACCCAGGGGGTGACGCCGACGACATCTCCGTCGATGGACATCCAGGTCAGTTCGAACTTCGAGCGGCTGCTGTTCGAATTGCTGGATGACGATGGCGGCGCGGTGACGCGATCGATGGCGGAACTGGGCGAGACCGGCCAGTTCGCATTGGGGCAGGGCGCTGTGAGCCGGTTGCGCGAGGGGTTTGATTCCGCCCGGGTGGATCAGGCAGCGGTGGCGGCGATGATCGCCCGCGTGGCCCGCGAGGGTGGGCCGGTGCTGGACCCCCACACGGCGATTGGCGTGGCGGCGGCTGAGGCTTGCCGGGGTGATCGCTTGGTGCCGATGATAAGTTTGGGGACTGCCCATGCGGCGAAATTCCCGGATGCGGTCGAGGCGGCCTGTGGCATCAGGCAGGCGCTCCCGGCGCGTCTGGCTGATCTATATCAACGGCTGGAGCGGGTGACGGTGGTACCAAATGACCTGAGCGCGATCGAGGAACTGGTGAGACAGATGAGGCAGGCATGACGGTTCAACTCGCGACCCTTAGCAATGGATTTCGCATCGCCACCGAGCGGATGCCCGGGCTGGCCTCGGCCTCGCTGGGGGTGTGGATCGATGCCGGGTCGCGCCACGAGAGCGTCGAGCAGAACGGCATCGCCCATTTCCTCGAGCATATGGCGTTCAAGGGCACCACACGGCGCACCGCGCGCCAGATTGCCGAGGATATTGAAGATGTCGGCGGTTATCTGAACGCTTATACCTCACGCGAGAGGACAGCCTATTACGCGCGGGTTCTGTCCGCGGATGTGCCGCTGGCTATGGATCTGGTCGCCGATATCCTGCGCGACCCGCAGATGGCTGAGGCCGAGATCGAGACCGAACGCGGTGTGATCCTGCAGGAGATCGGTCAGGCGCTGGACACGCCCGACGACATCATCTTCGACTGGCTGCAGGAAACGGCCTTCCCGGAGCAGCCGATGGGCCGGGCGATCCTGGGGCCACCGGAGCGGGTGCGCGGTTTTGGGCGCGGTGATCTGGGCGGTTTCGTTGCCCGGCACTACACACCGGGCCGGATGATCCTGGCGGCGGCGGGCGACATCGACCACGACGAGATCGTGCGGTTGGCCGAAGCGCTGTACGGCGATATGACGCCCTTGTCGGCGCCGCCGCTGCAGGCCGCAAGCTATACCGGGGGCGAGCACCGGGTGGTCAAGCCGCTGGAGCAGGCCCATATGGCGCTGGCGCTGCCGACGCCGTCATTCCTGGAGGATGGGTATCACGCGGCGCAGATCCTGTCGGTGGCACTTGGTGGCGGCATGTCCTCGCGGCTGTTTCAAGAGGCACGCGAAAATCGCGGGTTGTGCTATACAATTTTTGCCCAATGTTCCGCCTGGCAGGATGCCGGGATGATGACGATCTATGCTGGCACCGGTGTCGAGGAATTGGCGGAGTTGGTTAACCTGACGGTGGACGAGTTGAACCGCGCCACCCGCGATCTCGATGAGACAGAGATTGCCCGGGCGCGGGCGCAAACCAAGGCAGGCATGTTGATGGGCTTGGAAAGCGCGTCGGCGCGGGCCGAACGTCTGGCATCGATGCTGTCGGCGTGGGGCCGGGTTCTGCCGCTTGAGGAGATCGTCGAGAAGATCGACGCGGTCGGTGTGGCCGAAGCGCGCGCCGCTGCCGCAAATATGCTGACCGGCAAGCCGACGCTGGCGCTGTATGGCCCGGTGGAACGGGCCGGATCGGTCGAGGCTCTGACCGCGCGACTGGTGGCCTGAGCCGATGTTCGCGCGGCGCAATCGAACAAACAACGAGCTGCAGACCGACCGTTTGCTGTTACGCCCGCCGCAGGCACGAGATTTTGATCAATGGGCCAGCCTGCGCGGCGAAAGCCAGGCGTTCCTGTCGCCGTGGGAGCCGGTATGGTCGCGCGACCACCTGAGCAGCCGCGCCTTCCGCAATCGGGTGGCCTGGGCCGAGCGGGCAATTCGCCAGGGCGAGGCCTATCCGCTGTTTCTTTTCCGCCGGAAGGACGGCCGGATCGTCGGTGGCATAACGCTGTCAAACGTCCGCCGTCAGCCCGCGCAGGCGGCGACCCTGGGGTATTGGGTCGGCGAGGAATACGCCCTGCAGGGCTACATGACCGAGGCGATTCTGGTTGTCCGCCAGCATGCTTTCTCGAGCCTCGATCTGTCGCGTCTGGAAGCTGGTTGCCTGGAAAGCAACATCGCCTCGCGGCGGCTGCTGGAGCGCTGTGGCTTCAAGTATGAAGGCGTGGCGGAGGCGTATCTCCAGATCGACGGGAAGTGGCGCGACCATGTGCTGTATGCGTCGCTGAGGGCTGACCGGATTAGTCGGGTCACGGATTAGCAGAGTACTGTTTACGGCCTATAGAAGGTCATTGTCGCGCCAGTTGGGCATCTATCGGTTTTCGTCAGCTTCAGACCAGTTGGTGCGCTGCCGTCGGCGAAAAGGCGTTTGCCTGAACCAACGATGACCGGGAAAGTCCATAGCCGGTATTCGTCGATCAGCTGATTGGAATGCAATGTTTGGATGAGCTGCCAGCTACCGTGGACTTGTAATAAAGGGCCGTCTTGTTTCTTGAGGCGTGCGACCTCGGATGCGATATCCCCGGTGATTGGATGCGAGTTATTCCACTCAAGGTTGCTCAACGTAGATGTTGCGACGTATTTTCTGGCGCTGTTCAGTTTTTGCGCCTCGCGATTGTTGCTGGGTGCTTTCGGCGCAAAGTTGGCGAATAGTTCGTAGGTCTTGCGGCCAAGCAACAGATCATAGGGATCGGCCATCGCCTCTCGCATCACCTGTTCCATCACCTCGGCCCAGCAATTGACCGCCCAACCGCCGTTGGTAAAACCGCCCGAGGGGTCTTCATCGGGGCTGGTTGGTGATTGCATCACGCCATCGGGCGTTTGGAAGGTCAAGATCGCGAGTTCTCTCATAGTGTAGCCTCCATGCCGTAGGCCCGCAGCAATACGCTTTGGTGCGTCATCGAGCAAACCCGCGTTGACCTGGGGCTTTCGGCGTTGTGACGTAGACATGGATTTGCGACTTCATTCTGGCTAGGCTGCGGGCCAAAGGAGACCGGGATTGGAACGTAGGCTCGCTGCCATTCTAGCCGCAGATGTCGTGGGCTACTCGCGGATGATGAGCATCGACGAGGCGGCCACGCGGGAGGCGGTGAAATCGTGCCTCAACGAGCGGATCGAGCCCGAGATCGCCCGGCACAGAGGCCGCATTGTCAAACTGATGGGCGACGGGGTGTTGGCCGAGTTTGCCAGCGCCGTGAACGCGGTGACTTGTGCCGCGAAAATACAGAATGCTGTCGAAGCGTACGGCCTGGAGCAGCCTGAAGACAGCCGCGTTCGGTTGCGCATCGGGGTCAATCTGGGTGACATTATTGTTGAAGAGGGGGATATCTTTGGCGATGGCGTCAATATCGCCGCCCGGTTGGAGGGACTTGCCGAGGCTGGCGGCGTTTGTATCTCCGGCACGGTCTTCGAGCAGGTACGCAACAAGGTCGATCTGGTGTTCGCGGATTTGGGCCTGCGCGAGGTCAAGAACATCCCCGAGCCGCTGAGCGTCTACCGCCTTGCTACCGGTTCGGCTCAACCCGAGGCGAGGCCGGTCAGTGCCTTCGAGAGCGCAATCGGCCTTGATTTCGCGCTGCCCGATTACCCGTCGATCGCGGTGCTGCCGTTCACCGTCATGAGCGCCGACCCGGAGCAGGAATTCTTCGCTGACGGCATCAGCGAGGATATCATCACCGCCTTGTCGAAGATCAAAAGGCTGCTGGTGGTCGCCCGAAATTCCACGTTCACCTACAAGGGCCGAGCGGTCGATGTGAAGCAGGTCAGCAGTGAGCAGGGCGTGCGCTATGTGTTGGAGGGCAGCGTGCGCAAGGCCGGCAACCGGGTGCGGGTCACCGCCCAGTTGATCGACGCGAATGCCGGGTTGCATATGTGGGCCGAACGCTATGACCGAAATCTGGAAGACATTTTCGCAGTGCAGGACGAGATCACCCGCGAGATCGTCGTCGCCATGGATGTGCAACTGCGAGAGGGTGAGCAGCACCGGGTCTGGTCAAGCGGCACCCAGAACCTTGAGGCCTGGGAATGCGTGCGCCTGGCGACGGATGCCGCCTTGGGGGGCGCCGCCGAAGCACAGCACAAGGCGCGGGAGTTGCTTGATCGTGCATTGAAGCTGGATCCTGACTACGCGATTGCCTGGGCCATGCGCGGCTGGCTGCATTTCACCGAAGCGGATGTCGGTGGTGGGATTGGCAACAGCGATCAGTTTGAAAAGGCCCAGGCCGCGGCCTTTCGTTGTGGTCATCGCGCCCTGGAACTGGACCCGGATTGCGCCGAAGCATATGGGATGCTGGCCCTTACCCATCTGAACGCGGGCGAGCACGACGAGGCGATCGAGATGTCGGAAAAGGCTATCACGCTCGCGCCCAACAGTGCCGAAATCCTGGGTGGCGTGGCGTCAGCGGTCATGACCAAATCGGGTCATCCCGAGCGTGCCCTGAACCTCGTGAAAAAGGCGATGCGCCTGTGTCCGTTCTATCGGCCCGGAATGCTGAGTGCCTTGGGCTCGGCCTATCGGATGTCCGGCCGTCTTGACGAGGCAGTTGTTTGTTATCGGGAGTCGCTCAAGCGTGAAACGGGATATCTTTCGGCTTATGTGAACCTGACCTCGGCGCTGGGCGAGTTGGGCCGGCTGGATGAAGCCCGCGACGCCGCCCGCGATGTCCTGCGCCAGGAGCCGAAGTTCTCGATCAAGGCTTATACGAGTGGGCTGTCATACCGGAACCCGCTCGATCTTGAGCGGATCGCAGATGGACTACGGCAGGCGGGGCTGCCAGAATAGTCAGCGATAGATTAGGCGCGCCCGCCGGTCGAGGACAGCATTGCCGGATGAACCCCGAGCTTGGCCAACGCCATGTCCCACTTTTTGTCCTCGTCGGGGCTGAACAGCAGGTCTTGGTCGGCTTCGCAGGCGAGCCAGCCATTGGCCCGCAATTCGGCCTCGAGCTGGCCCGGCGACCATCCGGCATAGCCGAGTGCTACAATGGCACGGTGCGGGCCGCGGTTGCCGGCCATGGCATGGAGAATATCGAGCGTTGCGGTCATCGAGGTGCCGTCGTCGACCTTCATTGTGGCCTCGTCGGCGGTGTAGTCCGAAGAATGCAGCACAAAGCCGCGCCCGGTTTCGACCGGGCCGCCGTAATGCACCCGCGCCCCGGCGATCAAATCGCCAACGGGAATGCCGAGCTTGACGAACAGATCCCCCAACTTCAGATTGTCGGCGCATTTGTTGACGATTATCCCCATGGCGCCGTCGGCGGAGTGGGCGCAAAGGAAGACCAGCGAGCGATGAAAACGCGGATCCTGCATGCCGGGCATGGCAATCAGCAGCTGCCCATCAAGAAACTCGGCCTCGGTCGCATCGGCCCCAGTAGATTCCGGATCGTCGATCATGAGTCTGATAATGGCTCGATTGCACCATTGGCGCAAGAAATCGCGCAAACGTTATCAGCAGATCGCAGCATTTTTACAATTTCTAGTGTATCACATTGAGCATGATGATCTCGCGGAGATTGATGGTTTTCGCGGCGCTGGTGTTTTTGCCGGTGCTCGCGCCTGATTCTGTCCTGTCGCAGGCGGTGGTCTCGACCGGCGAATCTTTTGTGCAGGTTAGTCTGCTGCCCGGCCGAGCCGAGCCGGATGGCGCCCGGATGATTGGTCTGGTGGTTGATATCGCACCGCACTGGAAGACCTATTGGCGCAATCCTGGGGCGGCAGGGATTCCACCGCAATTTGACTGGTCGAAGTCACGAAACCTGGGGTCGGCCGAGGTGTTTTGGCCACGGCCGGGCTTTTTCGACAGCTTTGGGCTGACCACGCTGGGATATTCCGGACAGGTGGTGTTTCCGGTCCGCTTGGTGCCAAGCGAGCCCGGTCAGGCGATCGAGATCGATCTGGGCCTGGCGCTGGGGGTTTGCCGCGATATTTGCGTGCTCGAGGAGACCGCGGTCCAGGCCCGGATCGAGCCCGGAGCGCCAGACAGCGGTGGTGCCGCGCTGGCGGTGGCCGAGCGGGCGGTTCCACGTTCCGGTACCGATCAGGGCATGGTCACCGCGACCTGCCGGATCAGCGGTGCCGGGAAAAAGCGCCTCTTTGATGCCGAACTGGAGTTTGCCGGTGCGCTGACCGACCCGGTGGTGATCCTCGAGGGGCCAGACATGATCTGGTTCACTGGTGTCGAGACGGCGGCGACACCCGGAACCGGCCGCCTGCAGGTCGCGGCCGGTCTGTCGTTGCTGGACGAGACGGTATGGATCGACCGATCGCAAGTGCGGATGACGGTACTTGCCGGCGACTTTGCCGCCGACATTAAGGGCTGTATCGCGCCTGCGGGGTAATTACCTGTGCGGCGCAGGTGTGATCAAACCGACGACTGCGCCAGTCGGATCATTGATCATCGCGATCCGACCGATGTTGGGTATGTCGAACGGGTCCTTCAGGATTTTGCCACCAGTCTTGCCAGTCTTCGCGCAGGCCGCGTCGACGTCATCGACCGCGATATAAGTCATCCAGGTGGGGGGATGATCAGGCTGCCCCATCATATCGCCGGACATGATGCCGGCGACTGGTTTCTCGCCCGCCATGCAAACATTGTAGGTGCCGTTCGGCATCGGCATTTCATTGATCTGCCAGCCGGCAATGTTCTTGAAGAAGGTCTTCGCGGCTGTGACGTCGCCGGTGATCAGTTCTGACCAGTGAATGGTTCCGTGTTGTGACATCTTGGGTCTCCGGTTTGCTAAATTGGAAACGGTTTCAATCGTCGTATTGGTCGTGCCTGCGGAGCCATGCCATCAAAAAATCGAGGGTGTCCTCGTCGCGTCCCTTTGGCAAAAGATCCATCAGGTGATAGGCAGGGTTCAACATATCTAGGCCGCGCGCATAGGTCGAGTAGGTATGGACGATAGTATTGGTATCAGGCTTGTGGAAGACGCTGATACCTGGTGCCTCGGTGACGGGAAACTTGGATTTCACGTAGTTGTAGTCGACCTTGCCGAATGCAATTTCGTCCGCGGTGAAGCTGACATGGAAATCCCGGTTGAAGTCCGAGCCCAACGACGAGACCCAGCGGAAGGTCCAGCCCATGCGGGCGCGATAGCTTTCGATCTTGTCGAGCGAGGTGTTCGATACCGCGACGAACGCGGTGTCTCGGTGCGCCAAATGGATATCGATCCCGTTATATCCATCGGCCCAGAACGAGCAGGAAGGGCATCCTTGCTCCCAGTCCGGGCCGAACATGAAATGGCTGACGATCAGCTGGCTGTGCGGGCCGAAAAGGTTTGACAGCGACTGTTCGCCGTCGCCGGTCTGAAAGGCATAGGGTTTGTCGATCCTCAGCCAGGGCAGGGCGCGGCGCCGGGCGGACAGCGCATCGCGGGCCTGGGTGAAGGCTTTCTCGTCCTTGAGATGCGCCCGGCGGGCTTCAAGCCATTTTTTGCGCGTGACGAAGTCGTGTTGCATGGTTTTTCTCCTTATCGGGCCAACCATGGGGCCAGTTTGTCCAGAGCGCCGTTCCAACCGTATCCGTGCTTGTCGCGAACCTCCGCGTTGGCCAACCGCTCGTGGGTCAACGTTAGGTTCGTTCGGCCTTCGCCGGCTGGACTGAGGGCATAGGTCACCTGGCTCACCTTGTCGGGGGTCGAGCGCCAGGCCCAGGTGAAGACCACCTTCCGGGGCGCGTCGATCTCGACGTATTCACCCGAGACATTGTGCTCCTCGCAATTGTCGCCGATCATCTCGATGGCCCATTTGCCACCGACGCGCAGGTCGCTTGATGCATGGCGGACCTTCGCCACCCCGGGGCCGAACCATTCCTTTATCGCCTCGGGGTCGGTCAGTGCCCGGAACAGGGTCGCTGCATCGGCATCATAGCTGCGCCGGATCATCAGCGTCGTGTCGTCGGTAGTGCCATTGGTGGCGGGCATGTTCATTTGTCGGCCTCCTTTTGTCGGGCGAGATAGCGGTCCAGGGCATCGAGGCGCTGGTTCCAGAATTCCAGATGCTGATGAAGCCACCGCGAGGCATCGTCGAGCGGGTCGATGTTGAGCGAACAGGTCACGCTGCGCCCGTTCTTTTCACGCCGGACCAGGCCGGCATCGACCAGCTTGCGGACATGCTTCATCGCCGCCGGCATCGACATGTCGTGCGGCGCTGCGAGGTCGCTGATGGTGGCATCTCCGCGCAGCAATTGCTCAACCATCTGCCGCCGGGTCGGGTCGGCAAGGGCCGCGAAGGTATTGTCGATGGGTCTATAGTTAACCATATGGTTTAGTAACAGCGTTTCGGGCATCGGTCAAACGAAAACCCTCCGCATCGGCAGATGCGGAGGGTCACGACGCAGTGTTGATTTGGGCTGGATCAGTCGTTGACCGCTGCGAGCATGCCCTTTTCGGCCGCCAGTTCGCGCATCCTGGCCTGTAGCTTCTCGAAAGCGCGAACCTCGATCTGGCGGATGCGTTCGCGGCTGACATTGTAGACCTGGCTCAGATCCTCGAGCGTGACCGGCTCGTCCTTCAACCGACGCTCGGTCAGAATGTGGCGTTCGCGCTCGTTCAGTGCGCCCATGGCCTCGATCAACAGCTCGCGTCTTGTGTCGAGTTCCTGGTTCTCGGCATAGGTCGCGGCGTGGTCGGCGTCATCGTCGGCCAGCCAATCCTGCCATTCTGAGGTGCCGTCGGCGTCGCCCCGAAGCGGCGCATTGAGCGAGCTGTCGCCGCCGCCGGACATGCGGCGGTTCATGCTGACGACCTCTTCCTCCTTGACGCCGAGATCGGTGGCAATTTTTGTAAGATGCTCGGGGCGCAGGTCACCGTCTTCCAGCGCGCCGATCTTGCCCTTGGCCTTGCGCAAATTGAAGAACAGCTTCTTCTGTGCCGCCGTGGTGCCGAGCTTGACCAAGGACCACGAGCGCAGGATGTATTCCTGGATCGAGGCGCGAATCCACCACATGGCATAGGTCGCAAGCCGGAAACCTTTGTCCGGCTCAAAGCGCTTTACCGCCTGCATCAGCCCGACATTGGCCTCCGAGATGATCTCGGCCACCGGCAGGCCGTAGCCGCGGTAGCCCATGGCGATCTTGGCGGCCAGGCGCAGATGCGAGGTAACCAGCTGGTGCGCGGAATCACGGTCACCATGGTCGACCCATGCCTTGGCCAGCATAAACTCCTGCTCCGGCTCCAGCATCGGGAACTTGCGGATCTCGGTCAGGTAGCGGCTCATGCCCTGCTCCGGGGAGGGGGCGGGGAGGCCGGTATATGTCTTCAACATCAGGTCCCTCTTTCTGCTCGTCGCCTTGTCGGCGTGTCGGGCCTATTCATTTTCTTATAACATAGGTCCCGGGCGGGTTTCGCCTACTTATTCAACGCATTTCGTGGTCATTCCGTTGCAAGATCGCGATTATTTCGTGCAGATCCTGGGGTGGAGGGGCCTCGAAGGCCAGTGTTTGGCCGGTGACGGGATGACAAAAGCCCAACGTGGCGGCGTGTAGTGCCTGACGCGGGAAGGCGTGTAGCGCGGCGGAAACCTCCGCGGCGACGAGTTTTTCGGACAACACTCTTGGGCGACCGTAGGCCGGGTCGCCGATCAAGGCGTGACCGGCATAGGTGGCATGGACCCTGATCTGGTGGGTGCGGCCGGTCTCGAGCCGGCATTCCAACAGGCTGGCGAACGGTTTTTCCGGCGGGCCAAAGGTCTCGATCGCGCGCAGGCGGGTAACGGCGTGGCGGCCGTGCGCGGCGACTGCCATGCGTTTACGGTCGTTCGGGTGGCGGGCGATGGCGGCCTCGATCCGGACCCAGCCGCCCGGCTCGAAGCTGACACCGGTTATTCCGGCCAAACGCGGGTCGGCACGGCTGGGTGCGCTCCATGCCAGGGCCAGGTAGCGCCGTTCGATATCATGCGCGGCGAACAATGCGGAAAGGCCAGAATGGGCGGCATCGCTTTTCGCCACCACCAGCAGGCCGGAGGTCAGTTTGTCGATTCGGTGGACGATTCCGGGCCGCAGGGCGCCGCCGATGCCGGACAGGCTGTCGCCGCAATGATGCAGCAGGGCGTTGACCAGGGTGCCGGTCACCGCCCCCGGCGCCGGGTGGACAACCATGCCGGCGGGCTTGTCGATCACGATCAGGTCAGCGTCCTCGAAGATCACCGTCAGGGGGATGTTTTCGGGCTGTGGGTCGATCGGCTGCGGCGGCGGTATGTCGAGGGTGAAGGTCTCGCCCACCTTGACTTTGCGCTTGGTCTCCGTGACCGTCTCGCCCATGTCGCCGGTGACTGCGCCATCGGCGATCAGCTGGGCGATGCGCGAGCGTGACAGGCCGGGAATGTCGACTGCAAGCAGCGCCAGGGCCTTGTCCAGGCGCTGGCCAGCCTCGTCATATGTGATAGTAATTTCAACCGGGGCATCGCCGTTCCCGTCCGGAAGGTTCACCATGGTTCAACCCCGCCCGATACATGACGACGACGACCTGGCGGAGCCGCCGCAGGTCAGGCGGCTGCGTCTGCTGGTCATGGCGCTGATGGTGGTGCTGATTGGCGGCATGGTTGTGGTGGTGGTGGCCATGGTGGTTCGGCTAGGCGTGTTGGGTGGGCCGAGTGCGGCGCCAGCGTCGGGTCCGGTCAGCGCCGAGGCATTCAACTTGCCACAGGGCGCCGAGGTGATCTCGCTCGGGCGCGGACCGGCTGAGGTGCTGATCCTGACCCGCGACCCAGCCGGGGCCGAGGTGTTGTGGGTGTTCGACGCGGCCAGCGGCGACCAGAAGTCGGCAACGCCGATTGCACGAAAATAACTCATGGCAAGTCGCGGTAGGCGGGCCACTGCGCCAAAGCCTGCGCCTCGAAGACCCCACGGGTGATGGCGCGGGCGGTGCAATCGGCCGCCAGCATGCCAAGCCGGGCAAGATCGGCGATGGGGTCGGCCAGCTTTTGGTCGCCGATCGACAGCACGAACACCGTGTCGCCATCCAGCGGCGAATGCACCGGACGGATGGCACGAGAGAGGCCGTCATGGGCCATCACGGCGACGCGCTGTGCCAGACCTCGGGTCAACTGCGCATTGGTGGCGATGACGACCAAGGTGGTGTTGGTGCGGGGCGGGCGGGTGAAGTCATGGTCCAGATCGGTCAGCGGTGCGGTTGGCGGGGTTTGGCCGCCGAATTCGCCCGCCATTTCGAACGGCCAGGCCCAAAAAGTGCGGCTGCCGGGGATCACCACCGAGCCGATCGGGTTGGCGACCGCCAATGCGCCGATGGTGACGCCGCCATATTGCACCGAGGCGGTGCCTAGCCCGCCCTTCAATGTGCTAGCCTTGGCGCCGAGCCCGGCACCGGCATTGCCTAGGGCAAAATTTGTGCCCGCCGCCGCCGCCGCCCTGTAGCCCAGCTCCCACCACGGCGGGTAGTCCCAGTCCTTCGGACCGCCGGTGGTCAGGTCGTAGATGATCGCGCCGGGGACGATCGGCACCACGGTGCCGCCGGTGGCAAAGCCGCGCCCTTGTTGGCGCAGCCAGTGCATCACGCCCCCTGCCGCATCCAGCCCGTAGGCGGAGCCGCCGGAGAGCGCGATGCCGTGGATTTCCTGCACCGTCGAGCCGCCGGACAGCACATCGGTTTCGCGGGTGCCCGGGCCGCCACCGCGCACATCGACCGCGGCGACGGCGGGACGCTCGGGGATCACCGCCGTGACGCCGGTTGTAAGTTCCGGCAGCTCGGCGTTGCCGACCAGGATGCCGGGGACATCGGTGATGCTGTTTCTAGGGCCGGGCCGGATCATCTGCGCTCCTTTTTCGGCGCAAAGGATACGGGTGGTGAAGCATCGCTTGCAATGGCTGGCGCGGATTGCCAAGGTTTCGCGGCAAATGGGGGAGGGCGAGCAGATGTCGGGACCGCTGGCGGGGGTGCGCATTGTCGAGTTTGAATCGATCGGGCCGGGGCCCTACGGCGCCATGCTGCTGGCCGATCTGGGAGCCGAGGTGCTGCGCATCGCCCGGCCCAGCGCCGAGCGGGGCGGGTTGATTGCCAATATCGGCGGCGCGGTGCTGCATCGCGGACGCAGGGCGATCACGCTGGATCTTAAGGCGGCGGTGGATCTGGATCTGGGCCGCCGCCTGATCAGCCGCGCCGACGGGTTGATCGAGGGGCTGCGGCCTGGCGTTATGGAGAAGCTGGGGCTGGGGCCGGAGGCGGCGCTGGGGCTGAACCCGCGCCTGGTTTATGGCCGCGTCACCGGCTGGGGGCAGGAGGGGCCGCTGGCCCGCACTGCTGGGCACGACATCAACTATATCGCGCTGTCTGGCGCATTGGGCGAGATGGGGCCAGCGGACGGGCCGCCCATGCCGCCGCTGAGCCTGGTCGGCGATTTTGGCGGCGGTGGGCTGTTTCTGGCGTTCGGTATGCTGGCGGCGTTGATCGAGGCCGGGCGCACTAGCGCCGGGCAAGTGGTGGATGCGGCCATGCTGGACGGCGCGGCCAGTCAGATGGCGCTGCTATATGCCTGGCGGGCAGGTGGCACTTGGAGCGACAGGCGCGGCACCAACCTGCTGGACGGCAGCGCACCGTTCTACCGGTGCTATACTTGTGCCGATGGTGGCTTTGTGGCCGTCGGCGCCATCGAGCCGCAGTTCTTTGCGGCGTTGCTGGCCGGGCTGGGGTTGGAAGGCGAGGGCTGGGATCAGAACGACCGGGGATCGTGGCCCAGGCTGGCAACGCGCATCGCCGAGGAATTTGCGACCCTTCCGCGCGACGCGTGGGTGCTGCGGTTCGACGGCACCGATGCCTGTGTCAGCCCGGTGCTGGGCATGGCCGAGGCACCCGGCCACCCGCATAATCAGGCACGCGGGACATTCACCGGACCGCCGGACCAGCCGACGCCGGGACCGCGGTTCTCGAACCATCCAGCAACGATACGCGACTGCTCAACGGCCCCGGATGCCGAACGCGCGGCGGTTTTAACCGACTGGGGAATTTGACCGGGCCGGGTTGCGTTGCCGCGTTGGCCTCGCTTAGCATTGCCGAATGAATACAGTCTTGACCCGCACAATTGGGCGATCAGGGTTACTCGTGGCCCTGCTGTTACTTGACCCAGCAGCCGCCACTGCGCAGGACTATGCGCCGGGCGAAAAACTGACCCTGCTCAACTGTGGCCGCTGCCATGTGGTCAGCCCGAAGAATCGCATGGGCGGAATCGGCTCGACGCCGTCCTTTGCCGTGCTGCGGACCATCGAAGACTGGGAGGATCGGATGAAGGCGTTTTGGACGCTGCGCCCGCATCCGGCCTTCACCCAAATCGAGGGCATGACCGCACCGTTCCCGGAGAACCGCCCGCCGACGGTCCACCCGATCAGCCTGACGCCGGAGGAGCTGGATGTGATCGTCAAATACGCCCGCACCATCAAGCCGGCCGACCTCGGTTCCGATCTGGGGATGAACTGACGCTAGCTACCGTTGATTGCTATGGCGCAGGGTTTCTGGCGCATGGGCATCGTCCAAAGGCAGGTTCGGAGCGTGACCGAGCAGCTGGTGGATGTCGAGGCGCGGGCGGGTGACCCGTTTGCCGGTACTCGGGATTTTCAAGCTGACCTGCTGGGCTGACCCGACCAATGCCGCCCGGAAAGCCTCGACGGTTTTCCAGGCGTCGACGTCTCCGGGTTCGGGCAAATCATGAAAGTTGCTCTCAACCCACAGCGCCGCCGCCGCGGCGACCTGCGGGGCAGCGTAGGAGGTGCCGCTGACATCGTCGGTTCCGTCTCCCATCTGCTGCTCGGCATAGCTGAACTTGGGCGCGTCGTTTTCGATATAGGAGAGCGCCCGGTTAATACCGTCCGCCTGGGTCCAGATATAGACCCGTTCGGGGATGTCGTAGTCATCGTTGGGGTAGTGGTTGATGCCGTCCTGCCGGATACCGCCGACAGCGATGGTGGTCTTGTAGCGGGCCGGGTAGATCACCCTGTCGATCAACTGACCGGCAGCGCAAACCACGATCACGCCGGCCCGATAGGCGGCATCGAAGGCGCCGCGAGTCACCTTGTTGAAGCCGGCATCGGCGCCGAAAGCCGAGAACAGCACCTGCCACACTCCGGCATGGCCTGGATTGCCCATGCTGATCGAGATCACCCTCGGAACCGGTGAAAGCCCCAGTAGGTGGTGGATTGCCGGACCCATATTGTCGCGCTGGGAGTTATTTTCGAAGATCGGCCCGTCGGCGATACGCACCGGGATCACCGACGCGCCGGGGGCGAGACCGGTCAGATTGCCGCTGTTGGACAGGATCACCGACAGCGTCTTGGTGCCGTGGTCGGGATAGTCGGTGAGGCAATCACCGATGGGTTTGCCGTTGCGAATGCATTGGAGCGTGCTTTCGGGCTCGCGCAGGGGCGAGAACGGCGGTGATCCGGGGTCGAGAAAGTCGCGCCCCTCGGCCAGCAGCAGGTTCTGTGGCGGGTTGCCGGCGGCATCAAACCCCAATGCCGGATGGCGGCTGATCCCGGTATCGACATGGCCGATCCGGGTGCGGCCCGACACTTGAAGCAGATTGAGGGCGCGGTTGTAGCGACTTCTGAAGGCGGGTCGTAGATCCTTGGTAAATGCCATGAGAATCTCCTTTGCGTTCAATACCCGTGATTTTACCACCTTTGGTTGTTAAAGTCGCCAAGGATTGCATTTTCTGCAAACCAGGTATTCAGCGACGTGCCTACAAATGCGTCGACCCGCCCCCCATTTGATTGTCAACGCAACTTTAATATTCCGTGAAAGGAACCCCGCCATGATCAGCGCCCTGATTGCGGCCATCGCCCGCAGCCACGCTCGTGCCCGCGCAGCCGCTACTCTCAACCAGCTCGACGACCATCGTCTGCGCGACATCGGCATTGCCCGCGACCAGATCGATCTTTTCGTCGCTGGGAAGATCTAGAGCGCTTTGCGACCTGATTGCATCAGGTCACGCGCTCTAAGACATTGGCTGGTCGCATTTTCCGAGTCAGCGGATGATTCCATCCGCTTCGAAAATGCTCTAGGAACCTTCGTTTCAGTGAGTGTTATAGCGGGGCCCTTTTGGGGCTCCGTTTTGATTCCGGCGTCAAAGCCGCCAGTCGTCGATTGCCGCGATGTCGTCGTCGGAGTATCCGAAATGATGGGCGATCTCGTGGATCAGGACATGGGCGACCAGGGCGGCGAGGGTCACATCGCCACGATCCGCCCATTCGTCGAGGATCGGGCGGCGGAACAGCAATACCGTGTCCGGGCCGCCGGTGACATCCATCACCGATTTTTCAGTGAGAGCGACGCCCTGGTAAAGACCGGTCAACTCGAACGGGTCATCGATTTCCATCTCAGTAAGTGTGTCGTCGTCGGCAAAATCATCGACGCGGATCGCGAGGCCCTCGCAGGGCTGGCGGAAAATGGCGGGTAGGGCGTCATAGGCCGCTTGCGCGAGGCGCTCGATATCGGCCAGCGAGGGGGCGGTCAGGTTGTCGGCACTCACCTCGGTCATCGTGGTCTCCTGATAGGAAAAGGCGGGACCGTAGCCCCGCCTCCTGTTTAGCAGCCCTGGTTGGTCAAACGAGGCCGATCAGCAGGAATAATACATCTGGAACTCGATCGGGTGGGGGGTGTGCTCGTAGGCGTAGACTTCCTCCCATTTGAGGTCGATGTAGGCTTCGATCTGGCCGCGGGTGAAGACATCGCCGGCCAGCAGGAAGTCCATGTCGGCCTCCAGGCAACCGATCGCTTCGCGCAGAGACCCGCATACGGTGGGAATGCCGGCCAGTTCCTCCGGCGACAGGTCATAGAGGTCCTTGTCAGCCGGCTCGCCCGGATGGATCTTGTTTTTGATCCCGTCTAGACCTGCCATCAACAGCGCCGCCATGCACAGATAGGGGTTGGCCGAGGGGTCCGGGAACCGGGTCTCGACGCGCTTGGCCTTCGGGCTTTCGGTCCATGGGATGCGGACGGAGGCCGAGCGGTTGCGGGCCGAGTAGGCCAGCAGAACGGGTGCCTCGAAACCCGGTATCAGCCGCTTGTAGCTGTTGGTGCCCGGGTTGGTGAAGGCGTTCAGCGCCTTGGCATGCTTCAGCACGCCGCCGATGTACCACAGCGCTTCGTCCGACAGATCGGCGTACTGGTCGCCGGCGAAGATCGGCTTGCCGTCCTTCCAGATCGACTGGTTGACGTGCATGCCAGTGCCGTTGTCGCCGGAGATTGGCTTGGGCATGAAGGTTGCCGATTTGCCATAGGCGTGGGCGACGTTGTGGATCACGTATTTGTACTTCTGCAGATTGTCGGCCTGTTCGGTCAGGGTGCCGAAAATTAGACCGAGTTCGTGCTGGCAGGACGCAACCTCGTGGTGGTGCTTGTCTACCTTCATGCCCATGCGCTTCATGGTCGACAGCATCTCGGAGCGAATGTCCTGGGCGCTATCCGTGGGATTGACCGGGAAGTAGCCACCCTTGACGCCGGGCCGGTGGCCCATGTTGCCCATCTCGTAGGAGGTGTCGGTGTTCCACGAGGCATCCTGGGCATCGACTTCATAGGAGACCTT
Organism: Thermohalobaculum sp.; assembly: GCA_035527255.1. GTDB lineage: Bacteria > Pseudomonadota > Alphaproteobacteria > Rhodobacterales > Rhodobacteraceae > Thermohalobaculum. The sequence continues at coordinate 3,085 of DATLAW010000126.1, read as the reverse complement.
GTTGATGGAGACCTGGAAGCGGACATCATCGAACAGGAAGAACTCGGCTTCCGGTCCCCAGTAGGAGAGATCGCCGATGCCGGAGTTTTTCAGGTACAGCTCGGCCTTGATGGCGGTGGCGCGCGGGTCGCGGTCATACATCTCACCGGTATCCGGCTCGACCACGGTGCAGAACAGCGCCAGCGTCTTCTCGGCATAGAACGGGTCGATATAGGCGCTGTCGAGATCCGGCATCATCTTCATGTCGGATGCCTCGATCGACTTCCAGCCGGCGACCGACGAGCCGTCGAACATGAAACCTTCGTCGGCCCAGTCCTCGTCGATGATGTCGGCGATGGCGGTGACGTGCTGCATCTTGCCGCGCGGATCGGTGAAGCGGAGATCGACATAGGCGATCTCCTCATCCTTGATCCGTGCTACGAATTCGGCTCCAGTGGTCATGGGGTGTTCCTTCTGTTCGTGTATCTGGGTTGTAGGTGGCTGGCGGGCGGGCGCTGAAATTTACAGCGCGTCCGGTCCTTCCTCGCTGGTGCGGATACGGATTGCTTGCTCGACCGACGAGACGAAAATCTTGCCGTCGCCGATCTTGCCGGTCTTGGCGGCGCCGATGATGGCCTCGATGACGGCATCGAGCTGGTCGTCGGCGACCACCACCTCGATCTTCACCTTGGGCAGAAAATCGACGACGTATTCGGCCCCGCGATACAGCTCGGTGTGGCCCTTCTGGCGGCCAAAGCCCTTGGCCTCCAACACCGAGAGGCCCTGGATGCCAACCTCTTGCAGCGCCTCCTTGACCTCGTCGAGCTTGAAAGGCTTGATGATTGCTTCGACTTTTTTCACCGGGCTCTCCCTTTGTACCTGTGGGCACGGGGGTGAGATAACCCGCCGCGCGCGTGCCTTGCTAAGGGGAAGTATTGCAGGGACCGTGCCAATTTTGGAGCGTATTGGAATTATTGACTAAAATTTAACTCGGAAGGCGATGACGCTTAAATTTGCCCAAGTGGGCGCTGATAAACTAGGCAATTTGATTAATATTTAGGCAGGATTGGAGCGGTTGTTGAGTTTCCGCGTCATGCCATCGCTTGACCGGGGTGCGCCGATGCTAATGAATGAATGTGCAGAAATAAGCACCTCCCCGGACTTGACCCGGGGCCTCGCGCCGTTGTGCCCACCCAGTCGAGGCCCCGGGTCAAGCCCGGGGAAGTGTAGAAAAAAATATGGAGCCCAGATGACCGAACTGCTGACCGCCGCCCAGATGCGGGCCATCGAGCAGGCCGCAATCGCCTCGGGCGAGGTGACCGGGCTGGAGCTGATGGAACGGGCCGGGCGCGGTGTGGTCGAAGCGATCCTGGAGTGGCGCCCGGAGCTGGCGACGACGGCGCACCGGGCGGTGGTGCTGTGCGGCTCCGGCAACAACGGCGGCGACGGGTTCGTGGTGGCGCGGTTGCTGAAGCAGCGCGGGTGGGAGGTTGAGGTTTTCCTGTACGGCGACGAGGCGAAGCTGCCGCCCGATGCGGGGGAAAATTGCCGGCGGTGGCGGGAGATGGGGGAGATGGGGGAGATTAGTCAATTGAGCTCGTCGTCAAGCAAGGAGCAAATTGCGGCGGAATATGAACGGATGTGTTCCGCCGACGTGATAGTGGACGGCCTGTTCGGCACCGGATTAAAACGCGGCATGGAACCGCTATGGTGCGCAATATCAGTTTCTCACGATCAGATCATCGATGGTCCTTATCGCGATGATGAACTTTGTCGGCCTTTCATCATTTCCCTAGATGTTCCGTCCGGTTTATGCGCGGACAGCGGAGCAGAATTAGCTGTTGAGGGCTCGCAAATCGATACAGTCATCCGTTCACATATTACGGTTACATTTCACCGGGCGAAGGTTGGCCACTTCCTTGGGGAGGGGCCATCATGTTGCCGAAGGATTCGCATAGTCGACATCGGCCTACTCCAGCCGGTAGATGAGAATGAACACGATCCCATTCGTCCCGATCCGAGTATTGTCCGATTGATTTCGTCGCCTAGCGAGGACTGGTTTCTCATAGATGAACTTCGGCGTGAGCCGGAACGATCGGCAAACAAATACTCCCACGGTCACGCCCTTGTCCTCGCCGGCGGCGTCGGACATGGCGGCGCGGCCCGCCTTGCCGCGCGCGGCGCGCTGCGGGTCGGGGCAGGGCTAGTCACGGTTGGCCCACCCCCAGCCGCCGTCATCGAGAACGCGGCGCAGCTCAATGCCATCATGCTGCGGCCGGTCGCGGATGCGGATGCCCTGGCCGAAATCCTGACGGACGAGCGGATCAATGCCCTTTGCCTTGGCCCCGGCCTTGGGGTGGGCGCGCGGACGCTGGAGCTGGTTGCGGCTGGGTTGGCGGCCAAGCGCAATACTGTGCTGGATGCTGACGCATTGACCAGTTTTGCCGAGGATCCCTCGAAGCTGTTCGCCCTCGCGCATGAGCGGTGCATCCTGACCCCACATATGGGCGAGTTTGCCCGGTTGTTCCCGGATATTGCCGCGAAGTTGAGCGCACCCGCCACCAAGGGTCCGGCCTATTCCAAGGTGGATGCCGCCCGTGAAGCTGCCGCGCGGGCGGGGTGTGTTGTGTTGCTCAAGGGCCCGGACACGGTGATGGCCGACCCAGAGGGCAGGGCGGCGATCAACTCGGCCCATTACGAGCGCGCAGCACCCTGGCTGGCCACCGCCGGGTCGGGCGATGTGCTGGCCGGGATGATCACCGGGTTGATGGCGCGTGGCCTGCGCCCGATGGCCGCCGCCGAGACTGCCGCGTGGTTGCATGTCGAGGCGGCGCGGAAGTTTGGGCCGGGGTTGATTGCCGAGGACCTGCCGGAGATGATTCCGGCGGTGTTTCGGGATCTGGGGTTATGAGGTAGTTAGTCCTTCGCTGCCGCTCACGACCCCCCTCCCAGCCTCCCCCCTTGCGTACCTGTTTAGCCTGCGCCCTCGGTTTGAGGGCTCATGGTCAACTGTTCGACGATAAGATCGACGAACGAGGTTCCGGTCTGTTGGCAGGTTGCTGCGAGCGAGGTGAGGATCTCCCATGTCCGCGCGCCAGCTTCGGTC
>DATLAW010000125.1:0-33437 GCA_035527255.1 Thermohalobaculum sp. | reverse complement strand
CATATAACCCAACTCGGTGGTGCAGACCGGCGTGAAGTCCTTGGGGTGGCTGAACAGCACCGCATAGCCGTCGCCGATCCAGTCGTGGAATTTGATCTGCCCGGCCGTCGTGTCGGCGGTGAAATCGGGGGCGGTGTCGTTGATGCGAAGGCTCATGGATTTTCCTCCTGGTTGTTGGAAGTAAAGGTGGTCGCTGTACCTGAATATATAACCGATGGCCGCTAGTTTACAGAGGCCGCTTAACCTTTGGATGTGACGTTTTTCACATCTTTACCGGCCGCCTTGCCTCCCGCGCCCAGCACGCGATGCGCCTGTCACGGATCGCTTGCCATGGGCCCTGCGTAAATTGCACCATGGCAGCCCCTGAACCAGCGAGACGAGCCCATGATTCCCGGCCTGACCAACCGCCGTCGCTTTTCCGACCTCAACGAGCAGGAGGTGCTGGCATTGGCGATCTCGTCCGAGGAGGACGACGCCCGCATCTACGAGACCTATGCCGAACGCCTGCGCGCCGACTTCGCGCAATCGGCCAAGCTGTTCGACGAGATGGCGGAGGAGGAACACGAGCATCGCCGCCTGCTGATCGAGCTGCACCAAAAGCGTTTTGGCCAGGTTATCCCGCTGATCCGGCGCGAGCATGTCGCCGGCTACTACGCCCGCAAGCCGGTCTGGCTCGTTGAAAACCTGGGCATCGAGCGCATCCGCGAGGAAGCGGCCGCCATGGAGCGCCAGGCGCAGAGCTACTATATGGCGGCGGCAAAACGCACCGAGGACGCCGATACCCGAAAGCTGCTGGGCGACCTGGCCGCGGCCGAGGGCGGCCATATCCGCACCGCCGAGATGCTCGAGCAACAGCACCTGCCCGACGACGCGCGCGCCGATGAGGGCCGTGTCGCCCATCGCCAGTTTATCCTGACCTGGGTCCAGCCCGGGTTGGCCGGGTTGATGGACGGCTCGGTCTCGACGCTGGCGCCGATTTTTGCCACGGCCTTTGCAACCCATGACACCCACACGACGCTGCTGGTCGGTCTGGCGGCATCGATCGGCGCCGGTATCTCGATGGGCTTCACCGAGGCAGCCTCGGATGATGGCGAACTGTCGGGCCGCGGCTCACCGCTGAAGCGCGGCATTGCCTCCGGCATCATGACCACGATCGGCGGCCTCGGCCACGCGCTGCCCTACCTGATCACGGATTTCTGGACTGCAACTACCATCGCGATGATCGTCGTCTTCATCGAGCTGTGGGTCATTGCCTGGATCCAGAACCGCTACATGGAAACCCCGTTCCTGCGCGCCGCCTTCCAGGTGGTGCTGGGCGGGGCACTGGTGTTCGCGGCCGGGATACTGATCGGCGGGGCGTGAGGGGGGCGTTTCTCAGGAGTGTTTATCGGCCCCGCCGGTTCCAGATTAGCCCGCCGACCGCTATGTCCTGGGCGGCTATGCCGGTCAGGTCTGCAATGGTGATATCTTGGTCGGAATTGCGCCCTGACGCATCGCCGGCGAGCACTGCACCCAGCGCAATGTCGGCGTTCGGCGGGACAAACGATTCCCGCACCGCAAAGCCAAAATCGCCGTGATGGACGCATTGATCATGATCATCGACCATGATCACCGCAGCCCGCCCAAACAGAGCCGAATCGAGCTCCTGTTTCCCCGGATTATCGGCGCCCATGGCGACAATATGGGTGCCGGGTTGAACATCGCCACCCATGATCAGCGCCCGATGAGACGGCGTGGTGGTGATGACAAGATTGCAGCTTTTCATCAGTGCCGGAACATTCGGAACCGGCGTCACCGAATACCCGGCCTGCGTCATCCGCTCGACATAGGTTTTCACGTTTGCCTCGGTGCGACCGTAGACGCTTATTGATTTCAGCCCCAGCAACCCGCAGGTCCATTTCGCCTGCAACTCTGCCTGCTCGCCAGTTCCGATGATGCCCAAGCCGGATATTTGCGATGGCGCACCTGCCTGCGCGGCCAGCGCCCCGGCCGCAGCCGTTCTGATGTTGGTGATCCAACCCTTGTCATCCAGAACGCACAGCGGCGCGCCGGTCTGCGCGCTCAACACGACCACCAAACCGGACGACGCAGATATCCCCATCTTCGGGTTCTCGAAGAAACCGCCGGCGATCTTGATGACATAAATATCGCTGTGTTCGATATGGCCGAACTTGATATGGCACTCGCCGGGCGGGTTTCGGAGCTGCAGCATTCCGGGCGGCGGAGAATTGACCTCACCCCGAGCATGGGCAATCAGGGCGCCTTTGACGGCGTCCAGAATATCGGCTTCGGTAAGGCTGGCCTGAATGTCTTCGAACGAGATTACGGGCAGCATGATCATCGATCGATCCCCGGATAAAAAACAGAACGGCCCCGACTATACGGCCCGGAACTGCGATGGTTGAACATTCCAGACATCAATCGCCCATCCTCAGAACCGAACGAAAGGTCTCCAGCGAGATGTTGCGCCCGCATACGACTGCCGCGATTTTCCGCCCATCATAGTCGCGGGCCGTTTTCAGCGCCGAAGCAATGGCGACCCCTGCCGCGCCTTCGATGATGAACCGCTCATTGGCCGCCGTCTCACGCATGGCGCTGGCAATCTCTGCCTCGCTGACCAGCACATGCCGGTCGATCACCTGCTGGCAGATTGGAAATGTGATTGCCCCTTCTTCGACTCCGCCAGCCGATCCGTCGGACAGGGTGTCGCTCTCGGGCGCATCATAGATCCCGCCCTTTTCAAGGCAGTCGTGCATCGCGGTCGCATTTTCCGGCCAGCACTCGATGATATCGACGCCCGGCAGGACCGCCTTCAGATAACTACCGATACCTCCAATCAACCCGCCACCGCCGACGCAGACATAGACCGCCGCCAAATCCGGGCACTGTTGCGCCAACTCCAACCCGACGGTGCCTTGCCCGGCAATAACCTCCCGGTCCGAATAGGGCGAGACATAGGTCTTGTCTTCCCGCTTGGCCGCCAAGCGCCCGGCCCGTTTGCACTCGACCCCGCTGCCGGGCACCAGAACGGTTTTAGCACCCATCCGGGTCATATTGGTCAGCTTCAGGGGCGATACAGATTCCGGCAGATAGACCGTCGCCTCGACGCCGCCAATCCGCGCGGCCTGCGTCGTCGCCATGCCATGATTGCCCGATGATGCCGTGATGATCCCGCGTTCCCGCTCGGCGGCACTCAGCGACAGAACCTTGTTCATGGCGCCGCGCATCTTGAACGATCCTGTGGGCTGCAAATGCTCGCCCTTCAGCAGGAAGGTGGTACCGGTTTGCTCACTAAATGTGCCCGCCAGATCCAGCGGCGTCTCCCGCACCCCGCCATCGACGTCCTTGATCCGGCGATTGGCGGCGGTGATGTTCTCCAGCAGAGTTGCCATTTTCCTGATTCTCTCATGTTGGCCCTGGTTGAATTACGACACTCAGGCGCCAGTGCGTGAGCGTCGAAGTTGGGCTCTAACGGCAACCTTCGACCGAGCGCGCTTATAGATGGGGATTCTGTCGATTAGATCCCCCTTTAACCCACCACCTCGACCGGCCCGCCCGCCTTGGTCCAGGCGGTGAAGCCGCCGGGGATGTGGGACAATCCGTGCAGCCCCATCTCGGCGGCAAGCTCCACTGCCAGGGTCGAGCGTTCGCCCACCGCGCAGTACAGTAGGATGCGGCCCTGTCTGGCCATCCCGGCCAGTGGGCCGGATTTGCCGCAGTAGTGGTCGAACTGGCCATAGGGCGCGTGGATCGAGCCGGGGATGGTGCCGGCGCGTTGCCGCTCGCCTTCCTCGCGGATATCGACCAGCAGGTAGTCGGATTCCGGCCACCGCGCCAGCAATGCTTTGACCTCGACCACCGGCACCCGGTGCTGCGCATCTGAATGCAGCCCCAGCTTCAGGTTCGAGGGCACGGCCACATCCATCATTGTCGGATTGGGCAGCTTCAGCGCATTCATGATCGCGGCGTATTCCTCGGCCGAGCTGACCTGCAGGCGCGGGTTGAAGGCCTTCTCTTCGCCGATGGTGCTGACGGTGTCGCCCTTATAGTCGTGGGCCGGGTAGACGAAGGTCGTCTCCGGCAGCTTCAACAGCCGGTCGAACAGCGAGTGGTACTGGTCGTAGGGGTCGCCATTCTGGAAATCGGTGCGTCCGGTGCCACGGATCAGCAGGGTGTCACCGGTGAACACCCGGTCGTCCATCAGGAAGCTGTAGCTCTCCGAGGTATGGCCGGGGGTATGCAGCGCCGTCAGCGCCAGTCCCTCGATGGTCACAGACTCGCCGTCGCGGACTCGCAGCGACACTACGTCGGCCGGCGACTGCTCGCCCATCACGGTGGTGCAGCGCGTCGCATCGCGCAGCGACCCCATGGCCGAGACGTGGTCGGCGTGGATATGGGTGTCGACCACCTTGACCAGCTTCAGGTCCAGCTCCTCCAGCAGCTTGAGGTAGCGGTTGGTCTGCTCGAACACCGGATCGATCAGCAACGCCTCGCCGCCGCGCCGGCTGGCCATCAGGTAGGTGTAGGTGCTGGAGGTCTTGTCGAATAACTGGCGGAACAGCATGGTCTTTCCTGTCGCAAATGCAGCTATGTGCCACTGTGAATGCTACACGACCGGCTCCGCTTTGTCACCGCCATCCGGTTCGACAATGGCCGGTTAACAGCCGGTCGGTGGTATGTTAGCCTCGCTGCCCGTTCATAAGGATCAGCCATGTCGGTCAAGGCCCAAACCGCCGGTGAAAATATTACGATCGGCGTCCATACTCTGCCAATCTGGCCCGAAGGTCAGAAGGTGCAGAACTGGCGCGATACCGGCATTCTGGTGACCCAGTTCACCGATCACCAGTTATATGCCCCCGGCCTTCGGGCCACCACGCTGGAGCGATCCGCTGACCCGGCCCTCGCCGGTCAGTTCGAGCAAAGCGTCGGGGTTGGCAGCGCCAAGGTCTACGACATCGACAAATGGCCGAGCGCCGCCGCGAGCCTTGTTCATGCCCGGGCGATGACGCTTTTCCGCCTTGCTACCGGTAGCAAAACCGCTGCGGTCGATCTGTGCTGGGCGAGCGTCTACCACGACGCTGATTTCTGCTTGCCGCACAGTCACCCGCGCACTCTGTGCAGCGTGCTCTATGTCCTGGATCTGGGCGATGCCGGCGACGCCAACAACGGCACCTTCTATTTCGCCGATCCGCGCCTCGCGCCGTGCTGCCGCGAGGAGGCAGGCTACATGAGCACCCCGGCCGCCCCGACTTTCAAACCCGGTATGATGATCCTTTTCCCCGGCCAGGCGGTCCATTTCGTAACACCGTACCATGGACGGCAGCCGCGTCTGACCATGTCGTGGAACCTGAACAAGGTTGCGCGGCCAGGCGAGCCGCTTCCGGAAACGGTCGGTCGCCCGGGCTGATGCTGTGCGTCTGTTGTGCATCGCCAAACTCCGGCGGCGCTTCCGAAGAATGGCTCCAGCCCTCAACTCGGCCGTACGCTCGCCAGCCCGTCGCTTTCGCTCGCGGTGACACAAATACTGACCAGGGTGCGTTGCTCGTCATAGGGCCAGGGCCGGCCCCGGTGCAGGGTCGCGCGCTCGTCCCAGATCACCACGTCGCCGGACTGCCAGCGGTGAGTGTAGATCGCGTGCTGCGCCGTCATCGCCGCCATCAGGGTGTCGATCAGCGCCTTGCCCTCGGGATCGCCCATGCCCTCGACCGCATAGGCATGGCTGGCGATGTACAACGCCTCGGCGCCACTCGCCGGGTTCGGCCAGACCGCGCGCCAAGCCTGTTCGCTCCACTTGGTAATGTGGGGCTGGCTGGCCAGTTCCGAGTCAATCTGTGCGCGGGAATGCGCGTAGCGGTGGCGCAGCACAGCATTCCTCGCCCGCTCCTTCAGGCCCGGATCAAGCGCGCGCCAGCCTGCCCGGGTCGAGACAAACTCGGTCTCGCCACCGCTCGAGGTCACCACCCGCGCCTGCAGGACATTGGCCAGCGCCGGGACCGGCAGGAAGGTGCTGTCGGTGTGCCACAGCTGGTTGGCCTTCAGGTTGCGCGTCTTTAGGTCGTGCTCCGGTGCCACTGTTCCATCATCGCGCAGGTTTGACAGCGGTCCGATCTTCGGCTCGGGTCGATCTTCGCGGTCCTCCAACGGCCCGAACAGCCGGGCGAAGGCCAGGTGTTCTTCGTCGTCGAGGTTCTGACCTCGGAACAGCAGCAGCGAATGCTCCTCGAAGGCGGCACGGATCTCCGCGTAGCCGGCGCTGGCGGTGACCCGGCGCAGGTCGGTGTCATGGACCTCGACCCCAAAATTGGGGTGCAGCGACGTTGTACGCATCAATTTCCCTTCCGGCCGCAGGGTGCGAGAACGCTCAAATGATACCATCGGTCGATACACCGTCGAGATGATTCGCAGCTAACCGCCAATCTTCCCGCCTGGCGAGTTTCACCGCAGCCAAAACCTTGTTAGTGTCGCGCGGAACGGCCGAGAATTCACACCGATAACCACCGCGAGGCGCCACCATGTTCACCACCACAATCGCCGGAAGCCTGCCGAAACCAGCCTGGCTCGCCGAGCCGGAAAAGCTGTGGCCGGAATGGCAGTTGCGGGGCGCTGATTTGGAGCAGGGCAAGCGCGATGCGGCGCTGGTCTGGCTCAAGGAGCAGGAGGACGCTGGTATCGACATTGTCACCGACGGTGAGCAATTCCGCGGCCACTTTGTCCATGGCTTTCTGGAGACGATCGGCGGCATCGACTGGCAGAAGAAAACCAAGATGGGCATCCGCGACAACCGTTATGTGGTTGACGTGCCGACGGTGACCGGCCCGGTTACCCGCACCCGCTCGGTCCATGGCGACGAGGCCGCGTTCACCCGCGCCCACACCAAGCATGGGCTGAAATTCACCCTGCCGGGACCGATGACCATCTGCGACACCATCGCCGATGCCCATTACGGCCGCCGCGCCGACATGGCGATCGCCTTCACCGAGCTGTTGAACCAGGAAGCCAGGGAGCTGGAGGCTAAAGGCGTCGACCTGATCCAGTTCGACGAGCCGGCCTTCAACGCCTTCATGGACGACGTCAATGAATGGGGCGTTGCGGCCCTTGAGAAAGCCGCCGAGGGCCTGAAATGCCAGACCGCGGTGCATATCTGCTATGGCTACGGCATCAAGGCGAACAATGATTGGAAGAAGTCGCTGGGTTCGGAATGGCGCCAGTACGAACGGATATTCCCGGCGATCAATGCCAGCCGGATCAATCAGGTCTCGCTGGAATGTGCCAACTCGAGGGTGCCGCTATCGCTGATCGGGCTTCTGAAGGACAAGCAGGTGATGGTCGGCGTCATCGACGTTGCCTCAACGGATATCGAGACGCCCGAGCAGGTCGCCGCCACCATCGAGGCAGCGCTGGCTTATGTCGATAAGGAACGCCTGTGCCCCTGCACAAATTGCGGCATGGCCCCACTATCGCGGACCGTAGCGGCGGCAAAACTGCAATCCCTGGGCGCTGGCGCCGAACTGGCCCGCAAACGGCACGGTGGGTAAGGTGTTTTGAACCAAAGAGGGGTCTGACAATGTGCCGGCGCCCGGCTGAGCGCCCTCGGCATTGCGTTCCCATGAATCGAAGTTCATATTCTTGAATAAACGCTCGAGAATGCTGAAGAAAAGATGCTTCATTGGGTCTATATTCGCCGATGTGGAAACTATGATTCCAATTTTGTATTTGCTGAGCGACTTGTGGGACAGCTTTACGAATTTCAGCTCGCCACGCTCGATCTCGCTCATGAAGCCGATTTTGGTGTAAATCCCCATGGCCTGGTTGGCCAGTATCGCCTGTTTGGCTACGACCAGTGTCGGCGCAGTCATCGTCGGTCCCGACTTGGATGTTCGCGCGACCGGGTTCAACGGCTTGCCGCGCGGCGTCAAAGCCAATGACGACAGCCGGTTCGATCGAAAAAGCGGCGAGAAATTCTTCTGGTTTGAACATGCGGAGCGCAATGCCATCTATAACGCCGCCCGCATCGGCACCGCGGTGGGTGGCTGTTCGATCTATGTGAACCGGTTCCCCTGCGCCGATTGCGCCCGAGCCATTATCCAGAGCGGCATCGGCAAAGTTCTTTGCCCGGCGAAGCCAGAACATGACGGAGCGTTGGATCACAGTTTCGACGTGTCGGAGGTCATGCTGGCTGAGGCTGGAGTTGAACTGGTGACGCTGAGTCCGAGCCCGGCGATGAGTTAGTCCGAACTTCGGGCAACCCATTTCAATTGACCGCAGTCTCGTTGCAAACCGGCCTCGCGCGCTTGGGCGCGGCAGTCAGGGCTGAGCACGGGATAGTGTTGAAGGGGATTGTTGTCCGCGAACGGTTCGATATTGGACGCAGATCCGAGCGGCGTGTTGGTCGGCTCAGTGCCAACAGCACGCGCTCGCAGTCGCGCTCGGCTAAGCCCCTCTCGTCACCTCGTAACGGCGCCTTCGCACCGTTCGTGCGACCTACTCCTCAAAGCGACCCGTGGCGTCACGATCGCGGTCGTATCGTCTCGTGAGCGCAAACGGCGGCAACCAGGACTCGCGACGGACGATCCAGCTTTCGTAGGTTGGCATCAGTTGGTCAGGGGCATCCAGGGATCCTAGATTCACTTCGATTTCGTCGCCGCTGCGTGCGAAAATGGACGAGCCGCAGCGGGGACAGAAAAACCGCCCGACGTAGTCGCGTGTTTCGCCATCGATCGTCACCGCATCCTGAGGGAACACCGCGGAAGCGTGAAAAAGGGCCCCATGATGCTTGCGGCAGTCGAGACAGTGACAAAGTCCGACCCGGTATGGGAGCCCCGACGCCACAATTCGGACGTTTCCGCACAGGCAACCGCCGGTGAATCGGTCCATGCTGCGTCTCCTCAAAAATCAAGCGGTCGGAATGGCTACAACGAACAGCACTGTCATTGCAATTACCCGAATTACGGCGACAGTGCGCTTACTAGAGTAGCGCGCCCATTCCCGACATTCAGCCCAGCGCGGCCGCAGCGAAACAGATCGCCAACCCCGCCAATACGGTCAGCGGATTGTGCCCGGCGAGGAGGCTTATGTCCACTCAGCCTCCCAGCGTCCGAAGGCCCGCGGCATCGAAGGGCCGGTCCGAGCCGAAGAGGTTTCCGGCGAACTGTGCCAGCGCATCGGCAGACGAGGCGCTGCGGCCTGCAAAGGCCAAGTTGGCACGGGCTTTCTTCAGGATATCGGCGTAGGTCATCGGCTCTCGGGTGCCGCCGCGGAGCTGTCCCTGGCGTTCCTCGACCACGCTGCCGTCGGCCAGCTCGGACCGAATATGGCCGGTATAGTTGCGCGGGTACTCGTCGTCCGGATTGATGACGTAGAAAATTTTGGCCGCTAGTGCCAGCGCCTGCGGGTCGGTCACGGCGGCGTCGGTGAACTGTGCCAGCCCGGCGTCGCCATGCAGGAACCCCGCCGCGATGGTATAGGGCGACGAGAACTTGGCCGCATAGGCTGTCGGGGGGGTCTGCTTTAGCGCCAGCGGCTCCCACAGGCGATGCACCGTGCCCTCGCCGACCTCGCATGTGATCCTCACTACGTCCTGCGGGCGGACGCCGTTGGCCGCCAGCCTGACGGCGCAGTCGATAAAGGGCTGGGTCATGGTCCCACAGGCATAAGGCTTGAAGGCGACGTTTGCCGATTCCCAGCGCCTACCCAGTTCGCTGGTCAGCGGTGCGAAGTTCGGTTTGATTGAGGGCGCGAACGAGGAAAAAAGGCCGTGCACACCCTCGAACACCGTCGCCGGGCCGCGGAACCCGGCGGCGCCCATTTGCGCCGCCCGGATTCCCGCTTGCGCCGCCCATCCGGGATGCATGCGCTTCGTCCAGGTGCCGTCGGCAAGATATTCGATGATGCCCGATGCCATCGACCCGGCGACCCCTAGCGTGTCGCGGATCTGCGCTGGGGTTTGGCCCATCGCTGCCGCCACGCCGGCAGCAGCGCCGATGCAGCCAAGGATCGCGGTCGGGTGGAAGCCACCTGCATGGACCCCCTTGCCCGAGACCATGCCGAGGCGATTGGCGACCTCGACACCGACGACAATGCCTTTTGCCACCGCATCCGCGCCGAGCCCCAGAGACTCACCCGCCGCGAACAGCGCCGGCACCATCACAACGCCGGAATGCACCGGACAGCCCTCGTAGGTGTTGTCGTAATCCTCGCCATGGCCACAGGTGCCATTGATCACCGCGGCGGCGGTCGATTCGAAGCCCTGCTCCAGTCCCCAGACCGAGCAGGCGCCGCGCTGGTCGAAGGCCCGTCGCACCGCCTGGCCGTAATCTGTGTCGAGCGCCGCGACGGTCAGTCCGGCCGTGTCGATGACCGTCCACTCGGTCGCTCTGCGCGCCGCCTCGGGGATCGCGGTGGTGTCGAGCCCGGCGATCCAATCGGCAAGGATTTCGGAGACGGTCGCCGCTGGTTGGTTCTTCATCGAATTTCCTCTAGCTCGGTCAGCCCCGGAACTCGGCAAGGCCAGACAGGGATGGCGCCTGTATCAAACTCTGGCAGAAAGTCAGTAATTGCTCGGACTTACCCGGATCCCAGCCGCCATAGGCAGCATTGGCACGGAACTTGGTAGTGATCTCGGCATCGGTCAGCGGCTCGTGGCGGCCGCCGCGCATGTGCGGCTGATGGTACTCTAGCACCTTGCCCGATTTCAGGGTCACGCGCAGGTCGCCGGTGTAGTTGCGGGGGTATTCGTTCAACGGGTCGATGATATACGAGATCTTCGCTGCGAACTCCAAAAGATGGGGCTGCGAGACCTTAGCATCGTCGAACTGGGCGAGGCCGCAATCGTCCTCGTAGAACCCCAGCGCCATGCAGAAGGGCATCGAGAACTTTGCCGCATAACCCGAGGGTGGCCGGTGCTTCGCTGACAATGGCTCCCACAACCGGTGGACCAGTCCCTCGCCGGTCAGACAGACGATACTGTCGATCTCGTCGGCGTCGATGCCGTCGCGCGCGAGCCGCCGGGCGCAGTCGATATAGGGGTGAATCATTGTCCCGCAGGCATAGGGTTTGAAGACAATCTCCTGCATGTACCAGCGGTCGCCAAGGGTATCGGTCAGGTGGGTATAGTCCGGGGTTGCCGTGGGCGCGAATGTCTTGAAGAAGTTGTGCCCGCCGTCGAAGACCGTGCGCGGGGCGAAGAAGCCGGCCCGTGCGATCAGCGCCGCCTTCAACCCTGATTGCGCCGCCCAGCCGGGGTGCAGCCGCTTGGTATGGGCGCCGTCGGTCAGGTATTCGATGATGCCCGACGAGAAGCTGGCCGCCACCCCCAGGGCTGCCGCCAGCCGGCCGCGGTCCAGCCCCAGTGCCACGCCCACTGCCGCCGCCGCCCCCAGCGCGCCGATCACTCCGACCGGGTGGAACCCGGCGCGGTGCATGTGGCCGGCGGCAACGTAGTTGATGCGACAGACCGCCTCGAGCCCCGCGATCAACCCCAGAGCGGTGCGTTCGCCGGTCAGGCCAAACCTTTCGCCGGCTGCCAGGACGGCAGGGATCACCATCGCGCCGACCCGGATCGGAGCGCCCTCCAGCGTGTCGTCGAAATCCTCGCCATGGATGGCGACACCATTGACGAGCGCGGCCCCTGCTGCATCCAGGGTCCGGTCATGGCCGATTACGGTGCAGCTGCCGGTGGCCTCGCAGCTCTCCAGCACTTGGGCGATGTAGTCGCTGTTCCGGGCGGCGAGGCACAGGCCAGCGGCATCAGTCAGGTCGCGTAGTGCCGTCGAGGTTGCCGCAGCCGGCACCTCCGCCAGTGTCAGCCCGGCAAGGAAACCCGCGAAACGCTCCGAGACGGTTTCGTCGAATCTAATTGCCCCGGCCACCGCATCTCCCACCAATATTTCCCTCGCATTCGGGCGCCACATTCCCATCGACCTTCCGGACTGTCAACAATTGACGGTCGCGCTCTGACGGTCCAGTTTCAGGCAGTAATACGGGCATCGAAAGGGGACCAGAGATGACCATCGCGGCAGATCAGGCATTGCAGGGCCGAGTGGCCATGATCACCGGCGCATCACGCCGGATCGGGCGTGCTGCGGCGCTGGGCCTGGCGCGCCACGGCGCCGACCTTGTGGTCAGCGCGCGCTCGGCCCGCGACGAGATCGAGGCGGTTGAGACCGAAATTCGTGCCATCGGCCGACGCGCCCTGGTGGTGATGGGCGACGTCAGCGACGAGGCCGATGTCGCTCGGATGGCGAGCGAGGCCGCCTCCGCCTTCGGCCGGGTCGATATCCTGATCAACAACGCCGCCATCCGCAGACAGGCTCCGCTGCTGGAGATGAGCTTGGCGGAGTGGCGCGAGATCAATTCGGTCATCCTCGACGGCGCCTTCCTGATGAGCCGGGCGATCCTGCCGGCGATGATCGCCAATGGCGGCGGCACAATCATCAATATTGGCGGCGTGACCGGGCATATTGGCGCCAGCGAACGCGCCCATGTCTGCACTGCCAAGGCGGGTCTGGTGGGGCTGACCAAGGCAATTGCGGTGGAATTTGCCGACCGAGGGATCACCGCGAACTGCCTGGTGCCGGGCAAAATCGGTGGCAAACGTTCTGCCACTTCGGGGGCCTCGCCGGGGATGGCGCGGGAAATTCTGCTGGGCCGCGAGGGCGAGATTGACGAGGCGGCGGGGATGCTTGTCGCACTTTGCCTGCCGCCGGCCCGGTTTATGACCGGGCAGACTGTCCATGTCTCCGGCGGGCTCTACATGCCCTGAACCCACCGCTCTGCCAACAGAAGCGGCCGCAAGGCGCGGACATCAGCGATCTCGCCGATGTTCCGGATCGCCGCGATCAGTGACTCGGTCTGACCGGCGCCCAGATGCGGCGCGATCAGGTCGCGCGCCTTGTCCTCGACCTGCGCCGCGCTCATCGGATTGTCGGGCGTTCCCAGCACTGCCCGCGTGCGGTGGCTGAGCCTGCGACCGTCGTGGCAGTCGATCTCGATGATCGCCTGCCGGGCGGGGCGGGCTTCGGTGAGTTCGCGGCTGGGGGTCGCCTCGATGCGGGCACGTATCTCCAGCACCGCCGGATCCCGCATCCGCGACAGGTCATGTGACGAGGCGAAGCTCAGCGCGCCATCGGCGAGTGTCAGCGCCAGCAGATGTTGCAGGCAGACATCGGGCATGTCGCGGTTGTCGATGATCGGGAAGCGGTCGTCGGGCATGATGGCGAGCAACCGGGCGACGTCGCGCGCGGTCACGCCCTCGGTCTCCATTAACCGGGTCAGCGAATCCAGCGCCGCCTGGATCGGTGAGCCGACGCACCATTTCTTGATCGAGGCGGCCATGATCTCGAATCGTGTCCCGAGGCCGTCGACCAACGCCGCGGGCTTCGCATTCTCGGCGAAGGCGGAGAGATAGGAATGCGCGCCGGTCAGCGACCCGGTCACGCCGCTGGCGCCGGAGGCGACGAAGATCGCCCCGAAAACCCCGTTGCGGGCGCCCATGCCGCCGAAGTCGAAGGCCTTCTCAACATGCTCCGGGTCGCGCTGCCAGTAGGGGATGCCCGAGGCCTGCTGGGTGGCATAGGACAGCAGATGGTCGCACTGCTCCGCATCCAGCCCGGCCAGCGCGCCTGCCGCCGCTGCGGCGCCGAAATTGGCGCCCAGGCAATGGGTCGAATGCGTGCCGGTGCGGGGACCGGCAAATCCCAGCGCCATCGTCGCGCGGGCGCCAATATCATAGCCGCAAGCGATAGCGCGCAACAGTTCGGCGCCGCTTCGGCCCCGGTGCTCGGCAACCGCCAGTGCCGCCGGCACCACCGCGCAACCAGGGTGAAACCGGCCGCCGAGATGCGAATCGTCGGTCTCGTCCGCATGCGCTGCCATGGCCCCGGCAAAGGCGGCGTCGACGGCCGTGGTCAAGATTGAGGTGCCGGGCACACAGGCATCGGCGGGCCCCGCCTGACCGGCGACGAACGAAGCCGCTCGCTTACCTGCCCTGAGAGCCTGGCCGCTGATGATCGCGGCCAGCGTGTCGAGCAGGTGCAGACGCGTCTTTTCCGCTACGTCGGCGGGCAACGGGTTGTCAGCGCTGCCGGCGATATACGCCGCGACGCGGCGCGTCAGGTCCTGGGAATTCATCTCGCCCTCCGAAAGTCAGTATCGCTGATCGGCAAGCACATTCTGAAAATTATCGGCAATTGACAACCGAGTGCGGTGCTGTGACGCTCAGCTTGGTACGTACCCGTCGACTACTTACCCGTCGACAATCGGTGCGGCAGGCATGATGGGAGGATCAGATGATACGCCAATTCCGGACACTCGCCGTAGCCGCGTTTGCCGCCACGGCCGCGATCGCCAGCCTTGCGGGCTCCGCCACGGCCCAGAGTTACCCGCACGAAACCGTTACCCTGATCACGCATTCGAAGCAGGGTGGTGGCACCGATGTCTTCCTGCGCGCGATGACGCCATTCCTGGGCAAGTATCTGGGCGCGAACTTCGTCGTTGAGAACGTCAGGGGTGGCTCCGGCGCCAAGGCGATGGCGAAACTGGCTACAGCGCCCGCGGATGGCGCCATCTTCTATGGAACAACGCCGACTTTCATCAACACCTCGCTGCTCAGCAAGCCGGATTTCACTTTCAAGGACCTGAGCGGCGTCGCCAACGTGTTTCTCGACCCGCAAATCGTCTATGTGCGTGCCGAGAGTCCCTATAATTCGGTCCAGGAGATCGTCGACGTAGCGCTCGCCAGTCCCGGCACGATGAAGTTTGGCGTCACGACGCCCGGCTCGCTCGACCGCCAGGTAATGGAGAAGTTCAAGGCGCTGACCGGCGTCGTGGCCCCGGTGATCACCCATGACGGCGGCGGCGAGTTGCTGATCAGCGTGCTCAACGGCACCGTCGACCTCGGCATCGGCGAGATCCAGGAACTTTCGGCCCAGCTCGCGGCGGGCAAGGTGCGGGTCATCACCACCTACACCAAGGACCGGCTGGCCGACTTCCCGGACGTAATGACCGCGCGCGAGCAGGGCATCGATCTGGTGATCAACAAGTTCCGTGGCATCGCCGGGCCGAAAGGACTGCCCGACGACATCTACGCCAAGTGGGAAACCGCCATTCAGGGGGTGCTCGAGGATGCCGAGTTCAAAGCATGGTATTCCGCCCAGAGCCTGGTTCCGTTCTACATGGGCCATACCGAATACGACGCCTTCCTCGCTGATTTTGCTGCCGACCAGGAGTTGTTCTTCAAGGAATACGGGATCACCGACGACTGATAACGGATCCGGCGAAGCCTGCGGGAGACTG
Organism: Thermohalobaculum sp.; assembly: GCA_035527255.1. GTDB lineage: Bacteria > Pseudomonadota > Alphaproteobacteria > Rhodobacterales > Rhodobacteraceae > Thermohalobaculum. The sequence continues at coordinate 18,146 of DATLAW010000125.1, read as the reverse complement.
CATGATGCCGAAAGACTTCTGGATCGGCTCAGTCGGTCTGGGCTTCGCCGCCATCTACTGGTTTGAGGCGGGCAAGATCCGCATCAGCCCTCTGGATGACCCGGTGACTGCGGCGGGTTTGCCAAAGGCCCTGGGCATCGTGTTCGGCGTTCTGGCTATCGTCATGATCGTCCGCGGCCTGCTGGAGTTTGCCGGCCGGCGCCCTGCGGTATCCGGTGGGATCACTGATCAGCCAAAGCCCGGCGAGCGCATGCGCCCGCATCTGCGGGCTGCGGGTGTGCTGGCGATCGGCGTCGCCTATCTGCTGTTGATTCCCTATGTCGGCTATGCTCTCGGCATTATGGCGCTGATGCTGGCGATCTCGATGTACATCGGGGCACCGCTGGGGGTCCGTTCGGTCATGACTGCTGTGCTTGGTGGCATCTTCTTCCATCTGCTGTTCGTCGAGCTTCTCGGTATACCGCTTCCGGAGGGCGCCTTGATCGAGACGCTCCTGGGCAGCAAATCCTGACTTCCATCGAAAGGCAAACGCATCATGGAAGGCCTGAACCACGCCTGGACGGCCCTGACGACAACGCCAGCGGCCTTTGCCGCGGTGGGTGGCGTGATCTGGGGCATCCTTGGCGGCGCGCTGCCCGGAATCTCGCCGTCGATCGCCATGGCCCTGCTGCTGCCATTCACCTATACGATGGATCCGATCCCGGCCATCGTGCTGCTGGCCTCGACCTATGTCGGGGCCGAGTACGGCGGATCGATCCCGGCAATCCTGATCCGAACCCCGGGCACCAACGCCGCCGCTGCCACCGCCATCGACGGCTACGAGATGCTCAAGCAGGGCCGCGGCGGCGAGGCGCTGGGGATATCGCTAGTGTCGGGCGTGATCGGCGGGTTGATCGGCCTGTTTTTCCTGGTTGTGCTGACCGAGCCGCTGGCGCGGGTCGCACTCGCCTTCACGCCGCCGGCCTATTTCGCGTTGGGGATTCTGGGCCTCAGCGTGATCGCCTCGCTGTCCGCGGGGTCGCTGGTCAAGGGGCTGATGGCGGGGGTCATCGGCCTGATGATCGCCACCGTCGGCACCGACCCGATCTCGGGCGTCAACCGCTTCACCTACGGCTCGCCGGACCTGTTGGGCGGCATTCCATTTATCCTGGTGATGGTCGGTGTCTTCGCCGTATCCGAGCTTTGCGCGCAGGCTGGCAAGCCCGCATGGGACCGGCCCGAGAAGGCCCAGACACGGATCAAACTGCCAAGCTGGGCGATGATGAAACGGCTGCGAAAGCCACAGGCTATCGGCTCCGGAATCGGGCTGTTCGAGGGCTGCATGCCGGGCGCGGGCGGTTCGATTGCCGCTTTCATGGCTTATAACGAGGCGCGCCGCTGGTCGAAGCATCCGGAGGAGTTTGGCCACGGCTCGCCCGAGGCCATCGCCGCGCCGGAATGCGCCAACAACACCGTCGCCGGGACCGCACTGGTGCCGATGCTGTCCTTCGGCATCCCGGGCTCGAACTCGACCGCGATCCTGCTGGGGGGGCTGCTGATCCACGGGCTGCAACCGGGGCCGCTGCTGTTCGTTCAGCACCCGGACGTGGTCTATGGCCTGTTCGGCGGGCTTCTGGTTGCCAACCTGTCGCTGTTCTTCGTCGGAATGCTGGTGCTGACCCCGGCGATCTGGCTGGTGAACAGACCGAAGCCTTACCTGATGGCGGCGATCTACGCTTTGATCTTCTCGGGCATCTACTCCATCGATCACAGCCTTTTCGACCTCTACATCGTCCTGCTCGCCGGGGCCGTGGGCTATGCGATGCGGCTGTTGGGGTTTCCGTTCCTGCCGTTGGTGCTGGGCCTGGTGCTAGGTTATTTGATCGAGTCGAACTACCGCCGGTCGCTGCTGCTGACCAATGGTGATCACCGCGTCTTCATCGAAGACCCTGTCTCGTTGGGGCTTCTGATTACCGCGGTTGTCTTCATCGCCGGCTCGGCGCTGCGTGATCTTCGCGCGGCGCGGCGCGAAAAGGACGTTGACGCGTGAAGCTGTACCGGACCGTGGCCACCGACCAACCGCCGCCACGGCTGCAACTGCGCTGACAAAGTTCCCTTGATATGGTCCATTGCGCGGGATGAACCGATCCGGTTCTAAGGCGACCACGGAATCGCCGGATGCCCTGACAAGCCGGAAGAGATCTTCATCGGGCCGCGAGTGATCGCCAAGGTGCCGGGAGGCAAGCGCCATACCCTCAAAACGGCACGTCGTCCGCCTCGCCCGTCTTGTCCGCATCGGTCACATACGACGCCACCACTTTCTTCTCGCCGGCCTTCTCGAAGTCGACGGTCAGTTTGTCGCCTTCGATCCCGGTAATCCGGCCGTAGCCGAATTTCAGGTGAAATACCCGCGTTCCCAGCTCGAACCGGCTGGCGGCCTGGGCGTCGATGACCAGGTTGCGGGCCTCGCGCGGCTGGGCCAGGCCGTGCTCGCCGCGCCGGGCGGCCATGCGCCGCCAGCCGGGCGAGTTGTAGGTCGAGGCGTTTGCTGCCCGCTGCTCCAGTGTCGAACCTTGCGGCTCGATGACCGAGGCAGTCGCCGCTGCGCCGAAGCCGCCACCGTACAATCCCGGTGGTGTCAAAACCTCGACATGGTCGGGCGGCAACTCGTCGATAAAGCGCGACGGCAGCGAGGATTGCCAGCGACCGTAGATGTGGCGGTTAGCGGCGAAGCTGACGGTAAGGTGCGCCCGCGCCCGGGTCAGGCCGACATAGGCCAGGCGGCGCTCCTCCTCGAGCCCCTTCAGCCCGGTCTCGTCCATCGAGCGCTGCGATGGGAAGAGGCCATCCTCCCAACCCGGCAGGAACACCGCCGGGAACTCCAGCCCCTTGGCGCCGTGCAGGGTCATGATCGAAACCTTGGCCCCGGCGTCGTCGGTGGCGTTGTCCATGACCAGGCTGACATGCTCGAGGAAGCCCTGCAGGTTCTCGAACTCCTCCAGCGCCTGGACCAGTTCCTTGAGGTTCTCCAGCCGGCCCGGCGCGTCGGGCGACTTGTCGGCCTGCCACATGCCGGTGTAGCCGCTTTCGTCAAGGATGCGCCCGGCGATGTCGACGTGGTTGGCGCCTGGGGCCGCGAGATCCACATGCCAGTGGTCGAACCGGGCGATCAGGTCGCCCAGCGCCTTGGCTGATTTCTTTGACAGACCCTCGCCGGTCTCGGCGGCGATCCGGGCGGCGTCCAACAAGGTAATGCCGTTGTCGCGCGCCACCGCATTGATCGCCTGCTGCGCCTTGTCGCCCAGGCCGCGTTTTGGGGTGTTGATGATGCGCTCGAACGCCAGCCCGTCGTCGGGACTGATGGCGACGCGAAAATAGGCCATGGCGTCGCGGATCTCCATGCGCTCGTAGAAGCGCGGGCCGCCGATCACCCGGTAGGGCAGGCCGATGGTAAGGAACCGATCCTCAAAGGCACGCATCTGGAACGAGGCGCGCACCAGGATCGCCATATCATCGAGGCTCAACGGGTCGTGGCCACGGGTGCCGCGCTGAAAGGACTCGACCTCCTCGCCGATCCAGCGCGCTTCTTCGTCGCCGTCCCAATGACCAATCAGGCGGACCTTCTCGCCTTCGTCTGCCTCGGTCCACAGGGTCTTGCCCAGCCGATCCTTGTTGGCAGCGATCACCCCGGAGGCGGCAGCCAGGATATGCGGCGTCGAGCGGTAGTTCTGCTCCAGCCGGATGACCTGCGCGCCCTCGAAATCCTTCTCGAAGCGCAGGATGTTGCCAACCTCGGCCCCGCGCCAGCCATAGATCGACTGGTCGTCGTCGCCGACGCAGCAGATGTTTCGGTGCTCGGCGGCCAGCAGGCGCAGCCACATATATTGGGCAACGTTGGTGTCCTGATACTCGTCGACCAGGATGTATTTGAACCGCTTCTGGTAATCCTTCAGGACGTCCGGGTGGTTCTGGAATATCTGCACCACATGCAGCAGCAGGTCGCCGAAATCGACCGCGTTCAGGGTTTTCAGACGGTTCTGATAGGCGGCATACAGTTCGGCCCCGCGGCCATTGGCAAAGCCACCTTCGTCGGGCGGCACCCGGCCCGGCCCCTGGGCGCGGTTCTTCCAACGGTCGATCATCGAGGCGAACAGGCGGGCGGGCCAGCGCTTGTCGTCGATGTCCTCGGCCCGGAGAAGCTGTTTGATCAACCGGATCTGGTCATCGGTATCAAGGATGGTGAAGGTAGATTTCAACCCCGCCAGCTCGGCGTGCCGGCGCAGGATCTTGACGCAAATGGCGTGGAAAGTGCCGAGCCACGGCATGCCCTCAACGCCCTGACCGACCAGATCGCCGATCCGGTTTTTCATCTCGCGGGCGGCCTTGTTGGTGAAGGTGACCGCCAGGATCTGGCTTGGCCAGGCGCGCTGATTATGGACCAGATGGGCCAGCCGCGTGGTCAGCACCCGGGTCTTGCCGGTGCCCGCACCCGCCAGCACCAGCACCGGACCGTCCAGCGCCTCGACGGCGGCGCGCTGATCCGGGTTCAGGCTCGCCAGATACGGCGCGCGCGGGCTCGCCTGCTGGGACAGTGGCCGCTGTTCCCATGCCTCGAAGGCTGTCGCTTCGTCGAGTTCCATGTCGTTCATCACCGGCAGGATAGCGGCACCGGCGCTCAGGGGAAAGGGTTTGTTCACTACATGTTCGCAAAAATTAACCAGGTTCACGGTGATTTCACCGAAACCCGTCTTGCTCAACCGCGAAACCGCGCCATAGTTCTGTGCAACGGTTACAGACAGCCTAGGGGAATGCCATGTTCGGTCTCGACATTTTCGGCCTGAAGAAGACAGCCATGCCAACGTCTGACAATGCCTTGCCCGGCCGCGCCGGTCCGATTCCCACTGCCGAGACCCATTTCATCAATGGCCACCCACTGGCCGGGCCATACCCGGAGGGAGCCGAGATCGCCGTGTTCGGCATGGGCTGCTTCTGGGGCGTCGAGCGGCGGTTCTGGAAACTGCCGGGGGTTTGGGTGACGATGGTCGGCTATGCCGCCGGGTCAACCCCGAACGCGACCTATCAGGAGGTCTGTTCCGGCCGAACCGGGCACAACGAGGTGGTGCAGGTGGTCTTCGAGCCCTCAAAAATCAGCTACGCCGAGCTGCTGCGCGAGTTTTGGGAAAACCACGATCCGACCCAGGGCATGCGCCAGGGCAACGATGTCGGCACCCAGTACCGCTCGGGCATCTATGTCTTCGACGCCGCCCAGGAGGCGCTGGCGCTGGAGACCCGCGATGCGTTCCAGGAACGGCTGACGGCGGCGGGCCATGGCCAGATCACCACCGAGATCATCGCCGCACCAGAGTTCTATTTCGCCGAGGATTTCCACCAGCAATACCTGGCCAAAAACCCCGGCGGCTACTGCGGCGGCGGCGGGGTCGGAGTGCCTTGTCCGGTGGGGGTGGGGGCATAGTTGGGACGCCCCTGCGCTTGGTGCACATGATGCGAGCTCGGTTCGACTTTCAGTTAAGGGGCTTTTGACCCGGGCCGCTGAACGGCTTAATTACCAAATTGGCGCAAATTCACGCCTGGCGCCTCCGGCGATGGCCTTGAGGCCGCACGAAAACTGACATTGCCGAATCCATCAGTAGAGCGATCGGGGTGATCCATCAGAGAGAATCCTGCGTAATAATACGTATATCCGCTGCGTGAACGCGTAGTTGTACTAAATTGAAGAAAAACACAATTTCACTCAATCTTACGGCATGACTTGAACGCTGGATTTCCGGCAAACTGACTTAAACCATCTGGAGGGTTCTATGACCAAATTCACTATGTTCCTCAGCGACGACGCTGGCGCCGTGACCATCGACTGGGTTGCCCTGACCGCGGGTATCCTGCTTCTGGGCATCATGGTCGTCTACACGATCTTCAACAACGGCGTTGCCAACCTGGTCTCCAACGTCAACTCGACGCTCTCGGACATAAGCACCGGCGTGAGCGTCGGCACGATCAACAACACCAACTAGTAATTACGAAATCTAGCTTCGAAATTGCCAACGGGGCGCCCGCTGATCAGTGGGCGCCCTTTCGCCTCTAACCGCGGGATTATTTGCAGGCACGCCGCTTCTCATCCGCCCACCGGCAGGATGCATTGGGCGCCATGCGTCAAATATTCTTTCCGTTACCCGGCGCGGCATTTCATCTCCGCCGCCACAACCCCATCGCCTTGCCCTTCGGTCTATTGTAGGCACGGCCCGGTCTGATCAACCGGCAAAGGCTGCACCATGGCGACCTATACGGCACTCACCACGCTCGACAGCGAGGCGGCGGCGCAGGCGCTGGCTGCGGCAATGGAGGCGCTGGACCCGGTCCCGACCGGCATCGGCGTCATGGAGATCGAGGACGGTCTCGGGCGGCGCGAGGTTGGGGGGTATTTCACCGAACGGCCCAACCATGCCGGGCTGGCGCTGCTGGCGGTGATCCACGGGGCGCGGCCGTTTGCGGTCAGCAAGGTCGATGACCGCAACTGGGTGGCGCAGGTGCAGCGTGAGCTGACCCCGGTCGAGGCCGGGCGCTTCGTGTTATATGGTAGCCACGATGCGGACCGCATCGGGGTCAACCGCGTCGGCCTGAAGATCGAGGCGGCGATGGCTTTTGGCACCGGGCATCATGGCACCACGCGGGGCTGTCTGCTGTTGTTGGAGCGATTGCTGCGCCGCGGCGAGAAGGCCCGCCGCGCGGCCGATATCGGTTGCGGCACCGGGGTGCTGGCGATGGCGGCGGCAAAGGTCTGGCGGGTGCCTTGCGTCGCCGTCGATATCGATCCGGTGGCCAGCTGGACCGCCAGCGAGAACACCCGGGCCAATCGTCTGCATCCTTGGGTGCGAAGCGGGCAAGGGGCCGGGTTTCGTGGCGGCCTTGTGCGCGCATGGGCGCCCTATGATCTGATCTTCGCGAATATCCTCGCCGCACCCCTGAAGCGCATCGCGCCGGACATGGCGCGGCATCTGGCGCCGGGCGGCGTGGCGATCCTGTCCGGGCTGCTGCGCAGCCAGGCGCGCGGGGTCGAGGCGGTTTATGCCGGTCACGGCCTGCGCTGCGAAGACCGGGTTGTGTTGGGCGAATGGGTCAGCCTGATGCTGCGCAAGCGCTAAGCCGGGCTGCGACAAATTAAAACTGCCGCAAATTAAGAACGCCGCCCCGGGGAGGCGGGGCGGCGTCTACCATGGGGCGAACCCATGAACTGGTGGCGAGGTTCAGCGGCCGGTGCGGCCAAAATCCTCGACCTGCGAACGGGTCAGACCGATGTCGTCCAGCTGAGCCGGGCTCAGCGAGCGCAGCGCATTGATCGTGCGCCGGGTCTCGTTCCAGGCCCGCAGGTTGCCAGCGACGCCGGACACGGCGGTGACCATGCGGTGAATGGTGATTGCGCCGAACGGGGCGGCGGCGGTGGTGATGATGTTGGCCATGTCAGCGACTCCTCAGATTACTCGTTACGAATGGGCCATGTGGTCCGTCGTTGAGAGATAGATAGGCCCACCCTGTTTCGGAAACAATTGCTACAAACGCATGACCGATATGCATTTTTTGCAACTGTGGTGCGGTGCACAAAACTGACGATAAAGTGTCGTTTTTGGATCGTTCCTGGCGTTCTGCACCGAAATCTGATGCCTGTTTGCACCAACTGTGGATAAACGATTAACCGGCGGGTCGGATCGCTGCATTTGATCGCATGTAAGGCGTCGCCCAAGCCGAGAGAATCAGCCGCTCGCAACGGCATAAAGATGCGTGGCGTTTCGTCGAAAACAAGAAACGGCCACCCCGGAGGCAGGGCGGCCGTGCCATCGACGGAAATTTTGCGGCGCTTGAGTTCAGAAGCACTTGCGGCTGATGTCGCCCCGGCTCAGGCCGATGTCGTCCAGCTGGCCGGCACTCAGACGGCTCAGCGCGGCGACGGTGCGGCGGGCGTTGTTCCAGTCGCGAATCGCGACGAACAGGTCGGATACGGCACCAACGGTGCGGTGGATCGTGATGGCGCCGAGCGGTGCGACGGCGGGGGTGTAGGTGATGGCCATTTCGACGTCTCCTGTTTTGATGTCTGGGCGGGCCATGTGGCTCGTCGGTGAGGCATAGGTAGGGCCGATCCCTGCCGCGAACAATCGCTATAAATGCATGACCGACATGCGTTTTTTGCGACCGTGCTGCGGCGCACAAATTCGACGTTGCGCGGTCTGTTTTCGACATTCCCAGGCAATCCGTGCTGGTCTTTGTTCTCCTTTCGTGCTAACTGTCAAAAAAGGGTGAATATCGGGGGCGGTGAAATGCGGGTGATTGGTTTCGATCCAGGGCTTCGGCGCACCGGATGGGGTGTCGTCGATGTAGCGGGAAGCCGACTCAGCCATGTCGCCAATGGCGTCTGCACCACCGACGCCGACAAGAGCGGCGGCGATCTGGCGTTGCGATTGTTGCGGCTGCACGGCGAGATCGAGCGGGTGGTGCTGGAGTATCGCCCCGATCAGGCGGCGGTCGAGCACACTTTTGTCAACAAGGACGCGGCGGGGACGCTGAAGCTGGGTCAGGCGCGGGCAATCTCGCTGCTGGTTCCGGCGCAGCACGGGATCCCGGTGGCGGAATACGCGCCGAACGCGGTGAAGAAGGCCGTGGTCGGGGTCGGCCATGCTGACAAGGTGCAGATCCAGCACATGTTGAAGATGCTGCTGCCGGGGGTCGATCTGACCGGGCCGGACGCGGCCGATGCGCTGGCGGTGGCGATCTGTCATGCTTGGGCGGCGGGAACCAATCTTCGCATGGCGAAAGCGCTGGAGGCGGCGCAATGATCGGCAAGATAACATGATCGGCAAGATAACGGGCCGGGTCGATTATGTCGCCGACGACCATGTGCTGATCGAGACCGCGGGTGTTGGCTATATCATCCACTGCGCCGCGCCGACCCTGGCGGCAATGCCGGGGCCGGGCGAGGTCGCGGCGCTGTACACTGAAATGGTGGTGCGCGAGGACCTGATGCAACTGATCGGGTTTCGCACCGTGGCCGAGCGCGAATGGCACCGGCTGCTGACCAGCGTGCAGGGGGTTGGCGCCAGGGTGGCGCTGGCGATCCTCGGCGCGTTGGGACCGGACGGGGTCAGCCGGGCGCTGGCGCTGGGCGATGTTGCTGCTATCCGGGCGGCGCCGGGGGTCGGGCCGAAGCTGGCGGTGCGGATTGCCAACGAGCTCAGCGACAAGGCGCCGGCGGTGATGGCGCTGGGGGCGCAGGGCAAACGGACTGCGGTGGCCTCCGGCCCGGTGCCGGTTGGCGAGGCGATGAAGTCAGCAGCAGTGGTGCTGGCGGACGGCGCGACGGCTGACGCGCTGTCGGCGCTGGTGAACCTTGGCTACGACCGGATGCAGGCGGCCCGCGCTGTCGCCGAGGCGGCGGGCAGCGGCTCGGGCTCCGCCGATCTGATAAAGGCGGCATTGAAAACCCTGGACCGGAACCTCTAGGCTATGGCGATGCCAGATCCCATTATAGACCCGATCCCAGACCCGATGCTGCGCGGCGATCCGCAAACGCAGGATGCCGACGAGCGAACGCTGCGGCCGCAGACGCTGGACGATTTCACCGGCCAGGAGGCGGCGCGAGCCAACCTCAAGGTTTTCATCGAGGCGGCACGGATGCGCGGCACGGCGCTGGACCATCTGTTGCTTTATGGGCCTCCGGGTCTGGGCAAAACCACGCTGGCGCAGATTGTCGCGCGGGAACTTGGGGTCAATTTCCGCATGACCTCCGGGCCGGTCATTGCCAAGCCGGGCGATCTGGCGGCGGTGCTGACCAACCTCGAGCCGCGCGATGTGCTGTTCATCGATGAGATCCACCGCCTCAGCCCGGTGGTCGAGGAAATTCTGTACCCGGCGATGGAGGATTTCGAGCTTGATCTGATGATCGGCTCCGGCCCGGCGGCGCGCACCGTGCGTATTGACCTGTCGCCCTTCACCCTGATCGGCGCGACGACCCGGCTGGGCCTGCTGACCACGCCGCTGCGCGACCGTTTCGGCATCCCGACCCGGCTCGAGTTCTACAGCCATGCCGAGCTTGAGCTGATCATTGGGCGCGCGGCCCGGCTGATGGGGCTGGAGGCCGAGGCCGACGGCGTGGTCGAGATCGCCCGGCGCGCCCGTGGCACGCCCCGGGTTGCCGGGCGGCTGCTGCGCCGGGTGGCGGATTTCGCGCTGGTCGAGACCGACGGGCGATTGACCCGCAAGCTGGCCGACCGGGCGCTGGAACGCCTCGGTGTCGATCACCTGGGCCTCGACAGCGCCGACCGCCGCTATCTCAGCGCCATCGCCGAGCACTATGGCGGTGGCCCGGTCGGGGTCGAGACCATGTGCGCCGTTCTCTCGGAGGCCCGCGACGCCATCGAGGAGGTGGTCGAGCCGTTCCTGATGCAGGCCGGCCTGGTCGCCCGCACCCCTCGGGGCCGGATGCTGACCGCAGGCGCCTGGCGCCACCTGGGCCTGACCCCGCCGAAGCGGGCGGAGCAGCCGGAGCTGTTCGAGGAGGATGGGGAGTGACGATAGCGAAGATGCAAGCCCGGTGACCCACCGCCTGACCATCCGCGTCTACTACGAGGACACCGACCTGGCTGGCGTCGTCTACTACGCCAACTACCTGCGCTTTATCGAGCGCGGGCGGTCCGAGGCGCTGCGCGATCTTGGCATCGACCAGACCGCCCTGAAGCGCGATCTGGGGGTGGTCTTCGTTGTGCGCCGCCTGAGCGTCGACTACCTGGCGCCTGCGGTCTTCGACGATGTGCTGGAGATCCGTACCCGGGTGACCCGCCTGCGCGGTGCCTCGGTCGAGATGGCGCAGGAGGTCTGGCGCGCCGGAGAATGTCTGAACCGCGCCGCGCTGACCATCGCCTGCATGGACAGCGTCGGGCGGCCAAAACGGCTGCCGGAGGATGTGCGCGACCGGCTGGGGCGGCTGTCGGACCCGGAATAATGCCGAAATGTAATGCCAATGAAATTTTCGGACGTAAGATTGCCATTGAACTACTCGCAATTAAGCGCGATATCGCGCATAGTGAGATTGTCTGCGCCGCGAACTGAAAAATCATGCCCAACGTCCGTGTAACGGTAGCGTAAATATGGGCAAGGCGGCACTGGCACGAGGCACCGAGGGCAGGACTATAGTAAAATGGATCCAATTGGATTTTCGGCCGCCGCGCTAATGGCGGTTGCGCAGCTTGGCGGGACCGAGGCCGCACTGGCGGCGCCGGAGGTGAATGCAATCGACTTTTCGCTCGCGGCGATGTTTCTGCGGGCGACGACGGTTGTGCAGATCGTGATGATAATGCTGGTGGCGGCGTCATTCTGGTCATGGGCAGTGATCTTCGAGAAGGTGCTGTTATTCGGCCGCCTGATGGGCAAATCGAGCAAGTTCGAGGACCTGTTCTGGTCCGGCCAGCCGCTCGACGAGCTGTTCGATCGCGTCGGCGAGCGCCCTCATACGCCGATCGAGCGGGTTTTTACGGCTGGTATGACCGAGTGGCGCCGTTCGCTGCGCCAGGAGGGTGGGTTGATCCCCGGCACCCAGGCCCGTGTCGACAGGGCGATGAATGTCGCGATCGCGCGCGAAGCCGAGGAGACCAACAAGCGTCTGTCCTATCTGGCCACAGTTGGCTCGGTGTCGCCTTTTGTTGGCCTGTTCGGAACCGTTTGGGGTATCAAGCACGCATTCGAGTCGATCGCAGTGCAGCAGAACACCAACCTGGCGGTCGTGGCACCCGGCATCGCCGAGGCGCTGCTGGCAACCGCACTGGGATTGCTGGCGGCCATTCCGGCGGTTGTAGCCTATAACAGGTTTTCGTCGGATGCCGAGCGGCTGACCGGTGGTCTGGAGAATTTCGCCGACGAATTCTCGACCATTCTCGGCCGTCAGATCGACCGCCAGAGCGGAGAGAAGTAATGGGCATGATGCGACAGCAATCCGGTCAGAGCCGGGCCAGCGCCCGGCGCGGTCGTAACACCATGCGGCCGATGTCCGAGATCAACGTGACGCCGATGGTCGACGTGATGCTGGTGCTGCTGATCATCTTCATGGTCGCGGCGCCGTTGCTGACTGTCGGGGTGCCGCTCGAGTTGCCAAAAACCCGGGCGCAGGCGCTGCCGACCGAGCAGGAGGAGCCGCTGACGATCAATCTGGACGCCGAGGGCCGGGTCTACATCCAGAAGACCGAGGTCGATGCGGCGGATCTGGTGCCAAAGTTGACCGCAATTCAGGCCGAGCGTCAGTCCGATAAGGTTTTCCTGCGCGCCGATACGTCGCTCGATTATGGCGTGGTCATGCAGATCATGGGGGCACTCAGTGCTGGCGGATTTCGTAATATCGGGCTGGTGACGGATCAGCCCGACCCAGCACGTATCAACTAGCAGGGGGTCCGGCGAGGGCGACTGAAATGCAACCGCGCGAGATGAAAACCGGGGCGACCGTTTCAGGGGGAATGCATCTGGCATTCTTGGTCCTCGCGCTGTTCGGTACCGGGTGGTTCGCTGACCGCGATCCAGTGCCGCTGGCGGTAAACCAGGTCGAACTGGTCGACGGCACCAATTTCGAAGCGGCGTTATCGACCGCACCAGTGGTCCCAAATGAGGGCCCGGCTGAATTGGCGCCACAGGCCGAGAACGATGTCGAGCCGGTCGCTCTGACCACCCCCGACGTGACCATCGACCCGCCTGATATGCCGATCCTGCTCGCGACCGATGCGCCGCCGCCGAAACGCCCCGATTTCTCGAACCTGCAACTGCCGCCGCCGCCGACCGTGGTGCCGACCGAACCGTCGCGCCCGTCGATCGCCCTGATCCCGTCGCCCGACGAAGTGCCGCGCCAGGCCGAGCAGCCCGAAAGCCCGCCAGCGACCGAACCGCTGCAGGCGTTGGCCGCTGCGCCGACCCAGGATACCGCACCAAAGCCCCTGCCGCCGCCGGAAGCCGAACCGGTCGCCGCCGAAGAGCCGCAGCCGAAACCCGAGGATCCGAAGCAGGAACCGGAGCCTGAGGCGGTTGTCGAGGCGCAACCCGACGCGCAGATCTCGGCGGCGCCGCAGGAGGCGACGTTGCCGGTCGCACGGCCCGCCGAGGTCGTGGCCGCTGCCCGCGCCTCCGGGCCGACCGAGCAAGTCCCGGTGCCGCAGAAGCCGGCCGACGAGCCGAAACCCACGAAGCCCGCGAGCGGATCAACCTCGCAATTCGCCAGCGCAATCACGATTGGCGAAAAGGATGCGCTGCGGCTGGGGATAAAGCAGTACTTCGTCTATCCGGGCAATCGCTCGGACCGTAGCCTGCAAGTTACCATTGGCATCCGATTGGGCCAGGACGCTAAGATCATCGGCCAACCGGAGCTGCTGAGGGCCAGCGGCGGCGATCCCGCGACCCAGGATGTGTTGTTCCGCGCCGGTCGACGAGCGCTGATCAGGGCGCAGACCGCCGGAGAATTCAATAAGCTTCCGCCCGCCAAGTATGACGGTTGGAAGCTGATCCACGTTACTTTCACACCGGAAGAGATCGGGTTTTCGTCATGATGTTGAACAAACGAGCCGCCGCAGTGATGCAGCATTTCGGGGTTGTCGCGCTGCTGGTTGTGGCGCTTTTGGGGGCTGAGCGCGCCCTTGCACAGGACACTCCGTTGGTGATCGTCGTTGAAGGCGGGCAGTTCGAGCCGTTGCCAGTAGCGGTGACTCCATTCGAGGCGGGGGCGCCGGCGCTCAGTCTGGTTGCCGACGATATCGTCGGAGTGATCGAAGCGGATCTGCAGAGTTCGGGTCTGTTCAAATTGATACCACGAGCCGCCTTTATTGCCCGTCCGACCGATTTTGACACCGCCCCAGCCTACGCTGATTGGCGCGCGATCAATGCCGACGCGCTGATCACTGGCCGGATAAGTCAAGCCAGCGACGGCCGGTTGATCGTTCAGTTCCGCCTGTATGATACCGAAGCCGACGTTCAGATCGAAGGGTTGCAGTTTCTCTCCGATCCGACCGATTGGCGCCGGGTAGCGCACAAGGTTGCGGACGGGATCTACGCCAAGCTAACCGGTGAGGGTCCATATTTTGACAGCCGGATCGTTTTTGTCGATGAAACCGGGCCGAAGGGCGACCGGCGCAAACGGTTGGCGATCATGGATCAGGACGGTGCAAATCTACGCTATTTGCCGGGCGCTGACGGGCTGGTCCTGACGCCGCGTTTTTCGCCCAACGACCAGTCAGTGCTGTACATCTCCTATGATACTGGCGAGCCGCAAGTCTATCTGCTGAACCTTGACACCGGGCAGCGTGAGCGGCTGGGAAGCTTCCCCGGCATGACCTTCGCGCCACGCTTCTCGCCGGACGGCGCGCAGGTTGTTCTTTCACTCAGTCAGGACGGCAACACCGATCTATTTATTATGCGGCTGGCCGACCGGCAGCTTCGCCGACTAACCAACAACCCCGGGATCGACACATCCGCTTCGTTCTCACCGGACGGATCGCAATTGGTGTTCGAGTCGGACCGCGGCGGTAGCCAGCAGCTGTATATCATGCCATCGAACGGCGGCCCGGCACAGCGCATCAGCTTCGGGCAGGGCAATTACGGCACACCGGTCTGGTCACCGCGTGGCGATATCGTCGCGTTTACCAAAATTCTTCAGGGCCGGTTCCATATCGGGGTGATGCGCACTGACGGCACTGACGAGCGGCTACTTTCGTCGAGCTTCCTCGACGAGGGGCCGACCTTTTCGCCAAATGGGCGGGTCGTTGCGTTTTTCCGCGAATCGCCGGGTCAGGCGGGCAGGGCACAGTTGATGAGTATCGATATCACCGGGCGCAATCTTCGGGTTGTCGAGACCCCGAACGCGGCCTCGGATCCGGCATGGTCGCCGATCCGAAGATAGTGTAGTTGCAAGGCCGATTCATCGCGGTTGTTCCGGTGGCAGTGCTGTGGAAATCGTGGCCCGCGTTGATAGAATGGGCATAAAGCAGAGGGCAATTGGGTCCGGTTCAAAGAACTGGCCTATAAATCGGGCAAAGAGGAAACGAAAATGAAACTACTTACGATCGCGATTCTCGGGGCGGCAGCGTTCTTGGCGGCATGCTCCGACTCCGACACAATGGTCGACCCGTCGGCGGCGGCAGGGGCGAACACGGGCCAGGTTGGCGGCCCCACTCCCAATACAGTTGAGTACTTCAATGTCGTCGTCGGCGACCGGGTGTTCTTCGACACCGATCAGCACGACCTGACGCCCGAAGCGCAGTTCACATTGTCGAAGCAAGCCCAATGGTTTGCCGCCAATCCAGGCAGCTCGGCGTCCATCGAGGGCCATGCGGATGAACGCGGCACCCGTGAGTACAACCTGGCGCTTGGCGCTCGCCGTGCCAACTCGATCCATGCCTACCTGGTGGGTCAGGGCGTCGATGCCAGTCGGCTGCGTGCGGTCAGCTTCGGAAAGGAACGCCCGGTGGCGCTGGAGTCCTCGGAGAGCGGCTGGTCGCAGAACCGTCGCGGCGTGACAGCGGTTGCTGGCGCCCCAACGAGCTGATCGCCGAGAGGGGTGAAGTCGAAGAGTGTCGGCTTGAACCTGTGGGCGGGCACAGTGCCCGCCTGCCGGACTAATGGAGGAAGACTGCATGCACAGGCAACATTCCTGGCGGGCTGCTATTTGCATTGCGGCCATGGCGGCGGCTCTCGCCATGGCCGGGCCGGCATCGTCCCAGACCTGGACCGGGGCCGGTTCGACCGATGATCTGCAGTATCGCCTCAGCGTGATCGATGCTGAATTGGCGGATATCCGGGCCCGGCTCGGGGTTGCTCCGGCAACCGGTGCCGGCACCGGTGGAGGCACCGGCGGGGGCGGCGACGCAACGCTGCCGCTCAACCGGCTGGAGGCCGAGATCCGGCAGCTTACCGGCAAGATCGAGCAGATGGCGTTCGAACAGCGCAGCGTGGCCGAGGACGCCGCGCGGCGCTTTGGCGACATCGAATTCCGGCTGACCGAGCTGGAAGGGGGCGACACATTGCTCCTGCCGCCGGTGGCGCCGCTTGGTGGGGGCGTCGCCGTGCCGACAGGTCCTGAGGTCTCGATCAGCGAGCGCGCCGATCTCGACCGCGCCATCAAGGATATCGAGCAGGGCCGGTTTGACCAGGGCGAGGACCGGCTGAGAAGTTTCCTTACCGCCTATCCGGGCGGCCCGCTCGAGGGTGAGGCGCTGTATTGGCTGGGAGAGAGCCAGTTCGTGCGCGGCGCTTTCCAGAACGCAGCCCGCAGCTTCCTGAATGGCTATAATTCCAACCGCGCAAGCGCCAGCGCACCGCAGAACCTCTATCGGCTCGGGGTTACATTGGGGCGGCTCGGGCAAGTCAGCGAGGCCTGCCTGACCCTGCACGAGGTCAGCACCCAGTTCCCGAACGGGCCGGGTGACATACTCGGCGCGGCCAGCACCGAGTTGAGTGCGCTGAACTGCGGCTGAGGTATGGGCGCAGACACCGTTGGAGCGGCCTTCGCCGAGATTGATCGCTTGGTTCCCGACGGAATGCTGGGTATCGCGGTCTCGGGCGGTGGGGATTCGACCGCCCTTCTGATCATCGCAGCGCGCTGGGCGGGCGCCCGGGGCCGCAAGATTTTAGCGGCAACTGTCGATCACGGGCTACGGGCCGATAGCGCTGACGAGGCGGATGCGGTGGTGGCCCTCTGTGCCCATCTAGGCATCCCGCACACGATCCTCCAGACCGGAGACCTGCGCGCCATGGGCGGTAACCTGTCCGCAGCCGCCCGGGATGCGCGCTTTGCACTGCTTGGCGATTGGGCGCAGGGGCAGGGGTGCGCCGCTGTGCTGTTGGGCCACACCATGGACGACCAGGCCGAGACGGTGTTGATGCGACTGGTCCGCGGCTCCGGTGCGGAGGGATTATCGGCGATGCAGGCCGGGCTACAACATTCAGGAATGTTATGGCTGCGCCCTCTGTTGGGAATCCGGCGAGAGGCGCTTCGCGCGGTTCTCCAGGCCGAAGGCATCGGCTGGATCGAGGATCCAACCAACGAGGATCCGGAGTATGACCGGGTCAAGGCGCGCCAGGCGTTGGCGCTGCTCGCACCGCTGGGGATCGACGCCGAAGGATTGGCCCGCACCGCCTGGCACCTTCAACGCCAGCGCCGGGTGCTGGAGCGGGCAATGGACGAATTGGCAGCCCGCGCGCGGCGTTGGGGGGTGTTCGGCGAGGTCCGGCTTGATCCCGACGAGATGGCGGTGGACGAGCCTGACACTGCGCTCCGGCTGCTCGCCGACACTTTGGTCCGGGTTTCCGGCGCGAACTATCGGCCGCGCTTTCGGGCCTTGTCCGAGGCGCTGGACAGAATTCTTTCCACGCAGGATGCGGGCCTGGGTGCCGGAACGACCCTGTCGGGCTGTCTGATCCGACCCGAGGCTGGCGCAATCCTGATTTGCCGGGAACCAAGTGCCTGCGAGCCAATGCGGCCACTCAACCAGGGGGCGGCGGTTTGGGATCGGCGGTGGAAGATCACAGTTAGTGGAGATTGGCCCGCCTCAGTGGGCATTGGTGCGCTCGGTGAGTACGGGCTGGCTCAGTTGCGCGCCAGTGCCGGTAAAGGAACCTGGACCATACCCGAAGCCTGGGCGTCAGCGCCGCGCGTGGTTCGACAGACCACGCCAGCGATTTGGCTCGATGACGGGACGCAGGCACCAGATCTTTTTGCTGCACCACTGGCCAATTATGTTAATCAGCGGACAGTTAGTCCAGAATGTGCTATCGTCGCCGAAAATACTGCCGCTGAGGCGTTGCCCTGGGCCTCCCGGCCGACATATGGTCGCGCCGGACCACCATGACTGACCTGCCCCGTAACTTGATGGGGCCTGCCCCTTAACTTGATGGGGATAGTGACTATCTAGTGCTTAACAGTCGCGGATGTTTTACATCCGCACAAATTGCCGACAGCGCGGCGAAATCGGAGAATTCATCTTGGGCAACGCGAAAAATCTGGCGTTCTGGGCCATACTGATCCTGCTCGTGGTCACGCTGTTCAGTGTTTTCCAGGAGGGCAGTGTTACCAGCGCGGGCACGCAGATCGACTTCTCGGAGTTCCTCGATCGCGTCGAAGCGAAAGAGGTCAAAGAGGTCGT